>JBBRZA010000039.1:0-27826 GCA_038237145.1 Gaiellales bacterium
CGAAACGCCAACGCCTGCGAGCTCTTCGGACGCCGAGCCCACCGCTCCAGTGTCTCCCGCTCCTCACCGCTGAGCACGACTTCTGCACGCTGCGCCATAACAGCCTCCAATCGTCGTCGATGAGGACGACGTTCGGAGCCGGCCCCTCCGAACTAACGACTCAGGTGACTAGCCCCGCGCGATCGTCGCCCACATCCCGCTCAGCGCCGTCCGAGGATCGCCTGCACGCGTGCCTGCAGCTCCGCCGGGCTGAACGGCTTCTTGAGGTAGTCGTCAGCCCCGGCCTCGAAGCCGCGTGTGACGTCGGCTTCCTGGACGCGGGCGGTCAACAGGATCACGGGCATGCGATTCGTCTCGTCGCTGTCGCGGAGCGCCTGCGTCACCTGGAGACCGGTCAGCTTCGGCATCATCAGGTCGAGAACCGCGAGGTCGGGAGCACGGGTGAGCGCGCAATCGAGCGCAGCCTCACCATCGGCAACCGCGATTACCTCGTACCCTGCGTGCCGCAGGCGAAAGACGATGAGGTCTCTGATGTCCGCATCGTCGTCGGCGACGAGGACGAGTGGCGCGCTTCGCTCACCAGCGATCACGCCGCCACCTCCTCTTGGAGTGCAGCGGCCGCCCGGGCTCGCAGGGGAAGCTCTACTCGGAACGTTGTCCCTTCCTTCTCGGTACTCTGTACGTTCAGCTTTCCGCCGTGTGCATCGACGATCGCAGCGACGATCGAGAGTCCGAGGCCCGTCCCTGCGATCGAACGAGAGAGTGCTCCCTCGGCGCGGAAGAAGCGCTCGAACAGGCGCTGCTGGTCGCCGGCGGACATCCCGATCCCCGTATCGGAAAACTCGATCACGCTGGTCTCGGGAGTACGGAGCACACGAACGACAACCTGACCCCCGTCCTCCGTGAACTTCAGCGCGTTCGACAGCAGGTTGTCCATCATCTGCGCGAGGCGCAGCGGATCGCCGTCGGCGATGACACCTTCGCCGTCTACTCGGACCGAAATCCCCTTGGCCTCGGCGATCGGCAAGAGTGCCTCCACTCGCTCGGCAGCCAACCGAGCCAGGTCGACGCTCGCGTACTCGAGTTCGAACCTGCCGGCGTCCACCTGCGCCATGAACAGCAGGTCGCAGACGAGTTTCATCAGACGCTCGCTGTTTCGATCCACGATCGAGAGGAAGTGGCGATGTTCGTCGCGGAGCTGCATGTCGTCGAGCATCATTTCGACATAGCCGCGAATCGAGGTGAGGGGGGTTCGCAGCTCATGTGAGACCGATGCGACGAAGTCGTCCTTGAGCCGGTCGAGCTCGCGCAATTGCTCGTTCTGCACTGCGAGGATCTCGTGGGCGAGGGCGTCTTCGTAGGCCGACTTCCGCTCTGCACTCCAGCGCCGTGCGGCATGCACGAGGTACAACGAGATCGGGAGGATCCCGAACAGCAGCAGCGCGAAACTCACGCCGAGCATCACGCTGACGTAGAATGTCGCCTCCCCGGAGGTCTTGGCCGTCACGTACGTGAAGCGGCTCAACGCGTGTTCGAATCCGTGCGCATAGCGACGCTTTTGGGTGTTGTACGCGGGGCTCGTCAGCAGCGCGTACGCACGGCGTGGTTCGCCCGTGCGCACGAGCGCAAAGGAGTGCATCTCCATGGCGACGAGACGTTTGTTGGCGTCACCCGTCAGCGCGATGTCGGCCGCAGCATGGCGATCGTCGACGAGCCTCATGGTGTCGCGGATCACCCCGTCGAGCTGCGGCCCGAGCCGGAGGTAGCGGCGCTCGTACGATCTGTCCGCCGAGAACGGGTTGAGGCGGGCCGACATCGTCAGCGCCTCGTCGTAGTAGCGCATCTGCTCGACGTTCCGGGCTGCAGTGACGCTCGTCCGGGCGCGTGCCGCTGCTTGTTGGTCGAGGTACCAGTACGTTAGGGCCAGTGCCAGGAACACCAGGCCGATCGCGGCGAGGCCCCCGACGAGCGTCCGTAGCGGGAACGTCCGTAGCGGGAAGATCCCGTCGTGGGCGGGGTGGTCGTCCGCGAGGACGCTGCGGGGTGGTGCCGCAGAGACGCCGCTCGGCTGACTCGGGGCCATGTCTACTGTTACGGCCCGGAAATGCGTCAGCAAGATCCCCAGGGCTGCGAGCGAACCCTACGCAGTTTCGGGCAAGCCGATCACCCTTTTGCGCCCGTGTGCCCATAGACGCGCCCGCAGCAGCGGGTCGCGTGGATGATCGATCAGTCCGAGTCTACGACGCCGCTACCTGAGCTTGGACGAGTTTGCGGCTCGCGGCAGCGATGTGCTCCGCGTCGATGCCGTAGGCGCCGAGCAGCTCTTCGGGCTTTCCCGAGCGCGGCATCTCGCGGACGGCGAGCTTGACGACGCGCGGGTGCTCGTCCCCTTCGGCCAGCGCGGCCAGCACCGCGTCGCCGAGGCCTCCCTCGGGGAAGTGGTCCTCGACGGTGACGATCTTGCCCGTCGCCTCGGCGGCCGCCTGGAGCGCGTCAGTATCGATTGGCTTGATCGAGTAGGCGTCGATCACACGGGCGGTGATGCCGTCTACCTCGAGAGCGTCCGCGGCCTTCAGCGCCTCGTGCACCGTGATGCCCGTGCCGACGATCGTGACGTCGTCGTCCTCCGACGAGCGGATGACGCGGCTGCCGCCGACCTCGAACTCCTCGTCCGGCCCGTAGATCACCGGCGTGTTGGGGCGGAGCGTGCGCAGGAACACGATGCCCTTCGTGTCCGCCATCGCCACGACGAGCTTGGCGGTTTGATTCGCGTCGCATGGGTGCAGCACCACGCTGGAGTGAATTGCCCGCAGCGAGGCGATGTCCTCGAGCGCCATCTGCGAAGGGCCGTCCTCGCCGATCGACACGCCCGCGTGTGAGCCCGCGAGGCGCAGATTCACGCGGCTGATGGCGGCCATGCGGACGAAGTCGTACGCACGCGAAAAGAACGCTGCGAAGGTGGAGGCGAAGGCATTCCAGCCGCGCGCGTGCAGGCCGACGGCCGCGGCGATGAGCTGCTGCTCCGCGATGTACATCTCGAAGAAGCGGTCGGGATGCGTCTCCTTGAAGATCTCGGCGAACGTCGAGTTGCTCACCTCGCCGTCGAGGGCGACCACGTCTCCGCGAGCGGACCCGAGCGCCGCGAGCGCCTCGCCGTATGCCTTGCGCGTGGCAACTTCTTGTCCGAGTTCGTAGCGCGGCAACTCGAGCGGCCCTTCCGGGAAGCGGTGCGGCTCGGCAGAGTTCGGCTTTGCGACTTCGACGCGGATGTTGCGGACGCCGCCGAGCTCCTCGATGGCCGCGTCGGGATCGTCGAGCGGCTTGCCGTGCCAGCCGTTCTTGTCCTCGACGGCCTTTACTCCCTTGCCCTTGATCGTGCGCGCCACGATCACCGTCGGACGTCCTGCCGTCTCTTCCGCCACCTTGTAGGCGCGGTCGATCTCCTCGACGTTGTGCCCGTCGATCTCGATCGCGTTCCAGCCGAACGCACGCGCGCGCTCGACGTACACGCCCGTGTTCCAGCCGATCATCGTCTCCCCGCGCTGCCCGAGACGGTTGACGTCGATGATCGCGGTCAGGTTGTCGAGCTCGTAGTGCGACGCGTGCTCGTAGGCCTCCCACATCGAGCCCTCCGCCATCTCGCTGTCGCCGCAGAGCACCCAGACGCGCGAAGGAAGGCGGTCGAGGTACTTCGCGGCGAGCCCCATCCCGACGCCGATCGGCAGGCCCTGCCCGAGCGAGCCCGTCGCGACGTCCACCCATGGGATGAGCGGAGTCGGGTGCCCCTCGAGCATGCTGCCGAACTTGCGGTATGTGAGCAGCTCGTCGTCGGTGATCGCCCCGGCGGCGCGGAGGATCGCGTAGTAGAGCGTTGAGGCATGGCCCTTTGAGAAGACCAGACGGTCATTCGTCGCCTGCTTCGGGTTATCGAAGTCGTAGCGGTAATGGTTCGCGATCAGCACGGCCATCAGGTCGGCGGCGGACATGCCCGAGGTGGGATGGCCCGACTTCGCGACAGCTGCCGGGCGGATCGAATCGATGCGGAACTGCTGGCCGAGCTCGCGGAGTTCGTTCGCATCCATCGCCGGCCATTCTAGGAGCCAGGCGTCGTCTTGTGCCGGTGGGGTACGGTCCATCCGTGAAGGTGGCGATCGCATTCGACCACCGGGGCGTCCGCCTGCGTGACGCTGTGCTCGAGGCCCTCGCTGGGCACTCCGTGGTGGACCTGGGTACCGACACCGACGCCGTCCGGCTCGACTATCCGGACAAGGCGCGCGAGATCGGCGAGGCCGTTCTCCGCGGCGACGCCGAACGTGGAGTCTTCGTCTGCGGTTCCGGCGTGGGCGCCTCGATCGCTGCCTGCAAGCTGCCCGGGATCCGCGCCGCAATCTGCCACGACGTTTACTCCGCCCACCAGGGCGTAGAGCATGACGACATGAACATCCTCTGCCTCGGCTCCGAGGTCGTCGGGCCGTCGCTGACGCGCGACCTCGTCACGACCTTCGTGGCGGCACGATTCGACGGCGGCCAGCCCTACGTGAAACGACTGCAGATGATCACAGACTTGGAAATGGAAAGGAACACCTCTCATGCCTGAATCGAACCTGCACAAGCTGTCCGCGCTCGGCCAGAGCGTGTGGATCGACTACCTCTCGCGGCAGATGCTGCGGAGCGGGAAGCTCGCGAAGATGATGGAGGAGGACGCTGTCGTCGGCGTTACCTCGAATCCGACCATTTTCCAGAAGGCGATCTCGGAAGGTGACTCGTACGACGAGCAGTTGAAGGAGATCCTCGAGTCGGGCGAAGAGGACCCGAAGGAGATCTTCCTGCAACTCTCCTCACACGACATCTCGGACGCCTGCGATCTGCTGCGCAGGGTCTGGGACGAGGGCGAAGGTCTCGACGGGTACGTCTCGTGGGAGGTAGACCCGACGCTTGCTTACGACCGTGACGGCACGATCGCCGAGGCGCACCGGCTGCACGACTGGATCGACAAGCCGAACCTCTACGTGAAGATCCCGGCGACCGAGCCCGGGCTCGGCGCGATCGAGGAGATGATCGCCTCGGGGAAAAGCATCAACGTGACATTGATCTTTTCGCTGGAGCGCCACAAGGAAGTCATGGAGGCTTACATCCGCGGCCTCGAACGGCTCGTCGAGAGCGGTGGAGACCCCAAGCAGGTGCACTCGGTGGCGAGCTTCTTCGTCTCGCGCGTGGACACGGAGGCGGACAAGCGGCTCGACGAGATCGGCGGGGCCGCGACGAAGCTGAAGGGCAAGCTCGCAATCGCGAACGCGAAGCTCGCGTACCAGAACTACCTCGAGATCTTCGCCGGGCCGCGCTGGGAAGCCCTCGAAGGCAAAGGCGCCACGAAGCAGCGCTGCCTATGGGCGTCGACCTCCACGAAGAATCCCGACTACCGCGACGTCATGTACATCGAAGAGCTGATCGGCCCCGAGACGGTGAACACGATGCCCGAGGAGACCATCCGCGCGTTTCAGGACCACGGCAAGGTCGAGCTGACCTTGACGAAGGACGTCGACGCCGCGCGCAAGCTGTTCGAAGACCTTGCGGCCGCCGGCGTCGACTACGACGACGTCTCGGACACCCTCGAGCGCGAGGGCGTGCAGAAGTTCAGCGACTCCTTCCAGGAGCTGCTGGACGGAATCAGTGCCAAGCGCGGCGAGCTCGTGCGCGCGTGACGGTCGCTCGCCTTCGGCTCGCTCGCGTAAGGGAAACCATGTTTCCCTCACGAGCTCCCTTCTTTAGGGATCGCCTCAGCGCCCGCGCCGTGGCGACCGCCGCCGCATGCACTGAGGAGAAAGAGTGGGGAAACCTCCCGGTTTCCCCTCACGCCCCTTCCACCGTTCATCGGCCGGAAGGCAGCCGATGAGCGTCGCGACTCAGCAGGAGCTCGTCGAACGGATCTGGGCACGCGACGCGACGGTCTGGACCGGCGCGGACGAGGACAAGTGGCTGGGCTGGCTCGACGAGCCGAAGCGGATGGAGGAGCGCGCCGGCGAGATCGCCGAGTTCGCGGCGGAAGCGCGCAAGAGGTTCGAGACGTTCGTCCTGCTCGGCATGGGGGGCTCCTCGCTTGCGCCCGAGGTGCTGAAGCGCACGTTCGGGGCCAAGCAGCTCCACGTGCTCGACACCACCCATCCCGCGATGATCCGACATGCGGAGAAGTCCCTGGATCTGGGCAAGACGATGTTCATCGTCTCGTCGAAGTCGGGCGGCACACTCGAGACGCTCTCGCAGTTCGAGTACTTCTGGGCAAAGATAGGTGAAGGGGAGCAGTTCATCGCGATAACCGATCCCGGCTCGTCCCTCGAACAGTTGGCGAACACGCGCAGCATGCGCGTGTTCGCAGGTGAGCCGACCATCGGGGGCCGCTACTCGGCACTGTCGCCGTTCGGGATCGTGCCGGCAGCGTTGATGGGCATCGACGTCGACCGGGTGCTCGCCAACGGCGGCCGCATGGCGGAGGCTTGCCGCGGCGATGCCAGCCCGGGACTCCAGCTGGGCCTCCAGCTCGGTGAGGGTTGGCGCGACGGGCGCGACAAGGTGTGCATCGCCGAGACGGAGGGCCGGTTCGGGTTGTGGGCCGAACAGCTGATCGCCGAATCCACGGGCAAGCAGGGGAAAGGGCTCGTGCCGGCTCCCGGCGAGAGCCCGGCAGGCCCCGACCGGCAGGCTGTTGAGGTGGAACTGAGGGACGCGAGCGAGATCGGCGCCGAGTTCTTCCGCTGGGAGTTCGCCGTCGCAGTGGCCGGAGCCACCCTGCAGATCAACCCCTTCGATCAGCCGGACGTCCAGGCGGCAAAGGACAAGACGAAAGAGGTGCTCGCCTCGGGCGATGATCCAACAGTCGAGCCCGAAGGCTCGCTCGACGACTTGTTTGCGCGCGCCGAGCCGCCGAACTACATCGCGATTCAGGCATTCATCGATCCGATGCGCGAGCGCGAGCTGCAGCCTCTGATCGATCGAGGACACGAGACCGGCTGCGTCGTCACGCACGGGCTGGGGCCGCGATACCTGCACTCGACGGGACAGCTCCACAAGGGCGGCCCCCCGACCGGGCTCTTCGTCCAGGTCGTCGACGACACGGGTGAGGAAATCTCGATTCCCGGCGAGGATTTCGGGTTCGGCCGTCTGATTCGGGCCCAGGCCGAAGGCGACTTCCGCTCCCTGAAAGAACGCGGGCGGTCGATCGTGCGGGTCAGACTGGAGGACCTCTAGTGCAACTAGGGATGATCGGGCTCGGCCGCATGGGCTCCGGCATGACAGAGCGCCTGCGTGAACACGGTCACGACATGCATACGTACGACCCCAACGTCGAAACGCGGACGGCCGACTCGCTCGAACAGCTCAAAGAACAGCTCGCGACGCCGCGCGCGTTCTGGATGATGATCCCGGCGGGCGAGATCACCGAGACGACGTTCCATGAGCTGCTCGAGATCGCCGACGACGGCGACACGATCGTCGACGGCGGCAACTCGAACTTCCGCGACTCGAAGCGCCGCTACGTGGAGGCGAAGCACCGCGGTGTCCACTTCGCCGACGCGGGCGTATCCGGTGGTGTCTGGGGTCTCGAGGTCGGCTTCTGTCTGATGGTCGGCGGCGACGACGAACCGGTGCAACGGCTCGAGCCCATCTTCAACGCGCTCGCGCCCGACAAGGGGTATGCGCACGTCGGCCCGTCCGGCGCCGGCCACTTCGTGAAGATGGTGCACAACGGCATCGAGTACGGCCTCATGCAGTCGTACGCCGAGGGCTTCGAGATCATGGAGCACTCCGAGTACGACCTCGATGCGTACGAGATCTCCGGCATCTGGCGCAACGGGTCGGTCGTGCGCTCCTGGCTGCTCGAGCTTCTGCACTCGGCGTTCGAGGCGCACGGCTCGAAGCTCGAGGACATCGCCCCGTACGTCGAGGACTCGGGCGAGGGGCGCTGGACGATCAACGAGGCGATCAACGAGAACGTGCCGGCGCCGGTGATCGCTGCGTCGCTCTTCGCTCGGTTCCAGTCGCGTGACGAGATCAAGTTCTCCGCCAGGGTCGCCGCGGCGCTGCGGAACCAGTTCGGTGGCCATGCCGTCAAGGCAGTCGAGCGCGCCAAGGCCGGCCCGGACCCCCGCTAGCCGTGGCGATCGCGCAAGAGAACCCGCTGCTCGAAGGGCTGGAGGTCCGGCGCGCGCCGGATCCGTGCATCCTCGTGATCTTCGGCGCGTCGGGCGACTTGACGAAGCGCAAGCTCTTCCCGGCGCTCTACTCGCTGGCGTATCGACGGCTGCTGCCGGAGAACTTCGCGGTGGTCGGCGTTTCGCGCTCCGAGGAGACGGACGACGAGTTCAGAGACCGGATGAAAGAGGCGGTTCAAGAGCACTCACGCGACGACTTCCGCGAGGACGTCTGGGAATCGCTCGCGAGCGGCATGCGGTACGTCGCGATGGACTTCGCGGACGAGGAGGGCGAGGACCGGCTCGCCGAAACACTCACGGAGCTCGACCAGGAGCGCGAGACGCAAGGGAACCGCGTCTACTACCTCGCGACGCCACCGAGTGTCTTCGAAACCGTCGTCAGCGCCGTCGGCAAGCGGCGTGCGGCGCAGGGATGGGTGCGTTTGATCATCGAGAAGCCGTTCGGCCACGATCTCGCATCCGCGCGCGAGCTCCAGAAGGTGATCGAGAAGTACTTCGACGAGCGCGAGGTCTTCCGCATCGATCACTACCTCGGCAAGGAGACCGTGCAGAACATGCTCGCGCTGCGCTTCGCGAACGGCATCTTCGAGCCGATCTGGAACCGGCAATTCGTCGACCACATCCAGATCACCGTCGCCGAGACGATGGGCATCGAAGGCCGCGCCGGGTACTACGAGCAGGCGGGCGCGATCCGCGACATCTTCCAGAACCACATGCTGCAGCTCATCGCGATTACCGCGATGGAGCCGCCGATCGACTTCACGGCCGACTCGGTGCGCAACGAGAAAGTGAAAGTCCTGCGCGCGATGCACACACCGGGGCCGAAATCGGTGGTGCGCGGGCAGTATGGGCGCGGCTACATCGAGGGTGACGAGGTTCCGGCGTACCGCGAGGAGTCCGGAGTTGCTCCGGACTCGATGACGGAAACCATGGTGGCTGCGAAGCTTTACGTCGACAACTGGCGCTGGGCCGACACGCCGTTCTACGTCCGGACAGGCAAGCGGCTCGCGCGCCGCGAGACGACGATCGCGATCCAGTTCAAGCGTGCACCGCACCCGCCGTTCGAGGAGCTTTCCGTCGAGCGGCTGAAGCCGAACGTCCTGATCGTCCACGTGCAGCCCGACGAAGGAGTGTCTCTTGCCATCGGGGTCAAGGTTCCCGGCCAAGGGATGACGATCCGGACGGTACACATGGACTTCCTCTACGGCGGCGCCTTCCGGACCGGCCTTCCCGAGGCATATGAGCGTCTTATCCTCGACGCGATGCTCGGCGACGCGACCCTGTTCACGCGCATCGACGAAGTGGAAGAGCAATGGGCGCTCGTGGACGCAGTCGTCGCGGCATGGGCGCGTGACCGCCCGGCGTTCCCGAACTACGCGGCCGGAACGTGGGGACCAAGCGCTGCCGACGAGCTGATGGAACGCGACGGGCGGGCATGGCGGCGGCGCTAGCGTCGATCCGCGAGATCGAGCGCGAGGTAGCCGCGCTGCGCATCTCGCCGGGCTCGGATGTGCCCTTCCAGAGGACGAGCGTGATGACGCACACGGCGTGGGTCCCGCCCGAGTGGGTGGAGGCAGCCGAAGATGTGCTGTCCGGGCTCGCAGAACGCCATCCGTCGCGGACGATTGTCCTCGTGCCCGAGCCTGATCAAGAGGACGGGCTCGAGGCGCGGGTCGACGTCGAGGTCTTTCCGTCGGGTGAGGGCCGCCAGATCTGCGCCGAGACGATCCGGATCCATCTGAAAGGCAAGCGCGCGTCCGCGCCGACGAGCGTCGTGCAACCCCTCTTCCTTCCGGACCTGCCGGCCTTCCTCCGTTGGCGCGGTGTGCCCGCGTTCGGCAGCGACTCATTCGAGAGCCTCGTGGGCGTCGTCGACCGTCTGATCGTCGACAGCACCGAGTGGCCCGAGCTTCCCAAAAACTATGCGGAGCTTGCCAAAGTCTTCGAGCGTGTCGTGGTCTCGGACATCGCGTGGGCACGGACGAGCCGTTGGCGCAGGCAGCTCGCGTCCCTCTGGCCCGGGATCGGGAACGTCGAGCGGATTCGCGTAACCGGCACCGCCCCGCAAGGGCAGCTGCTCGCCGGCTGGTTGCGCTCCCGCCTGGACCGCCCCGTTCAGCTCGAGCATGAGCCTGCCGACATGCTCGAGGCCGTGGAGATCGACGGGAAGCCCGCGCCGTTCCCTCCCGGCGATCCGCCGCCGCCCTCCGACCTGCTCTCGGAGCAGCTCGACCGGTTCGAGCGCGACCGGATCTACGAAGAAGCCGTACGCTCCGCCGCGGGATGAACGACTTCACGGTGCACGTCAAACCGCTCATCGCGGACGTCTCGGGCTGGCTGACGGACGAGGAAGGCGAGGCGCTCTACGCTCTCGCGCGCGCGTGTACCGGGACGGGCGTGATCGTCGAGATCGGTTCCTGGATGGGCAAGTCGACGATCTGCCTCGGCCGCGGCTCTCTGGCCGGAGCGTCCGTTCCGATCTATGCGATCGACCCGCACACCGACCATCGCTTCGGCGACTTCAAGGCAAATGTCAATCGCTCCGGGATCACCGATCTCGTCACTCCGATCGCGTCGCTCTCGCAACCGGCGGCGGACGACTTCCACGAACCGATCGAGCTGCTTTTCGTCGACGGCTCGCACGAGTACGACCTCGTGCTCGAGGATTTCGAGAAGTGGGTGCCCAAGGTTGTCGACGGGGGCTGGGTCGCTTTTCACGACACGACCTGGACCGCCGGGCCGCGCAAGGTCGTGGGCCAGGCGATCTACCGTTCGAGCCGCTTCAAGGACGCGAGGTTCGTCGTAGGCTCGACGACCGTCGCGCGCAAGGTCGATAAGAACTCGCTCGCCGACCGCGCCCGGAACCGCTACGTCCTCGGCGTCAAGACAGCGTTCTGGCTCGGCTCATCGGTAGTGAAGAAGCAGCGCAGGTTTCTCCCGAAGCCAGTCGAGCGTCTCGGGCGCAAGCTGCTGAAGGCCATTCAATAACCACCCGCTTGCACAGACGCCAGAGGCCGGAGGCTAAGCAACGCGAAGCGGCTTAGCCGCAGGCGTACTGATGTGGGCGCGGCCGCTTTAGCGCCCGTACCCACACGGTTGGAGTCGATCGTCGACCGTGCACCAGTAGGAGTGCGCGGGCTCGGCCCGCGCACGTTCAGCGCGAAGCGCCGTAACCAGACCCGAGCGAAAGCGCAGCTTTCGCTCGGCTAAGGGCCGACGACGCGGAATTTGGGCTTTGCGACGACGATCCTCGCGGGATCCGACCAGGACATCTGTTGTGCACCGGTCGGCAACGCGTAGTTGAACCCACGCACGCGGTAGTACCACGTGCCCGGCTTGAGCGGGAGGACCGTGGACGTGCCTAGCACGAGCGTGCCGAGCGCGTTTTGGTTCTGGGGATTCGGCGCCGGCTTGAACGGATAGCGCTTCTTGCTCCACTGAACCTCGTACACGGAGGCGCCGAGTGCCGGTGTCCAGGCAACGAGGGGCGAACCGTAGAACGCCTGGCTGTTCGTCCCCGAGGTGAGGAGTCCCTTCGGCGACAGGCCTGAAGCAAAGAGCTCTCCGGCAGCGGTGAGCGCCGGCTCGCTGTTCTTACCGAAGCGGGCCACGCGGTTGTACGGGGCAGCGCACACGTCCTGTGCCAGCTCGAGATCCTGGTAGCGGAGATTGCCGCCGGTCCGGACGATCGGCTCGCCGGCGCCGTGCGCCGACTTCAGTGTTGCCGCAAGCGAGAGCGAATTGCCGCTGACCGCGACGACGGTCACTGTTTCCTGGTTCAGGGTGTTGCCGAGCAGGACGGTGTCGCCGCCCGAGAAGCCGACAGCGCTGCTGACGGTCACGGTGGTGCCGCCGATCGCGGCCCCTGCAGCCGTGCTGGTCTTCAGCGCCCCCGGCGAGATGGCTTCGACAGGAATGACGGTCCAGTAGTAGCCGCTGCCCGGCCAGTCCGTGTCCCAGAGGTCGACCGGCGCGCCGAGAACGCCGCTCCCGATCTGGATCTGCTGCGGGCCGGCTGCGGGTGAGGCGGCCGAGCTCGAGTTCGAGTCCGAGTCGGCCGGAACCGCGGTCGTGGGCGTGGCAGGCGACTTCAGCTCGGTCGACTGAACCTTGAGGCCGTCGAAGGTGAAGCTGTCCGGCTCGGATCCGTCGTTGAGGTACGAGGCACGTGCCGCCGGAAGTGACGTCGGGCTGGCGGGCAGCGAGAGTGGACCGTACGGGCGCGGCGCGTAGGCGGGGCCGCCGACCACGGCGCTTGCGAAGACACGATTCAGGCATTGCCGGTCGGTGAAGACGTACACGCGGAAGAGCTCCGCGCTGGTGCCGTCGCTCGCCTGATCGCCGCTGAACGTGAACGCGGGCATGAGGCGGTGCGCGGGAGAGGCGTCGCCGGTCGAGACGACGTCGGAGACGGTGTGTCCGAGCTTGATCGGCCCGCCTACGTACGGCGGGTTCAACGAGCTGTAGACGGGGCTCCAGGGGCCATAGCCGACTGCGGGCAGACCGTTCTGACGGGTCTGCTGGTTGTCGTCGGTGCGGTCAGTGCGCAGCGCGCGGATCCGCCAGCGCACGTTGCTCGTCCAACTCGCCGTTCGGTGAAAGGTGTAGAACTCGCGCTCGTCCAGGACGTTGGTGAAGACGGTTTCCATCTTCGGCGTCGGGTTGTTGATGTCGACGAACCACACCTGGTAGCCGTCAGCGCCCTCAATCGGCGACCACCGCAGCAGTCCCGGCTCGCTCGGCAGCGGTTTCGGCGCCGGGCCCGGCGCCATGTCGAAGCCGAACGGGCTACTCCACGGCGTCGTCGCCGAGGCTGTGATCCCGCGTACGCGCGCGAACAACGCGTGCGGGTTGCCCGTGATCCAGGGCAGCATCACAGTGGGCGCGGCAACCGGACTGGTCAACCCGTTCACCGAGTAGACGAGCCCGCTCTCCCGAAAGCTCGAGCTCGTTGCGAGCTGGAACTGGTAGCGAATCGCGCCGGGGACGGGATTCCATGCGAAGGACGGGGTGCGAGTGAAAGAGGTGTCGACAGGCTCGTCGGCGCGCAGCAGGAAGCCGTGCAGATTCTTCGGCGCGGCACCTCGAACAGGCTTCGCCGCCTCCGCGGCGGGAGCAAGTGTGAGCAAGCCGAGACAGACGGCGGCAAGTAGGGGAGCACGCAGCATCGTTCTATGTGGTTGTCGGCAGCCTCCCCCGTTCGGCTGTCCCTCAAATGAGGGACGCCAGCCGGCTGCCGGCCGCTAGAACAAGCGCGTCGGCGCCGGGTCTTCCCACCAGCTGGACCGACGCCGGAAGGCCGTCCTCCGCGGGGCCGCAAGGCAAGGCGAGCGCGGGCCAGCCGAGGGTGTTGAACGGGAGGGTGTTCGCGATCAGCCGCTCCCGTAGGGCCAGGTCACCGATGCCCGTTGGGGGCGCAACGCACTGCAGCGTCGGCGTGAGCAACAGGTCGAAGCCGTCAAGGAGCTCCAGGCAGCTCTCGCGGTACTCCACGCGCACCTGCTGGGCTCGGTTGGCTTCTGCATCCGACACCGCGAGGCAGCGCTCGATCTTCACCGCGAGCTCCTCGCCGTAGAGTTCGCCGTTCTCCGCATAGAGCTCGCGATGAACGTCCGCCACTTCGCGCATGAAGAGGGCGCCGATCTCAGGCCTCGGCCATTCGAGTGAGCGGCTTCGTGGGAAGTGGCCGGCCGCCTCGCGTACACGCTGCCCGACGAGCGAGTCGGCCTCGTTCGTCCACGCGGTCGCCACCGCGATCTCCTCGAGTGAGCCGAGCGCGGCAGGGGTGAAGCCAGGAGCGATCGCCTCGAGCAGCGCGACACACTCCTCCACCGTTCGCGCCATCGGCCCGACGTGGTCGAAGCTTGGTGCGAGCGGGAAGCAGCCCACAGTCGAGACGAGCTCGTACGTCGGCTTGAAGCCGACGACGCCGCAGCATGCGGCCGGGATGCGAATCGACCCGCCGGAGTCGGTGCCGAGAGCAGCGTCGGCAAGGGATGCGGCAAGGGCCGCCGCCGAGCCGCCCGACGATCCGCCGGCGATGCGCCCTGGTGCGCGCGGATTCGGAACGGTGCCAAAGTGCGGATTCTCCGACGTGATGCCGTACGCGAACTCGTGCAGATTCGTCTTGCCGACGTTTGCATACCCGCCTGCCTCTGCGAGACGCACGGATTCCGCACTCGTCGCCGGGACGTACTCGGCGAACACCGCCGAGCCGTAGGTCGTCCTCAGCCCGGCAGTGTCGAGGAGATCCTTGACCGCCAGCCGGATGCCGGCACCGGGCTCCTCGGGGATTGCGAGGAAGATCCCGTCGGCCGCCACGTGGCGACCTTACTGGCTACCCGCGGCGCTTTTTGGTCTTCGGCGGCTTCGGTACGGGCTTCATCGCGACGCGACGCGTGACGCTTGCGCCTTGCGTGCCGCCCAGGGAATAACCGGTGAGCGTGAGGACGTTGGCAGGCGTGTTCGTCTTGCGCAGGCTCTTGAGAAGCTGCGTTGGCAGGACGTACCGAATGTCGTTGTTGCCGGCGTGCAGGCCTGCGGAGCCGAGCCAGGTGGAGCCGAGCGTCGCCTTCAGTGTTCCGTCCCCGCTCGAGAAGACGATGAAGCGGAGCAGCCTGGTCTTCAGGGCCACACGGATGAGCTCGGGTGCGTGCAACGTGAGAACGGGCGCCGGATCGGTCGTCGGCGTCTGGATGACGGGACCGGTGACCTTGACACCTGGAGGCGCCTCGGTTGCCGAAGCCGGCTTCGTCTTGTCGACCGTGACCGTTCCCGAGACGGTGAACTCGCGACCGTCGAGGGCCGGCGGAACGACGTCGTTCGTCTCGTTGGGCAGTGAGACGTATGCATGCGGGCTAGCCCCGCAGGTGTTCCACGGAACCGTCAACGAGGCAGTGGCGCCCGAGACCGCGAAGGCCTGGGCGACTGAGCCCTTAACATTCGCGGAGTCGTACGGCGTGGAGGCGACCCCGGCTGGAAGCGCAACCTTGAGGGCGAGCGAGGCCGAGTAACACGGCCCGCTGTCCGTGTCGATCCCGTGCGCGAGGTCGACGAAGCGAACGGCGAGGTGGTTGACCGCGAGGGTCACCGGCGAGACGGCGCCGCTCGACGAGCCGACCACGATCGTGGCCTGGGTCTGGGGGAGCACACCGGCGAGAACGGCGGAGGTGAAGTTGCCGGTCAGGCGCGCGGTCGTGTAGTTCTCAAAGAACTTTCCGAGGGTCGTTGGCGAGACGACGCTCGAGAGGGCTTGCGTCCCGGTCCAGCCGGGGTTGGCAGCGGCTGCGTCGAGCACAGCCTTGACCTTGAGAGCCTTGCTGGCCGGTTTATTCGCGTCGTACGCGGCATCGGTTTCCGCGAGGTATTCGAAGAGCATCCAGCCGGGATAGCCGTTGCGCTCGAACTCGCTGTCGCCGCACTCGGAGCCGACGCAATCCATCGTCCGGTCCGGGTTCAGCTCGAGACTGCCGACCGCTGCATTCGCCCGCACGGAGGCCCACTCGGCCAACCCTTCCTGGAGCCAGGGGTCGACACCGGCCGGCGCGGAGGCGTCTTCGAAGAGGTGGAAGACCTCATGGGCGAGCACGCGATATTCGAGACCGCGCGCGAAGCTGAGATGAACCTCGTCGACGCCGGGTGCAATCGGCTCGATGACGGCATCCCAGCGGGCCAGGGGCGGCGGATTGCCGAGCGGAATGGAGCCGTGCGCGATGCAAGCAGTCGAAAAATCGTCGACCGAGATATCAACCGGCGCAGCCGGTGCGGTGTACGCCCAGCTGCTGTAGAGGGCATGAGCCCGCTCTGCCATTCCCAGGATCTCGCCCGCCTGCTCCTGACCGATCGCTGCGCTCGGGCAGGGCGAGACGTCGCGGCTGAAGTGGATGCTGAAGTGATCGCTGGAAAGCGTCGCGATTCCGGTGGTGGGAAATGGGTCGGTCGCCACGGCCCGAGGCACGCCGACGGCCAGCGAGCCGGCCAGGGCGAGTAGGGCCAAGGGCAGGAGGAACCGAGACGAACGCGTCATCCTGGGCCAGATCGGCTCTGGCCCGGGATTCCTTTAGCCGCGGCTCAGTCGTAGTGGAGATAAATGAGCGCCACGACGATCGAACCGGCGGCGATGATGATCGCCAGCCCGAGTAGCGCGACCGCGAGCCTGACGTTCCGCTGTGCCACCTCGGGGGTCGGTTCTACCGGTGTGATCGGCTCTGCCATCTAGAGGAGCGGATCCACCGCCATGGCGGCGAAGAGCAGCGCCAGGTACAGAAGAGAGAAGTGGAAGAGGACGGACGCCTGCCGCGGGGTCGCCTCGCGCCGCAGTCTTACGGCCAGGAGCAGGAAAGCGGCGCCGAGCCCGAGCGCAACGCCCAGATACACGAGGCCGAGCGTCCCCCAGGCGAACGGGACAACTGTGAACGCGACCAGGACGAACGAGTAGAGCACGATCTGCCGAGTCGTCTCGCGTACGCCGCGCACTACGGGAAGCATCGGAATGCGCGCTGCTTCGTAGTCGCGCCGGATCAAGAGCGCGAGCGCCCAGAAGTGTGGCGGCGTCCAGAAGAACACGATCAGGAACAGCCACAGCGCCGGCAGCGTCAGGTTCCCGGTTGCCGCCGCCCAGCCGACGAGCGGGGGAACGGCTCCGGCTGCGCCGCCGATGACGATGTTCTGCGGCGTCGTGCGCTTGAGCCAACGTGTGTACACGAGCACGTAGAAGAGGTTCCCGACGAGCGCGAGCACGGCGGCGAGGACGTTCACGAGCGACGCCAGCAGCACGAAGCTGAACGCCGAGAGTGTGAGGCCGAACTCGAGGGCACGAGACGCCGGCATTCGCTCTGCGGCGAGCGGGCGCGCTCGGGTGCGCGTCCCCATCAGCTTGTCGATGTCGCGATCGAGGACGTGGTTGAGGGCGGACGCGCCGCCGCATGCAAGGGCAAGGCCGGTCATGGTCACGAGGACCAGCGACGCTCGCGGAGCGCCTTGCGCACCGACGAACATCGCGCAGAGACCGGTGATGAGCAGCAGCGACATGATGCGTGGCTTCGTCAGCGTCACGTAGTCGCGCCAGGATGCCCGTGGCACCGGCTCGCCGCGATACGTCGCGGCCGCCAGCACGAGCGAGGCGGCGAAGGCAGCCGCAGCCAGAGCGAGATGCACGATGGGCGCGGTCACCAGCGCGGCGATGCCGAAGAGGACGAGCGCGGTGCCGGCAGGTGCGAGCAGACGCCGGTGCACGAGGACCGCAGCGACCACGAGTGCGACGAGCGGCGGTAGCGCGAGTGCTGCGAGCACGCGATGCGCCGCGCCCAGCGCCGCCGCACCGCTGACGACGGCGAGCAGGGTCGAAAGGGCGGCGAAAACCGCCGTCAGGCGCAGCCATGGCCCAGGCCTAGACACGGGCCTCCGCAATTCGCCGCCGCAGGTCGCGGATCGGCCGGGCGCTCGTGATGTACGGCAACCGGTCGAAGTTGTGCGGCGGCGGAGGCGAGGTGGTGTACCACTCGAGCGTGTCAGCCAGCCAGGGGTCGTTCACCGCGCGCGCGCCCTTGCGTGACGTCTGGACGACGTTGACGACGAACACGAGCAGTCCGATCGCCATCACGCCCGAACCGATCGAAGAGATCAGGTTGTACGCCTCCCACAGGCCGTGCTCCTGGTAGGTGTAGATGCGCCGCGGCATTCCGAGCAGCCCCAGCATGTGCTGCGGGAAGAACGTGAGGTTGAAGCCGAGGAACACGAGCCAGAAGTGAGCTTTGCCAAGACGCTCGTCGAGCATGCGTCCGAAGATCTTCGGCCACCAGTAGTAGAGGCCGGCAAAGATCCCGAACACCGAGCCGCCGAAGAGCACGTAGTGCATGTGCGCGACGACGTAGTACGTGTCGGTCACCTGCCAGTCGACGGGAAAGGCGGCGAGGAAGATGCCGGAGAGGCCGCCGATCGTGAACACGGCGATGAAGCCGAGAGCCCAGAGCATCGCTGTGTCGAAGATCAGATTTCCGCGCCAGGTCGTCGCGATCCAGTTGAAGATCTTCACCCCGGTAGGTACCGCGATCACCATCGAGGAAAGCATGAAGAAGACGTTCAGGAAGTTCGGCATCCCCACGCTGAACATGTGGTGCGCCCAGACGAGCATCGAGTAGAAGCCGATCGCCACGGTCGAGAACGCGATCGCCTTGTAGCCGAAGATCGGCTTGCGCGAGAACACAGGGATGACCTCCGAGATGATCCCCATGGCGGGCAGGACCATGACATAGACCTCGGGGTGGCCGAAGAACCAGAAGAAGTGCTGGTAGAGGATTGCGTTGCCGCCGCCGTTCGGCTCGAAGAAGTGAGTGCCGGCCTGTCGGTCGAGTAACAGGAGCGTCAGCCCGACCGAGAGGACGGGCAGCACCAGTACGAGCAGCGCCGCGTAGATCTCGATCGACCATACGAACAGCGGGATCCGCATCCAGCTCATGCCCGGCGCACGCATGTTGTGGATCGTGGCGAGGAAGTTGATCGCGCCCAAGAGCGACCCGAGCGAGAGCAGGTGCAGGGACAGGATCCAGAGATCCTGGCCCCGGCCGAGCGAGAACATGTCGTCCGAGAGCGGCGGATACCCGTACCACCCGGACCTCGATGCGCCGTACTTGGCGAAGAAGCTCAGGTAGAGGACGATGCCGCCGAAGAGGAAGAACCAGTACGAGAGCGCGTTGAGCCGCGGGAAGGCGACGTCCCTCGCACCGATCATCAGCGGAACGAGGAAGTTTGCGAAGCCGGCGAAGATCGGGACGACGACGAGGAAGATCATCGTCGTGCCGTGGATCGTGAAGAGCTCGTTGTAGCTCTGCTTCGTGATGAAGTGCTCGTTCGCTTGCGCGAGCTGCGCGCGCATGAGCAGCGCGAGGATCCCACCCGCTGCGAAGAAGACGAGGGAGGTCCAGATATAGAGAATCCCGATCCGCTTGTGGTCGGTGGTCGTGATCCAGCTCATGACGCGCCCCTGGCGCCAGTCCGGCCGGTACGGCTCGACGGTCGCCCTAGCTGCCATTCGTGACCCCCTTGTAGACGCTCTGCTTCAGATAGGCGAGGAGCGCCTGCACCTGCTCGTCCGACCAGCCGCTTGCGACCGGCGGCATCTCATTCCTGCCCTGCCGGATCAGCTGTTCGAGGCTCTGGCCCTGCGTCAGCAGGGCGTTGTTCGAGACCGTTGGCCCGAACCCGCCCTGTCCCTGGAGTCCGTGGCACTTCGCGCACGAGCCTTCCCACTCGCCGCGTCCGAGCTCGTTTGCGGCGGTGTCGAGCCAGGCGGCGTACTCGCCTTGCGACTCCACCTCGACGACCGCCTTCATCGCCGCGTGGAAGACACCGCAGAACTCGCCGCACTTTCCCTGATACGTCCCGGCGCGATCGGCCTTGAACCACGTGTGCGTCGTGTGGCCGGGAATGGCGTCGAACTTGCCCCCGAGCTCCGGAACCCACCAGCTGTGGTCGACGTCCTGCGAGGTGATGTCGACACGCACCGTTCGATTGACCGGCGCGTGCAGCTCGTCGATCGAGATCTGTCCGTCCGAGTAGGTGAACTGCCAGTAGAACTGATGCGCGTCCACCTTGACGACGAGCGGGCCGCCCTCGGCCTTTGCACTCGGTACGTCCTGGATGCCCGGGAGCTTGTAGAAGATGAACGCCGCAATCACGGCCAGGATCAGGACGGGACCCGCCGTCCAGATCAGCTCCAGCCGAGTGGAGCCGTGGATCTGCGGCCCCTCAGCGGTGCGTGGGCGTCCGCGCCGGCGGTACTTGATGATGAACCAGATCAGCGCGCTCTCGACGAGCACGAAGATCGCGCCGGTGAAGATCGAAATCCAGAGGTACGAGTCGTTGATGCGCTTCGCGTTAGGCGAGTGCGGCGTCGCCGGCGCGAAACCGCCGTTGCCTGCGTAGGCGACGGCCGTCAGCGCCAGCGCAGCGCCGAGAGCAAGTACGAGGACAAGGGCTTTGCGCCTCACCGGCGGTGGCATCCTATGAGACGTGGAGGGCCATTCGCGCGTCCACCTGCCGCTCGGGGTGGGAGATAGTTACGAGGTGTACGTGAACGGCGTCCGGCAGGAGCCCGGTCGGGACTTCGATCGGCTCGGTGACGAGCTCGTCTTTCGTCGGGAGCTCGCTCAGGAGGGTCGTCTGGGCCCGATCCGGTGGCTTTCGATGCTGCTCGGGGTCGCCGGAACCTACCGCAAACACGAGACCGTGGACGTGGTCTACGAGAAGGGTGGGCGGCGCACGGTGGCCTCGGTCACTCCTTCGTGATTGGCTCGAGGCGGTAGCCGACGCCGTAGCGTGTCTGGATGAAGGTGTGCCGAGTGGTGTGCCCGTCGAGCTTTTCGCGCAGGCGTCGGACGAAGACATCGACGGTCCTGTCCCGGTGGCTCTCGCGCCGGCCCCAGATCTTCTGGAGCAACTCGTCGCGTGTGACGACACGGCCGCGTTCGAGCGCGAGCTGGTAGAGCAGGCGGAACTCCGTCGGTGTGAGGCCCGCGCTCTCTCCGTTCACGAAGGCCTGCACCTCTCGCGGATCGATGAGCAGTTCCTCGATCTGGATCGGGTCGCCACGCTGGGCGTCGTCGCGGCGAAGCGCGCGCCGGGACGCTGCGCGCACACGGGCGACGAGCTCGTTCATCGAGAACGGCTTGACGAGGTAGTCGTCCGCTCCGATCTCGAGCGCGTGCACGCGGTCGTGCTCGGTGCCCCGTGCGCTGACGACGACGATGGGAGTCGGGATCCCCTCGGCCCGGGCGCTCTCGATGATGCTCCAGCCGTCGCGTCCGGGAAGCATCAGGTCGAGCACGCAAACGTCAGGCCGCTCGAAGCGCAGCCGGGCAAGTCCCTGATCTCCTTTGCCCACCACCACCGGGTCGAAGCCGGCCGCTGCGAGGTGCTTCGCCATCCCGTCCGCGATCACGGCGTCGTCCTCGACGATCAGGACCTTGGCCATACTCGTCTCTGATGGAGGATGCACGGGCCTACGAAGAGCTGCGGGTCGGCTTCACCGCCGCAGTGTCCCACGAGCTGCGCACCCCGCTGGCGCGGCTCCTGGCCTTGCTCGAGTCGGCGTCGCTTCCGGATGCCGATCGCAACGCACTCCTTGCCCAGGCCACGGAGCAGGTCGAGGAGATGAGTGAGCTTGTGGACGATGTTCTCTTCCTCTCCGAGCTCGAGAGCGGCCGCGAGGTTGTTGCGCTCGGCTCGACGCCGGCGCTGCCGGTATTGGAGGAGGTCCGCGACCGGCTCGCCAACAGAGCGGAGAACGCGGACGTCACGATCCGAATCGAAGCTCCCGGAGACGTCGAGCTGCCGCTCCGCCGGCGAATGCTGCAGATCGTTGCGGAAAACCTCGCCGAGAACTCCATTCGCTACGCCGGACCGGGCTCCACGTTGACGCTGTCGGCGCGCGACGGTGTGCTCGAAGCGGCCGATGACGGCCGCGGTGTGGAGGAGGACGAATTGCCGCGGCTCTTCGAGCGGTTCTACCGGAGCGACCAGGCCCGCGCCTCGAGGGGCACGGGCCTCGGTCTTGCGATCGTGAAGCACGTGGTCACCGCCGCCGGCGGCGAGGTAGAGGCGACCGGAAGTCCTGGTCACGGCCTCACTGTGCGGTGCAGCTTTATGAGTGCACCGAGTTGAGTGTCTTGATCGAGGCCTTCAGCACCACTTTCGGTAGCGGCGAGAAGAGCAGCTTCGGCCCCGAGGCCTGACCCGTGGTCACCGCCCAGCGCACGAGCTGCTTCAACTCCTTTGCCTTCGGAGTGTTCGTGGGGAGGATGACGTAGGTGAACGTGCAGATCGGGTAGGCGAGCGGCTGGCGCTTCGCCGGATTGACGATCGAGATGCCGCTGTTCCCTGGCGCGACGCGGAGGATCGTTGCCCCCGCTGCCGCGATCGCGCGCAGACCCGGCAGCTGGAAAACCCCGGCGCGGTTCTTGACCGCCGCGATCTTGAAGTGGCTCTTGAGGGAGTAAGCGACGTCGACGTAGGTGATGCCGCCGTTCGTCTGACTGAGGGTTGCGGCGACGCCTGAGCTTCCACGTGCACCGACGCCGACGGGCCAGTTGACGGCGACTCCCTTGCCCACGCCGCTCTTCCATTGCCGGCTGACGCTGTTCAGGTACTCGGTGAGGTTGTAGGTCGTGCCGCTGTTGTCGCTCCGGTGGATCACGGTGATAGCGAGGTCCGGCAGCGACTTCCCCTTGTTGAGCTTCTTGAGCGCCGGGTCGTTCCACTTCTTGATCGTCCCGAGGAAGATGCCCGCCACTGCGGTGCCGTCGAGCTTGATGTGATCGGGCAGCCCGTCGCCGCGGTAGGCGAGCGATGTCGCCGACAGGGCCCAGGGAATCTGGACGCAGCCCTTGCAGGCGGCGAACTGGTCGGGAGTGAGCGGCGCGTCGCTCGCGCCGAAGTCGACAGTGCGGTTCGTAATCGCGTTGATGCCGCCACCCGAGCCGATCGGTCCGTACGTCACCTTAACGCCGTACGCGGCGTCGACCTTCGGAATCCAGGCCGACACGAGCGGAGCGACGAACGAGCTCCCGGCGCCGGTCAAAGATCCTGCTGAAGCTTTGGCTCCCGCTCCGGTGGTGAGGACGAGTGCCGCGCCGATCGCGGCGAGGACGGCCAGTGTCCTGCGAGTCAAGATTGCTCCTCTCGTTTGGTTCACGTCACGACGAGCGTGCCTGCCTTCCTTCCACCTGTGGGGAGAACGGTGGTTGCGGGCTGGTGACAAGGTGGTGAACGGCGGCGCGAGAGCCCAGAGGGTCAGTAGGCTCGCGCGCTGGTGAGCGCCGCTCCGACGACTGGCCCGTTTCAGGTCCGCCGCCGCTGGTTGCGCGGCCGCTTCGGCGATCTCACCCTGCATGGCCTCACGATGGCCGCGGCGGTCGCGAGCCTGCTACTCGTCGGCGCGATCGTCTGGAAGATCCTCGAGCTGTCGGGTGACTCGTTCGACCGCTTCGGGCTCGGCTTCGTCACTGCGCGCGCTTGGGACCCAGTCAAGCATGTCTTCGGCGCGCTTCCCTTCATCTACGGCACCGCTGTGAGCTCCCTGGTCGCACTGGTCCTCGCCACGCCCCTTGCGATCGCGATCGGTCTCTATCTCAGCGAGCTGGCTCCGCGTGGGGTGCGCGGCATCGTCGGATCACTCGTCGAGCTGCTTGCCGCGATCCCGAGCGTCGTTCTCGGGCTCTGGGGGATCCTCGTCCTCGGGCCGTTCCTCGCCCACCACGTCGAGCCGTCATTGCACAGCACGCTCGGCTTCATCCCGCTCTTCGGCGATCCCCAGCAAACCGGCCAGGGCCTGTTCACCGCCGCCGTGATTCTCACGATCATGATCGTTCCGATCGTCGCGTCGATCAGCCGTGAGCTGTTCTTGGGCGTTCCGCGTGAGCTCGAGGAAGGCGCGCTGGCGCTCGGCGCAACGCGCTGGGAGATGGTGCGCGGGGTGATCTTGCCCGCGACGCGCTCGGGAATCGCCGCGGCGGTGATTCTTGGGCTCGGTCGCGCGATCGGTGAGGCGATCGCGGTCACGCAGGTGATTGGCGGCGGCACCAGGATCGGTTGGTCACTCTTTCCACCGGCGGACACGCTCGCGAGCAAGATCGCCTCCAGCTATCAGGGTGCAGGCTCTGGCCTCGAGACGTCTTCGTTGCTCTACCTGGCGGCGATCCTGCTCGTGCTCGGTTTGATCGCCAACCTCATCGCCCAGGTCATCGTGCGCCGTTTCGATCCGTTTAAAGGAGCACGATCGTGAGTCGCGACCGCCGTCGCCGGCTCGTGAATCGCGCAATGGAAGTCCTGGCGACCTTGGCGGCTCTCGTCGCAGTCGCGGTGCTCGCGATCGTGGTGATCTCCGTCGCGCGGAGGGGCGCCGGAGCGGTGAGCTGGGACTTCTTCACAAAGCCGCAGGCTCTGTTTGGGCAGCCGGGCGGCGGCATAGCGAATGCATTGGTCGGGACCGCATTGCTCGTCTTGCTCGCAACAGCGATGGCGCTGCCCGTCGGTGTGCTCACCGCGATCTACCTCACCGAGTTCGCGCCTTGTCGGTTGGCTGTGCCCATTCAGGTCGTCATCGACGTGCTCGCCGGCCTCCCGACGATCGTGATCGGAATCTTCGTCTACGCATTGCTGGTGATCGGGCACACGCAGAGTGGCTACGCCGGCGCGTTCGCACTCGCGGTGATCATGCTTCCCCTCATCGCGCGAGCGACCCAGGAGGTGCTGCTCCTCGT
Source organism: Gaiellales bacterium (assembly GCA_038237145.1). GTDB lineage: Bacteria > Actinomycetota > Thermoleophilia > Gaiellales > Gaiellaceae > 3-1-20CM-4-69-9. The sequence goes on from JBBRZA010000039.1 coordinate 24,461, forward strand.
GCCTTCGACGCTGAGGGAAGCGAGCCTCGCGCTCGGTGTCCGGCGTTGGCGCACCGTGCTCGGCGTGATCCTGCCCTCGAGCCTCGGCGGAATTCTCACGGGGACGGTCCTGGCGGTCGCGCGGGCCGCGGGCGAGACCGCGCCGCTGCTCTTCACCAGCTCGATCTTCGCGAACAGCGTCCAGACGGACGTGACGAAGGCGCTTCCGAACATCCCGGTACTTATCTTCACCTACTCCGAGCAGCCCGATCCGGCGCTGCACCAGCAGGCGTGGGCGGCCGCACTGGTGCTGATGGCCTTTGTGCTCCTTGCGAGCCTGGCCGCAAAGGCGCTGCTCGCCCGCAGCCGCAAAAAGCTGGCCCCGTGACCGGGAGCTTTACGATTGCCCCCGTGATCGACGTCGCGCAGGCGAGGAAAGACGCTCATCCCGGCCCGCGCGAGGTCGTGTTCGACATCCAGGACCTGACCGTCAACTATGGGCGGCTGACGGCGATTAGCGGCGTCGACCTGCAGATCTACCGGAACGTCATCACGGCGATCATCGGTCCGTCCGGGTGTGGGAAGAGCACGTTCATCCGCTGTCTCAACCGGATGAACGATCTGGTTCCGGGCACCCGAATCGAGGGGCAGATCCTGTACCAGGGCGCCGACCTTTATGCGTCCGGCGTCGATCCCGTGGAGGTGCGCAGGCGCATCGGCATGGTCTTCCAGAAGGCCAACCCGTTCCCGAAGTCGATCTACGACAACGTTGGCTGGGGACCGCGGGTGCTGGGCATGCGCAACGACCTCGACGAGCGCGTCGAGAAGGCGCTGCGCAGCGCGGCTCTGTGGGACGAGGTCAAGGACCGTTTGAAGAAGAACGCTCTCTCGCTCTCGGGCGGGCAGCAGCAACGCCTCTGCATCGCACGCGCCATCGCCGTGGAGCCCGAAGTGTTGCTCTTGGACGAGCCGGCGTCGGCGCTCGACCCGATTGCCACCTCTGCAATCGAGGAGCTGATGCACGAGCTCAAGCGCGACTACACGCTGGTGATCGTCACGCACAACATGCAGCAGGCGGCGCGGGTCGCAGACCTCACCGCGTTCTTCAGCCTCGAGGTCGACGAAGACCGGCGGAGCGGCGTGCTCGTCGAGTACGACTCGACTAACAAGATCTTCACGAACCCGTCTGACAAGCGCACGGAGGACTACGTCACCGGGAGATTCGGATGAGGACGACATTTCAGGAAGAGCTCGATCTTCTCGAGGCCACGCTGCAGGAGGAGGGTCAACTGGTGCTGCGCGCATTGCGCGGCGCGATCAAGGCGCTCGAGCAGCGTGACGAGGAGCTCGCTGACGAGGTGATCGCGTTCGACGACGACGTCGACAAGCGCTACGTGCGCATCGAAGAGGGCATACAGCTTTTGCTTGCGCGCCAGACGCCCGTCGCGAGCGATCTGCGGCTCGTCCTCGCAATTCTCCACGTTAACCTCCATCTCGAGCGGATGGCCGACTACTGCGTGACGATCGCCAAGCTCACGAAGCTCGTTCCGGAAGTGGATCCGGGGCCGCGCTTCATCGAAGGCTTCGAGGAGATGGGTTCTCGCTGCGAGGAGATGATCCGGGTCGCGCTCGACTCCTTCGGCAACCGCGATCTGGAGGGCGCAGAGTCGCTGGTCGATCTCGACGAGCTCATCGATCGGGCGAACCGGCGGGTCGTCGAGCGTATCCTGGAGCTTGGCGGGGACCCCGAGATGCGTGAGTACGGCCTCCGGATGGTCGTCGTGTCCCGCGCCCTGGAGCGCATCGGCGACCACGCCGTCGACATCGGCGAGCAGACGGCCTATCTCCTGACGGCGGAGTTTCGGGAGTTCACGGACGCCTCGCACCCCACGCCGCGCGAAGCCTGACAAACTCCCGCCCGTCAACTTCAGAGAGGGGCGCCGTGGCCCGCATCTCGCTGGTCCCACAGAACAAGCAATTCTTTCGACTCCTTGAGAACGCCTCCGACAACGCGGTGGGGATCTCGCGCCAACTCGTCCAGCTCCTGGACGCGTTCCCCTCGAACGGGACGAGCCTCCGCGAAATCAAAGAGCTGGAACATGAGGGCGACCGCCTCACACGCGAGGTCGTCGACCTTCTTAATCGCACGTTCGTGACGCCGTTCGATCGCGACGATATCTACCTGCTTGCAAGTGCGATCGACGACGTGTGCGATCACGTCGACGAGGCTGCCGGGAACATCGTCGGCTACGGAGTCGAGCAGATCAAGCCGAAAGCTAAGGAGCAGGCACAAGTGATCCTGCGGAGCGCCGAAAAGCTCCACGAGGCGGTGAGCCGCCTGGAGGGATTCAAGGACTCGAGCAGCCAGTTGCACGCGCTCCGCGATCTCGAGGACGAAGGGGACAGGCTCAACCGCGCCGCGGTCTCCGAGCTGTTCACCTCCGGCGAGGATCCGATCGCAGTCATCCGCTGGAAGGACATCCACGGACAGCTCGAGGAAGCTGTCGACGCGTGCGAGAACGCCGCCGACGTCCTCGAGGCAATTTTGGTCAAGAACCGCTAGGGGGCGCCAGGCATGAACGACGTCCTGCTGGTCGTCGTGATCGTCGTCGCGCTCGGCTTCGACTTCACGAACGGCTTCCACGACACGGCGAACGCGGTCGCGACCTCGGTGTCCACGCGGGCGCTCACCCCGCGGATGGCCGTTCTGATCGCGTCCGTGGCGAACCTCGCCGGAGCATTCGTCACGACTGCGGTTGCGAAGACCGTGGGGAAGGACATCGTCGCGTCCGAACTCATCAATACGAAGACCGTACTTGCCGCCCTGCTGGGCGCGATCGTGTGGAATTTGCTGACCTGGTGGTTCGGTCTTCCGTCAAGTTCGTCGCATGCACTTATCGGGGGTCTCGTCGGGGCTGCTCTCGCGCAATCCGGCGAAAAGGGAGTTCTGTGGCACGGCCTCGCGCACAAGGTGGCGATTCCGGCGCTCATTGCGCCGCTACTCGCGTTCGCCGGAGCCTTCCTCCTGCTGATTGTCATCTACTGGGTGTTCCGCCGCCTCACACGAGGAGTGGCGAACCGCGGCTTCCGATTGGGCCAGCTCGTATCGAGCACGTTCATGGCGTTCACGCACGGGGCGAACGACGCGCAAAAGACGATGGGCGTGATCGCTCTGGCGCTCGTTGCGAACGGCAATTTGAAGGAGTTCGAGATCCCGACGTGGGTGAAGATCGCTGCGGGTCTCTCGATCGCAGCCGGCACATACGTAGGTGGGTGGCGGATCATGCGCACACTGGGCCAGCGCCTCTACAAGATGGAGCCGGAGAGCGGCTTCGCCGCCCAGGCCGCAGCCGGGGCGACGATCTACGCGGCGACGAAGTACGGCTA
>JBBRZA010000040.1:0-27614 GCA_038237145.1 Gaiellales bacterium
AGGCTCCAGAAGCTCTGTCACGCCCGTGGGGTGGCGGCCGGATTCAGGTTTCGCGGTTTCGGGGGGAAGTGGGTGTCAGGTCGGCCGCTTCGTCTCGTCAAACGCCTGCGCGATGGCCAGGGATCTTTTGCTGAAGAACAGCGCGCCGCGAGCGTTGTCGCCTTCTGGTGGAAAGACGACAACGCCTCTGCCTACGCGAGACCTGCACTCCGCTTCCCGCGCAACCACCAGCCTCGGTGCTTGGCGCTGCCCCCGCTTCTGGGAAAGGAGCGGGGCCCGGGGCGCCCTCGGAGGTGGCGGTTTGCGGGAGCGGCGGCCGTTTTTGGCGCTAACTCCGAGACAGCGGCGGCACCCACCCAGAAGGTTGGTGGAACCCCTTTCGGGCCTCCTTCAAAACGCCGACGAGATGCGAGGGGCGAGGTCGCGCGGCGTGTCCGACGCCACGCACCCGATTGGAAACGCGCCCCTCAGACTCGCTCCGCGGTTGTCAGCGAGTGAGCTTCGTTCGCACAGGCGTGGAGCCCAACCTTCCCGTGCTAATTGGGCGTTCTCGTCTTGGGGGAACTGGAAGTCGGGCTTACGCGGCGCCGTCGCGAGCGCACGGGCGACCGGCCCGCCGCAGTCCAGCTCCCAGAAGGCAAGACCGAACGCGATCGCGTCGGTGAGCCACACTACGCCGCCGCTGAACAGCAGCTGCCGTCCCGTTATCTGGACTGCCGAATGAAAACACCAACGAGATGACGAGCACCACCACGCCCAGGACGTTGAAGACCCTGGAGATCCCCCGTTCGGTTATTGCGGTTGAGCGTCTGAGGGCCGATCATCCCTTCAGCTCCTGTTTCTACGGATCTGCGGGCGTTGACTGGAGTCGGGAGACCCGTCGCGCGCGCGCGTGTGTGACTGCGGTATGGCAATCATTTCAACACTTGCGGATGAAGGGTCCCTGGCGATCGGTTATCGACGCCTGGCGGCGCTGCTTCGTGATGTCGTTGCTGAGGAGTCTGTTGACTCGGTGCTTGCCCGCGTCGCCGCGACGCTGCGCGAGTTGATTCTCTGCGAGGACGTGGTGCTGTGGGAACGCGCGGGCGACGACATGCTTACTGTTGCGCTTGTCGATGGCGAGGACGAGGAGGCGATGCGTTCGCTTCGGATTCAGTTGGGGGACGGGCTCACAGGTAGGGCGGCATTGGAGGGACGGCCGATCGTTTCGAACGACGCTCACCTCGATCCGTTGGCCGGCTTGGTGCCAGGTACCGAACCGACCCCTGAGTCCGTCGCTTGCATGCCCTTGCTCGCGCGCGAGAGGTTACTGGGGGTGCTGAGTCTGTACCGGCGTGGGAGTGCGCACGCGTTCGCTGCTGAGGAAATTGAGCTAGTCGCTGACTTCGCTGCTGTGGCAGCGCTTGCCTTGGACAACGCGCACACCCGCTCAGAACTCGAGCGGCTCGCGACCACCGATGACCTGACAGGGATGGCTAACAGGCGGCGCTTTAGGACAGAGCTCGAGCGGGAACTCGCCAGCGCGCGCCGCTACGGTACGCCGCTCTCCTTGCTTCTGCTCGACATTGACGATTTTAAGGCCGTCAACGACACCTATGGCCACGCCCGCGGCGACGATGTACTCAGGTTGGTCGCGAAGATTCTCCAAGCAAGCCTCCGCGCACCTGACCTGGGTGCAAGACTCGGCGGAGACGAGTTCGCGGTGTTGTTGCCTCAAACCGAACGCGCCGCCGCCGAGGCGCTGGCCCAACGCCTCAATCGGACTCTTGGCTCGGCACTGAATTCGCGCGTAAGGACAACCGTTTCGATCGGGATCTCCACCTTCGACGGCGAGGAGTCAGTCGATTTGCTCGAGGACGCCGATCGCTTCCTTTACGAAGCAAAACGATCGCATCCGGCATACGCGTCCGTCCGCTTTCCCACACAGCTATCCTCGTGACATCCGAGACTGCAGCGCTCGCAGCAACCGGCCCAACACCCGATCCCGCAGCGTGCGAAGTGTCGCAGTCTATCGACTCGGAGGCAGAGGAGATTCTCGCCGCCCGCTATTGCCTCCTGACGGAGGCTGGGTATCCGCCCCAAGAGGCACTCGCGATCGCGACCCAACCTGAGGCCGACGGGAACAGTGCGTCCGAAGAGTGAAAGAAGGGCGCGAGCCGACGGTGCCTAGACCCTTGAGAATCGTACCTCGACCTGCAAGACAGCCGCGTCACCTTCGGTTGGGCCATACACCCACGCGAGGGCACAAATGCGCTCGCTCTTTACCGCATCGCGGGCGAGCGACTCTACGCGCGCAACCTCATGCGCGGCCAACGACGCGGAATCCTTGAGCTCATTGAAGACCCGCCACTCGAACCGGCCGGCCCAGAGGCTCGCTCACACGTCACAGAATGTGTGCACGACGTCCGCTGAGGTTGGGGTTGACCCGATTTCGTTGACGTCTTGATACTCGGCGTTCGTGCCGGGAGAGGAGTCAGCAGGATGGGTCGTCCGTCGAGTTCCGTGAGGAAGCGGTGCGCATGTACCGCGAGAGCGAGGAGTCGATCGCGGCTATCGCCCGCCGGCTCGGGCTCGGTCCAGAAACGTTTCGCCGTTGGGTGCGCGAGGACGAGGTCGAGCGCGGGCAGCGGGATGGGACAACGCGAGCGGTGCTGAAGCCGTACCGTGGGCACAGCTACCATCAGCTTTAAGGCGCATACAGCTCCTACACCTAAGACGCTCCGCGAGTTCCAGTCCTTGCCCGGGTCACCGAGGGTCACCCACAGTGGCAGCCGCTGGCAACACACCTGGAGCACTCCGAGAGAACCTCACTCAGATTTGGCGGAAGATGTGCTCAGACACGCCCGCACGCTTCGCACCGCAACCGAATACGAGTAGGTGCTCGCCCAAATCGAAATCAGCTTAGGTCGTTTTGAGACGCGCAAAAGTTTTCGCCTAACCAGAGAACGCTGCCAGAGCATTGACAAGGGTCGACCTCCGGGTTATTTCACCTGAGGTGATCTCCGATGTGCTGCGCCGGCTCAGGTTATGAGACGTGCGCTGCCAGGTCAGATAACGTCGAATTCGGCATCCCTCCGTCAGATTAGGTCATATCTGCCTCGGTACGGGGTCGTCATCGCGGGTTGCTAGGAGGCCAAGCTATGGAGCCACCAGTTCCGCCACGACACGTTCAGGTGCCGGATTCGAGGTCGTCGCGGCGGACGAGCCCGACGAGGCGGCCGTCTGGAGTAGTGACGAGGAAGCTGGTCAGGTTCCGAGCGCGGATCCGTTCCAGCAACGCGTCGGCGCCGATGCTCGGCCGGACGGTGCTCGGTCCCGGCGTCATCGCCTCCTCGACGGACGAGTCGATTTCGGAGGCGAGCGCCTGGCGGCCGAGGCGGCCGAGGACGACGCGCTGCTCGTTGACGACGATGCACGTGTCCCACCCTGATGCGCGGACGCGTTCGCGCACGTCCGCGAGCCGGTCGGCGAGCGTGCAGGTGGGCACGTCGCGGTGGGCGACGTCTCCGGCTGTGCGGGCCGGAACGTTCGTCCCCTCGCGCGGCAGACCGTAGGAGCCCCAGTCCTTCTTGCCGGCGACGTAGTCGTACACCCGCGGGAATCCCATCGCTTCGAGCCGCCACGCGGCTCGCGGGCTGAGGTCTCACTGGTAGTCGTTGCAGTAGACGATGACCGGGCGCTCGCGGGCGAGCTCGCGCGGCGCGCTCTCGTCGAGCTCCTTCAGCGGAATGTTGATCGCACCCGCGAGGTGCTCCTCGCCGAACTCCTTCGCCGGCAGGACCTCGACGAGCTGCGCCGCTTCCTCGGCCATCAGTCGCTGAACGGCATCGCGATCGATCGCAATCGGCATCGCCTCCATAGGATGCGATCGCGCCTCGGAACGATTCCCAGGACCCTCTCGCAATCCGCCGCTGCTCAGGTTCCGACGTCGAATCGTTCCTCGCGCGGCAATTCCTCGCAGGGCGACGGCGCGCCCGAGCGTGCCGGGCGCGCCGTCGGCTCGAGCTCGCGGGCGAGCGCCGAGTCGCCCGTCCAGTGTTCGTACTTGCCGAGCACGATCAGAAAGAGCAACGTCGCGTCGTGTGAGCCGTGGCGTGTGCGGCGATTCGCCGAGCGCCGTCAGCTTCCCGCGGCACAGCTCGTGCGGGATCTTTACCGGCTCGGCGTGGTGGAAGTCGTCGAAGTCGCGCGCCCTGCAGCGGCGTCAGAGCGCGCAAGGCGCCCTCGGCGAGCGTCGCTTTGAAGGGCAGGGCCTCGTAACCCCGTGATCAGGCTGTCGCGGCCGCACGAAAAGCCGTGAAACGCCCGCGAGACTGAATCCGCCGCGCTCCGGCCGGCTGTAACAGCAAGTGAGGTGCGAATCAACCGGAGCCGATTTCGCTCTTGCGCCCGGGCGCTCGCGCCGGGGTCGACAGTCGTACGCACGGAACCGGTGCCTTGCTGGAGTGCATCAAACACAACGTGGGCAGCATCCAGAACCGCTTTGCCGCCACCTGTAGCGAGACCGCGGACAGCCTCTCCGGATACCTTGAGCACGATCTCGCCTTCCCGCGCCGTCACCGTGTTGCGCGGCATCTCCGGCGCTGTATCCGCTGCCAGTCGCTGCTTCACTCGCTCGCCTGGACGATCGAGCAGCTGCGTACGCTCGGCGCGAGTGAGGTCACGGCGCCCTCGGTGGCCGAGGCGGTCGTCGAACGCATCCGCACCGAGGGTGCCGATCGTTTGTCCTGAAAGGAGTTGCAAATGAGCGAGCGGAACGCGAAGCGGGCACGGCAGGAGGCGGGCGCGGCGGCGGCGCGCCCGCCCGATGGGCGCTCAAGTCTGCGCCGGGCTGCAGTTCCCGTGCTGGTCATTGTCGTCGTGGCCGCGCTTGTCGGCGGGTACTTCGCCAGCCGCAACAACGGGCCCGCCGGCGCGACCCGCGTCACCCACCAGTCAGATGGGGCACTCGAGCTCGCGGGCACCGACCCGGTTACGGGGCGGCACGTCGACCTGGCCTCCTATCGAGGCATACCCGTCGTCATCAATGTCTGGGGTTCGTGGTGCCCGGGCTGCAACGCCGAGGCGGCCGATCTGGCGCGGTTCGCACGCTCACACCTGAACGTCCAAGTCGTGGGCATCGACACGCAGGACACCTCGGGCGCTGCCAAGAACTTCTACCGGAAGTGGGGCTGGCGGCATCCGAGCATCGCCGATCCGAAAGGCGAGCTTGGCGCCCGGCTCGGCGTCCAGGGGTATCCGACGACGTTCTTTCTGAACGCCCGTCACCAGGTGGTGACGCAGATCGTCGGCGCGACCAATCTCGCAGGCTTCAACCAGGGACTCTCAGCGGCCACCTCGGCAGGCTGATGCTGCACTTCGGTCCGGGTGCGCTGGCGGCGGCGTTCGCGGCCGGCTTCGTCTCTTTCGTCTCGCCCTGCGTGCTGCCGCTGATCCCCGGTTACCTGTCCTTCGTCTCCGGTGTCGGGTTCGACGAGCTCGGAGCGCAGCCGCGGCGGGTGACGCAGGCGACGGCCCTGTTCGTCTTGGGCTTCGGAGCGATGTTCGTCGCTTTCGGCGCCGGCGCCGCCTGGTTCGGAAGTGCTCTGCTCGAGAACCGCCGCACACTCGAGATCGCCGCCGGGATCTTCATCGCCCTCGCCGGTCTCGTCTACGCGGGCCTGCCGCTGCCACGCGTGCTGCTGGCGGAGCGGCGGCTGGAGGCGCCGCGCCGTGGCGGCGGCGTAGCGACGCCTGCGCTGGCAGGTGTGGCCTTCGCCGTCGGCTGGACGCCGTGTGTCGGGCCGACGCTAGCGGCGATCCTGGCGCTGGCGGCAGGCGAAGGGCATCCGGCCCAGGGCGCAGTGCTGCTCGCCGTCTACGCCCTCGGTCTCGGGATCCCGTTCCTGCTCTTCGGCCTGCTGTTCACGCGCAGCCTCGGGCTCGTGCGCGCGTTGCGCCGGCACTGGCGCATCGTCAGCCTCGCCTCAGGTTCGCTGCTCGTTGCCTTCGGCGTCTTGCTCGCAACCGGCGAGCTGGTGCGGCTGACGACGCGACTGGCGCGGTTCACGGGACTCTCGATTTAGCCGCGCGCGGCACGGCGTGCGGCGGAACGCTCCCGGAGGGCTGCTCGGCCCGTTCGAGTTCGGCGATCCATTTCGGGTGGCGGCGGCGGGCCCAGTCCGCGCGCACATCTCCGGTGGTGATGCCGCGGAGGGAGTGGCGCGTGGCCGGGCGGATGACGGCTAGGTAGAGGTGGCCGACGAGCAGCAACAGCGAGACGTACATCAGGCCGTCGTGCAGCAGGATCGTGCTCGCAAAGCGGAAACGCGTGTCGCGTTCGCCGTACCAGAGCAAGAGTCCCGACACAGCGAAGAGCACTGTGAAGGCAGCGGTCAGCGCTGCGTTGAGCTTCTGGCCGGCGTTGAACCTGCCCGGGCGGCTGCGGCGGCGGCGGAGCCAGCTGCGGTCGTCGTCGTCGAAGCGATCGAGGTCGCGCAGCGTCGCGATCAAGCTCTTGCGGTTGCCCACCGCGATGACGAGGCCGAGCGCCACCAGCCACGCGATCCCGGTGTAGAGGTGGAGTGCCCTGACGAGCGGCCGCCGCGCGACGAGCACGCTCAGCTCCGGCAGGTAGAAGACGAGTCCCGAGGCGAGCAGGGTGAAGAAGCCGAGCGCGAGCACCCAGTGCAGCGCGCGCTCGGTGCGGGTGAAGCGGCGGACGAGGCCGCCGTCGGCGCGTTCGAGGTTAGCCGCGGCCATTCGAGCGTCCGACCCAGGCGTCGCGGTCATAGCTGAGTCCCTCCCAGAAGCCGTCGACAGGCTTGGCGCCGACTTCGATCCGCTCGACCCACTTCACGTTCTTGTAGCCGTACATCTCAGGGATGACGATCCGTGCCGGCGCGCCGTGTTCGCGCCTGAGCGGCCGCCCGTCCATCTCGTAGGCGAGCATCGCGTCGGCGAGGTAGGCCTGCTCGAGTGTGAGCGAGTCCTCGTACGGGGTCTCGGCGGAGATGAAGCGCAGGGCGTGCGCGCTTTCCGTCGGCGCAGCCCGCGCGAGGAGGTCCTTGAACCGGACGCCCCGCCAGTGCACGTTCTTGACCGTCCAGCCGGTGACGCAGTGGAAGTCGGAGACTTGCTCGACGCTTGGCAGCGCGAGCAGCTCGTCGTAGCTCAGCAGCTGCGGCCGTGCGACGAGGCCGTCGATCTTCAGCCTCCAGCTCTCCTGGTCGAACGTGGGCATGTGCGAGCCGACGGTGTAGATCCGCCAGCCCTGCGAGGGAACGATCTCCCGTACTCCCTCGGGCAGCAGATCCGTCGCCGGACGCAGCGCGGACGAAAGCGCCCGCCAGGCCGGCGCGCCCCAGGCGAGTGAGGAGAGACCGCCGGCGAGGACGGCCAGGAAGGCGCGCCGCCCGTACGGGCGCCCGCTGGACGGGTCAGGTTGAGGCAACGATCGCAGCGGGCTGCGTCGACGGCGTGATCCAGAAACGGCCAGGGTGGCGGGTTCCGGGCAGGTTGAAGCGCGCCCGGCAGGCTCCCGTGTGGTTGACCATGAAGCGCCCAACGACGAGCGGCTCGCCGTCGTCCGACCCCTGCGTCCAGAGCAAATACGTGTCGGAAGGCTGCGTCGGGAGCCCCTCGGCAACGAGCGCGACCGATTCGTTCTCGGCGTCGGAGCGCTGAACCTGAGCGCGCGCCACGATCGAGCCACCGTCTGTCTTGAGCGCGAAGCGAGCGGAGGCGGCCTCGTGCCGCTGCGGGAGCGCCACAGCGACGGCGATCGCGGCGGCAGTGACAGCGGCAATCGCGAGCGGTTCCAGCGAGCGGCGGGTGCGCCTTCGGGTGCGAGGTCGCCGCTGACGCAGCAGACGGTCGACACGGGAAAGCAGGAAGAGCTGCCGCTGGCAAACATGGCAGTTGCCGACATGCCCCAACAGGTCCGGATCGTCCCGGTCAAACAGGAGGTCGGTCAACCGCTCGTAGGCGAGGTCGTGCGTCATCGGCTGGTCTCCTCGCCGAGCAGTGTCGCGAGGTGGTTGAGGCCGCGCCGCGTCCAGCTCTTGACGGTGCCGAGCGGGACGCCCAGCCGGTCGGCGATCTGCGTCTGTGAGAGATCGGCGAAGTAGGCGAGCTCGATCACCTGGCGCTCGTGCGGCTCCAGCCGCGCCAGCCCGGCGTCGAGCCAGAAACCGTCAACCGAGAGTCCCGGATCTTCCGCTTGAGCGTCCGTCGGCACGAGCTCACGAGGCTCAGGCTCCTTCTTCGCACCGAGGTTGTAGGCGACGTTGCGCGTCAGCGTCAGCAGCCAGGCGGCAGCGCTGCCTCGGCGCGGGTCGAACAGGCGCGCCTTCTGCCAGATCCGGACGAACGCCTCCTGCGCGCAATCCTCGGCGCTTCCGCGCAGAATCGAGCGGCAGGTGCGCTCGACCGCCCTGCGGTAGCGGTGGCGGAGCTCCTCGAAGGCGGCGTCGCTGCCGTCGGCGACGGCCCTGAGGAGCTCCGCGTCGCTCGCAGCGTCAGCAACGACCGACGCCGGGTCGGCTCGCGTCTTCAACGACTGCAGGCTCACACGAGGAGGTACAGCGGGCACCGGCCGGTTAGAGGCGCGCCCATCGCCCCCGATTCGCCGCCGGCGCGAGGAGCGGCGGCGAGGGGGCGCCGCCGCTCCTTGGGGAGGGGCAGGGAGCTAGCGGACGGTGACGCTCACGGCAGCCTGCACGCCGATCGTGGGGGCGTGGGTGTTGTCCTCGAGGATCGCGATGAAGCGGTGCTTGCCCGGCTTGATCCCGGCGAGCGAGACGTGGAACGTCTTGGCGCAGCTCATGCCGAGCATGGTGCCCATGCCCATCATCCCGAGCTTCGTCGTGTCGACGTTGGCGTGCCAGTGCCCGTAGCCGCGCACGTTCGCCTTGCCGTAGAGGGCGCAGGAGAGGCGGAAGTTCGTTGCGGCGACGGTGAAGTCGAAGCCGCCGTGAACGGTGGCGCCGTTCTTCGGCGAGACGATACCGATCGAGGGCTTGCCGGGGAAGCTGAGCGGCGTCGCCGGGGTCAGCGGTTGCGAGGGCTTGTAGACGAAGCTGACCTTCTTCTCCGCCTTCTTGTCCTCGGCGTGATCGTTGGCTGCCGGAAGGAAGAGAAGCGTGTGCTTGCCCGGCGCGACGTTGAGCATGCTGATCGGCGTTCGCTTCGAGCAGAACATGTTGATCAGCGAGTGGTCGAGCTCGATGTGGTAGTGGCCCACACCCTTCCGGTTCGCCGTTCCGGCAAGCGCGCAGTTGAGGCGGAAGTTCGTAATCGAGACGGCGCTCGAGACGGCGTTACCGCGGACAGTGGTCTGCGGGGTCGGTGCGAGAATGCGCACCTTCGCACCGGTGTCGACGGTCATCGCTGGTGGCGCCGCGGCGACGGCGAGAGCGACGGTCGTGAGTCCAACGACGACGGCCGCCGCCACTGGAACGGCGACCCGGGAAGTCTTCAAGTGCAAGTTGACCCTCCTTGACAATGTGACGGCAGAAACAGCGAGGCGCTCGCACCTCACAGGGGAGGTACAGCGCCGTCGGCGGAAACGGATGCGACAACCAGAGCGCGGGCGACTACCCGCGCCGGCAGCCGGCGCAGGCGCTTCGTGGGTCAGGCGCCGACGACGGCCTCGGTACCGAACTGTCGGTACCGGAACTGCGTCCAACGATCTCAACGTTCGGCCGGAACGCGGCGACGGCGAACCAGAACGGCTCCGCGAACGTCGTCGGCCTCCCGCGCTCGAAGACCTGCGCCGCTCCAACGTCGCGACCCGACGCGATCGCGCCGGTATCCAACGCGGAGCTGACCCCGTCCTGCCAGCGGACCTCGAAGCGATGGCCGGTGACGGTCACGTCCACCCGCCGCCTCTTCGCCAGAATCGAGAAGGGAATCGCAACCGCCGCGTCACCTCGCTCGATGAAAACGACCCGCTCCTTCGGCGGCAGCCGCTCGTCCTTAGCGTTATGGGTCGGGAAGAAGGGCGGGCTCGAGACGTCGTCGTAGCCGACGTAGGGGTTTTCGCCATAGCGACGGGAGTAGCCGGTCTCGCGCGAGAGGACGAGACCGTCGGGGTACTGGGAGCGGAAGCTGCGCCAGGCAACGATGCGCGCCGGCAGCGTGCGCAGGCGCGTTCCGGCGTAGCGGCCGACGACGCCTTCGCCGCCGAACTGCTGCCACCACGACTCCGTCTGGCGGTCGTACATAACGAGGTCCGAGTTGCGCAGGTTGCCGGTCGTGCCGAAGCTCAGCGTGCGTCTCCCCACGCGGCGGTCGAACGCAATCGCCGTGCTGCAGAGCGGACAGAAGGTGACCGCGACCGGAACGCCCGCAACGACGTCGTTGACGATCTCGTGCCAGACGAGGATCTGGAGCGGGTACGCGCGAGCCCGGCCCGCGAGCGTGAGCGCGATCACCGGCTCCCGCGGCCGCAGGAACCCCGCTTCCGTTACGTGGAGGAAGCGCGGCCGGTCGAGCGCAGGGATGCCGTCCTTGCCGGGACCGCCCGACTGGAACTCGCGCAGCGACACCTTGTGCCGGACGAAGTTCGTCTTCCAGCCCGCCGAGAGCTCTTGCAGCTCGACCGCGGACAACGGTTCGTTCTCCGCGCCGGCGTTCGGCGTCGGGCTGGAGCCGCGTGATCCGCAGCCGGCGAGGACGACGGCGACGAGGAGCGCGAAGAGCGCCTGCTTCATCGATCGTGAGATGCGCGGCCGCCAGCGCCGATTCGGGCTTGAATCGCCGCCGGGCCAGCGGCATCGAAAGAGATGTGGGTGCGACGATCGAAGGCATCGGCCGCGACGTCGACTTGCCCAGGACCGAAGGCGAGCGCTGGGTGGAAGAGCTCCTCAACGAGCTCAGGTGCGCCCGCTTCAAGCCGGCCGCCTGGATCAGGTTCTTCAGTGCCTCGTTCGCTCGAGCTCGGCAAACCCGGACCGAGCAAGCGCGTGCGCACCGCCAGGTTGTCGCACTCGGTGCGGTCGGGATCGCGGCCTGGGCCGTCGTCGCGGGATCGGGGTGGCCGATGCTCGCCGCGGTCGCCGCGGGTTGGTGGATGCTCGTACTCCTCATGGCCGACTGGCACCTGGGCATGCTCGAGCGCCTCGACGGGCGCCGGCGGGCCGGTCTCGGCGTCGCGAACATGCTCACGTTGCTACGTGCAGGCGCGATTCCCCTGCTGGCGGTGCTCGCCCCGACCGCGCTCGGCCTTGCCGTGCTCGCGGCCGGTCTGAGCGACGTTGCCGACGGCATCCTGGCGCGCGCGCGCGCGGAGGCGAGCCGCCTCGGTGCCTGGCTCGACGGCGCCGTCGACGGGATCCTGCTCAGCGTCGCGGCCGTCGCGGCGGGCAATCGCGGCCTGCTGCCGGCGTGGGTGGCAGCCCTCATTGTCTGCCGGTACATGGCGCCCTGGCCGGCGATCGCCGCCGTCTACTTCATCCGCGCCCACGCTCCCGGCCACGAGGGCTACGTCTCCGGACGCGCCCCCGGTGTCGTGCTCCTCGTCGGCCTTGCGCTGGCGGCCTTCGGCGTTCCGGGGGCGGCGTGGGTGGCGGCCGCGGGCGCGCTCGCCGGCCTGGCGAGCTTCGGCGCGACGATCGTCTTGGCAGGATCCAAGCGAGCCGCTCAGCAGCCGGAGCTCCGCTGACCGCCCGTTAGTCGCTCTCGACGAGCACGCGGCCGAGCGGAAACAGCTGTGCCGCCGCCTGCTGGACCGCGAGCGTCGTGGCCGGGTAGGGATGGATCGTCTGCGTCAAGCGGCCGGCAAAGCAACGCGTCTGCATCGCCAGCGCGCACTCCTGAATCAGCTCGCCGGCATGCGGACCGACGATCTGGGCGCCGACCAGCTCGCCGCCGCCGAGACGTCCGAGGACGCGGCGCCTGGCCGTGACGAGCTTGACGAAGCCGAACGGTCGCTGTTCGATTCGCGCGCGGTCGACCCGGCTCATCGGATAGCTCACGACCTCGATTCCCTCGTGGCGCTCGCGTGCCTCCTCCTCGGTCAGGCCGACATGGGCGATCTCGGGATCAGTGAACGTCACCCAGGGCGCGACCCGCTCGTCGATCTTGGCACGCTTCCCAGCGGCGTTCAGCCCGGCCACCCGGCCCTCGTGGGCGGCGACGTGCGTGAACTGCAGACCACCGGTCACGTCGCCCGCGGCGAAGATGTTCGCCACGCTTGTCCGCCCGCGCCCGTTTATCTTGACGTAGCCGCCGTCAAGCGTGACGCCGAGCGCCTCGAGCCCCAGGCCCTCGACGCTACCGCTGCGCCCGGCTGCGACGAGCAAGGCATCACTGCGGAGCTCTTCCTGCTCGAGCGACAGCACGAGCCCAGCTCCATCGGTGGTCACGCCGACCGCCTTTGCGCCCAGCCGCAGATCGACGCCTTCGCCGCGGAGGACCTCCGCGAGTACCCGCCCCGCCTCCGGTTCGTCGCGCGGCAGCAGCCGCTCGAGTATCTCCACGACGACGACCTCGCTGCCGAACCGTCGGAACGCTTGCGCGAGCTCGAGGCCGGTTGCGCCGCCGCCGAGGACGAGCAACCGGCTGGGCAGACGCTCGAGGTCGAAGATGGTGCGGTTCGTCAGGTACGGCACCTGGTCGATCCCGGCGAGCGACGGCACTGCCGGTTCGCTGCCGGTGGCGACGACGAACGTCTTGCTGCCGACGCGCTCGCCGTCTACCTCGAGCTCGAATGCGGAGAGGAAACGTGCTTGACTGCGGATCAGAGCGATGCCTGCCCGCTCGAAGCGCTCGTCGCGTTCATCGGCCGCGACTTCCTCGACGATGCGCCGCCGCCGGGCGGCGATCTTCCCGAAGTTGATGATCGGTGCATCTGCGAAGATGCCCTCGGCCGCCGCTCGTCGTGCGTCGTGGACGACCTTCGCGATCTCGAGCAGCGCTTTCGAGGGCACGCATCCGTAGAAGGTGCAGTCGCCGCCGAGACGCGGCTCACGCTCGACGAGGGCGACGCGCACGCCCACCGAGCGCGCCGCCAGCGCAGCGGTGATTCCGGCGGTCCCGCCGCCGACGACGACATCGAACTGCTTCATAACGGCCTCAGACGCTCGTTCGATGCGGAGTCGCGGCGATTCGTTGCGGTCGCCCTAGCTCTCGCGCTCGCGTACCCACAGCTCCAGCTCCTGGCGCAGCTTCATCCGCGCGCGGTGGATGCGGCTCTTGGTCGCGGCCAGCGACAAGTCGAGGATGTCGGCGACCTCCTGATTCGACCAGCCTTCGATGTCGCGCAAAACGAGCGGAGCGCGAAAATCGAGCGGCAACCGCCGCACTCGATCGAGTAGGAAGGCCTGCACCTCGTGGTCCTCGACGACCAGATCCGGAGGGCGCGGACTCGAAGCCGCAGGCCCGTGCTGGTACTCGAGCACGTCGAGCAGCTCGTCGTCGATCGGCTGCGTGTCGAGCCGCTTCCGGCGCGCCCGCTGCAGCGCCTCGTTGACCGCGATCCGATAGAGCCACGTGAAGGGCGCGGCGTCGCCGCGGAAACCGGAGAGATTCCGCCACGCCTGGACGAAGGTGTCCTGCGCAGCCTCCTCGATGTCACGCTCGTCGCTCAGAAGCCCGCTGAGCAGAGCCCGGACGCGTCGCTCGAAAAGGCGCACAAAGTCCTCGAAGGCGGCGATGTCCCCAGCCTGCGCCTGAGTCAGCAGGGCGCTCTCCTCCTGGGCCACGCGCTCGAAGCTACATCGAACTGGGCCATGCCGCATCTAAGCTGTGGAGTGACCGGGATGGAGATGGCACTGCTGAATCGGTTCGTCGCCTCCTGCGCGGAGACGCGGAACCTGTTGTCGGACTACGCCGAGGGCGAACTGAAGCCACGGGCGCGCCAACGGATTGTCGGTCATCTCCTGATGTGCCGCCGCTGCCGGGCCGTGTTGAGGTCACTGAAGGCCACGATTGCCGGCCTCAACGCGATCGGGCGGGTCGACCCGGCGCCCGATCCCACGGTCGCTGACTCGATCATCACGCGAATCAACGCCGAGCGAGACGGCGGCCAGAGCCCTTAGCCGCGGCGCTCGCGCGCGTGTGAGACGATGCGGCGCCAGTTCTAGCAGAGGGCACCGAGGGCGAGATCGGCCCCGGCGACGTCGCGGCGATCGAACCTGGCCACGACGCCTGGATCGTCGGCGACGAGCCCTGCGTCGTCGTCGACTTCGGCGGCTACGCTCAGTACGCGAAACGGTCGGCGGACCGCCGCCGGGCACGGAGCGGCAGGCGCTAATTAACCGATCAGCATTCCGACCGCGTCGACGAGAGAAGCGGCGCGGCGAGGTTCGGCGGCCAGCGCCGCTCCAGGCGATCGCCCAGATCGAATCGAGTCCGGCCGCGCGCGCGCCGACGACGTCCCACGCATGGGCGGCGATAAGCGTCGCCTCGCTTGCGGCCACCGAGAGCTCATTGATGACGTGCTCGTAAGGACGGCTGTCCGGCTTGTAGGCGCCGACATCCGAAACGCTGAAGACGCGCTCGAATCGCTCCAGGAGATTCGCCTGCTTGAGCACATCCTCCGTCTGCTGCGCGCCGCTGTTCGTGAGAGCGACGACGCGGATGCGCTCTTCCGTCAGCCGATCGAGAGCAGGGGCATCATCGTGCGCTTCGACCTCGCTGAGGCAAGCGAGAATGTCCTCCGTTCGCGAGACCTCCAGCCCGAGCTGGGCGAGCGTCGTCTGCAGCGCCGCCCGTGCGACCTCCCGGAACGGCCGGAACTCGCCCACCGTCGTCAGCGTCAGCGCGCCGTGCAGCGTGCGTTCGAACCACGCTTCGAGCGTCGCCGGGGGCGCACCGATATCGGACAGCTTCGCCCGCACGGCATCGAGGCTGAAGAGGGTTCCGAGCACATCGAAAATGACGACACGTTCCTTCGGTCGTGTCGGCCCGCCGGTCAGATGCGCCGCATCGATTCCCCGGTTCAGGCCGGCGCTGAACCGCTTCTGCCGGCTCGCGCCTCTAACCTTCCGTCCGCCAACAACCACTGAGGAGACTGGATGCCGAAAGCAGCACTCGTCATCTTCGCCGGAACCGAGGGCCGCGAAGGCCTCGGCCGGGTAGCCAACGCGCTCGTGACGGCGAAAGAGTTCAAGGAGACCGGGGACGACGTCACGATCGTCTTCGACGGGGCGGCAACGACCTGGATCGGGACGCTCACCGATCCCGGCCACCGCTACCACGGCGCCTTCGAGGAGGTCCGGGACCGAATCGCCGGCGCCTGCAGCTACTGCGCCGCGCGCTACGGCGTCAAGGAGCAGGTCGAGCAGGCCGGAATCGCACTGCTCGACGAGTACGAGGAACACCCGAGCATCCGCAAGCTGCTGGCCGACGGCTACCAGGTGGTGACGTTCTGATGCGGTTCCCACAATTCCGCCTTGCGCTGATCGTCACGGTGGTCGCCGCCGCGGCCGCGGTCACCGGCCCCTCACAGGCGGCCACGCTCAAGCTTCGCGGCACCGTCGGTCCCGGCTTCACGATCCAGCTCAAGCAAGGCTTGAAAAACGTGACCAAGCTGCGACCGGGCACATATCTGCTCGTGGTGTCGGACAAATCCCCGATTCACGACTTCCACATCGGCGGTCCGGGGCTGAACAAGGTCGTCACCGGTGTCTCCTTCGTAGGCACGAAGACGATCAAAGCCAAGCTGAAGCGGGGAACCTACAACTACGTCTGCGATCCGCATCGGACACTGATGCACGGCCGATTCAAGGTGGGCTAAAGCGATGGAGCACGAACACATCGCCTGGGTGAAGACGGCGGAAGGCGCCCGCGGGCTCGCAAACATTCTCGCCTCGCACTCGCTGAACCCGGAGGCGCTCGCGGCGCACGTCCGGCTCTACCGGACGATCATGTTCGGCGACTCGCCGCTGACGCGGACGGAACGGGAGGCGATCGCCGTTGCCGTCTCGGCCGCAAACGACTGCCACTACTGAGTCGTCCAGCACGGCGAAGCGCTCACCCGCGAATCAGGTGACGCTTCGCTGGCGGAGGCGGTCGTCTCCGGACATCCGAACAAGCTCGAGCCGCGGCTGGCCGCGCTCTGCGACTACGCCCGCAAGCTGACGGCCACGCCGGCGGAGATCGTCGAGGCAGACCTGGAGCGGCTGCGTGCACACGGACTGGACGACCGCGCAATCGTCGATGCGAACCAGGTCGTGTCCTACTTCAACTACGTCAACCGGATCGCCGACGGTCTCGGCGTGGAACTCGAGCGCGACTGGCCGTCCGAGCGGCGGCGCCGCCGCCGTTACCGTAGCCCCGACGCGCCGTTCCCCACGGTCGCCGCCGACTCGCTCCCGTGGCTCTCGGTCGCTCAGATGCGCGAGGTCGACCGGCTGATGACCGAGGAGTTCGCGATCTCGCTCGAGCAGATGATGGAAAACGCCGGGCGTAACCTGGCACTGCTCGCGCGCCACCTGCTCGGCGGCGACGTCAACGGGCACCGTGTCCTCGTCCTCGCCGGCCCCGGCGGCAACGGCGGCGGCGGCCTCGCCGCCGCCCGTCACCTCCTCGTGGCCGGGGCCGACGTCTCGATCACCCTCGCCGCTCCCCCGGAGCGGCTCGCGCCGGTGACACGCAAGCAATACGAGACGCTCACACGGCTCGACGTCGAGCGCGGCACTGACGCGGACGCCGAGCTCGTCGTCGACGCGCTCCTCGGCTACGGGCAGAAGGGCCCACCGTCCGGCGATTTTGCCGCCTTGATCCGTCGCGCAACGGGCGCGCCCGTGCTCGCTCTTGACGTGCCATCTGGCCTCGAGCTCGAAACCGGTCGCCTGCACGAGCCGCACATCCGCGCGGCCGCGACCCTCACGCTCGCGCTGCCGAAGGATCGCCTGCGGATGGGCGACGCGGCCGACGTTGTCGGAGATCTGTACCTCGCAGACATCTCGGTTCCGCCTGCCGTCTACAAGCGGCTCGGCCTCTCGTACAGCTCGCCGTTCGGACGATCATCCCTCGTCAAGGTCGAGAGCTCGTAATCACTCGGTGCTGATCAGCGCCGGGCGAGCAGGGTGCGCGGGTGGAATCTCGCCAGGCGAACCAGGTGTTCGGTGTCAACGCCGCGAGCTTCGTCGCCGTGCTCGGCATGCTCGCCCTGTTGCCCGGTTCGCGTCCTGCCCCAGACTGCTGCAGTCAAGGCCGGCGGCGCGATCTCCGGGGCGTTCCGCTACGTCTTCGGCCAGCGCAGCCTCGCGGCGATGATGGTGTTGGATGCTCGTCGCTGGCCTGTTCGGGACGCCGCCGGTCGCGTTCATGATCCCGGCGCTCGTCCGCTACAACCTCAACTCAGGGGCGGGGACGCTCGGAGCGATCATGGCAGCGATCGGTCTCGGGTCGCTGGTCGGCTCGATCGCGCTGTTACGCCTCTCCAGCCGGCCGAACAAGGGCGAGCCGTTACTCGTGGGGTTCGTCGTCACGGGCGCGGCCCTCGCTGGCATCGGCGCGTCCACGAACGCGTGGCTGTCGCTCGCACTGGCGTTCGTGGGCGGCTTCGCCGGCGTCCTCTTCGTCGGGTTGTCAACGGTGGTGGTGCAGGCGATGAGCACCGACGAGATCCTGGCGCGGGCGCTCGCGATCTGGGCGGCGGCGTTCGTCGGCATGCTCCCGTTCGGTGCTCTGCTGACCGCGGGCCTGGCAGCAGTGATCGGCCCGGGCGGCGCGGTCTTCGTCGATGGCGTAGCGGTGGTCGTCGGAGCGATCGTCGTCGTCGCGCTTCGTCCACAAGTCGCGTGGCTGGGCTGTGCGGCACTTCCCGGGTCCTGCGTGGCGGGGTTGGATCCCGCCGCTGTGGCGTTGGAGGTCGAGGCGCAACTGAGCGCTGCCTAAGCCAGAGGGGGGTCAGTGCCGGCGGAGCCCCGGAAGGTTTGGAACAGCCAGACGCGGCAGAGGCGAGTTTGTCGTCTAGCTTGGCAACGAAGGCGACCGGACCGGATTCGGCCCGCGCACTACGGTCGGGTGATCCGCCCGACACGAGAGTGCGTGAATGGGCGCATTGACAGAAGCCGCGGCGCGGCAGATCCTGGCGGCGAGCCGGATCGAGCTCGCGTGCACGTCCAACCCAACCGTCACCGTCGTAGACTCGTTCATGGTCGGCGACCTCCGTATGTGGCAGCGAACCCGCTTCCAAGACGACGAGGAACTCGTCTTCTGCCACCCCCAGAAAGGAACAGCGCTCGATCCCTCCAGGTTGTCGCGCGTGTACCTAAGGCCCGCACTGCGAGAAGCAGGGATCAACAAGCCAATCCGCCCCTTCCATGACCTCCGCCACACAGCGCTCACCCACGAAGCCGCCGCCGGCAACCCAATGGCATACGTCCAACACCGCGCAGGCCACTCGCAAAGCGCGGTGACGGAGCGCTACATCCACACAGCCCAAATCCTCTTCCCCGGCGCCGCAGCACGCGGCGAATCACGCCTCTTCGGTACGCACGATCTGGACTCGCAAACCAATTCGTAGACGACGCTGCTATGGCATGTGGGTTGCTACCAAGCCGACACGCCGCGGCAATCGCCGCCTATCGCGCCGCAGGAGCCTCGTCTCCAGAACCCTTTTTGATTCTCGACTGGCGGTTTGCTCCGGTCGGAGGGCCCAGCTAGGCGGCAAATCTCAGCAAGCGGTGCCTATTCGCGATCAAGCCCGAGAATCGCCGGCCGCGCCGAGTCTTACCGTCCCCTGAGCAACAAACGCCGTCGGGTGGGCATGCGTCCTCGCCGGCCTTGCGTCAGCGCCAGTGTGGCGGCCCAGCCGAGCGCAGCGATCGCCCACCCGCGACCCTCGCTGCCGTCTGCGGTCGGATGCAACAGACAGGCCAACGCCCAGAGCGCTGCTGCGAGCGAAGCGCTCAGTGCAAGTAGCCTCGGGCCCAGCGCGAGCAACGTGACAGCGATCGCGAGCGCGGCGAGCGCCGTCCAGTGGTGGAACCCGTTCGACACCGCGTCGCTCGGGGGCGCATGTCGACGTTGCGCGGACACTGCTAGCTCGGCATAGAGGGCGCAGGGGACGACAGCGATCGCAGCCAGCGGCCAGCTCGGACGGAACCGAACGGCAGCAGAGCGCTGAGGGCTCAGCGCAACGAACGCCGCGAGGATCGCGACGAAACTGAACCAGCGCCAGGCCTCAGCCGCGACCGCCGCAACGGCGATCGCGACGGTGATGAGAGCGATCTGCTGCACGCCGGCCACTGTCCTCAGCGAAGCGAGAAGACCAACGGGAATCAGCACACCGAATAGCACCCCCCAACCCGTATCGAGGACCCAGGTGGTGTCGTCGGTGAAAGCGCCGGTCAGCCCGTCGATCAGGTCGACGATCCCGAAGTTGATCAGCAGCGACGCTGCGGCACCAAAAATCGCGACAACGCAGTAGACGCGAGACACGACGCGATTCTGCCGAGAGCGACGCTAGGCAGCAAACCCTCACTGCCGTCCTGCCGGTCAAACAGGAACGCGAACGTCGCCTGGGCCAGTGTTCCGAGATACCGCTCCCTCCGCCAGCAACCATCAAGTGGGCCGTGAGGTCTCCGGCTCGCATGACTGAGCGCACGCACGATTGCTAACGCACCCAGTCGAGGTCGCGACAGGCGGGGCAGCCGTACTTCGGCGCGTACACGACGCGTCGGTGAGTTCCGTCCAAACGGATGCGGATGACGCGGTCAAAGTCGGCAATTGCGAACTCGCTGCCGTCGGGCGACCAGGCCGCGGAGTCGCCTTCGGCGACGCGTCGCGCTGCCGTGCCATCCGCGTGCGCAACGTAGATTAACGATTCAACCTGGCCAATTCGCTCGAACGCGATCCGATGACCGTCGGGAGACCAGCGCGGGTCTACAGCGCCGCGGATCAGCCGCCGCGCCCTCTTGCTCGCAAGATCGATCGCCCAGACGTCGCTTGCCGAACTGCTTGAGCGCCGGCGGACGAAGGCCAGCTTCTTGCCGTCCGGCGACCAGTCTGGGCTGTCAGCATTGCGAACTACCCGCCGCTGCGTTCGGCTGTGGAGATTTTCGATCCAGATATCGCCGTCGCAACAGCCGTTGCGGTATCGGACGAACGCGATCGCTGCGCCGGTGGGCGACCAGTCGGGAAACGCGCCGTTGCGAACCAGCAGCCGACCTCTGTGACGACCGTCGGCGGCAAGTACCCCGATCTCTCGCGAGCGTCCCGCGGGCTCGTCGTAAGCGACGAAGCGCCCGTTCGGTGAGAGCGACGCGTTGTAGACCCACCCGAGGCGAACGCGTGCGTTCTTGCCGTCGGCATCCATAACGACGAGCCGCGGAGTCGGGCCGGACTCCCCGCTCTCGCCGACGATGACTGTGATGCGGCCGTCGCGGCGCGACTCTGGCTTCGCGTGCGGCCGATCTGCGACGACCACGAGCGCGAAGATCGACGCCACGAGCAGCGCTGAGCTTCGCATGTGCGAGAGCGTACAATCGAACGATGGCTCAGACGCGAGCGCCGCGCGAGAGAGACGCTAAGTCCACAGCGTGGCGAAGACGGGCATCGAGTGAGGATGCCAGCGGCCTCGGCGAGCGTGCTGTCGCCTGATCAGTAGCACACCCGCGAGACAGCCCGCGCGGGCGTTGACTCGGTGTAGGGCTTCGGCTAGCTCGATTCCGT
The DNA here is from genome assembly GCA_038237145.1 of Gaiellales bacterium. Lineage (GTDB taxonomy): Bacteria > Actinomycetota > Thermoleophilia > Gaiellales > Gaiellaceae > 3-1-20CM-4-69-9. The sequence continues at coordinate 20,611 of JBBRZA010000040.1, forward strand.
GTGCCAGAGCGAGGGAATGGAGGTTGTATTCCATCTTGGTGTTGCTGGTCCGAGACCGCTGCGCACTCGTGTGAAGCGGGTCGGGGTCGGGCCGGCCCAAAGCAGTTCGCCTTCGCTCCATCGACCGGGGAAGCGAGCCCAGACTGGAAGAGGAGCGTTTAGATCCACGAGTTGCGCCTGCTGTGGTGCGCTGGGATCGAGTTTGCGCGCTGTGCCGGTGCGATCCGCGATTCCCCGTTGTACCGCCGTGACGAGGCGGCGCGCTTTCGAACGCTCTGCTTTGGCGACGTTCTTGTAGACGCAGCGGAGAAACTGTGTTGGCGACGACGCTTGCTCGAAGTAGTTGGCGTGCGACCCCAGCGCGACGTAATCGATTGGATGCGTCTCGACCCGTTTCACCTTCGACCAGGCACGAACAGTGCCCGAGCAATGCTGGCTGTAGGCGGCGAAGATCGGCTTCAGATCGCCATCGAGCGCGACGGAGACGTTTTCCCAGTCACCCTCGTGCGCTTGCCAGAGTCGATCACCATTCGAGCGCCAGTCGTCGAACGAGTAGAAGAACCAGTAGCGGACGAGATAGCGCGCGGTGCCGCTGACCCCAGCTGGCATCGCTGTTCCGGCGGGAACGTCCAACACGCGCCCATAGATCGTCGGTTGTTTCCAGTCAGTCAGTGTCGGGGCGGAGCGCTCGTAGCATCTCGCGCCGCCAGTGAGCGCACACGGAAGGTTGAACCGATAGCACGGCGTGAATGTGCAGCCGACACTGCTCGTTGGTAGTGCTGTCGTTCGCGTCCAAGTTCCCCGCGTCGCCTGCCGCTCGACTTTTGCAACCCGCAGGAACCGCTCTACCGCAACTGGAGCCCACGCCTCATCGGGATGGAAGTACAGGATCGGCATGAACCGCTGAAGCAACTCGTGTCGCTCGGCGGGAGGTAGCGCGCTAGACCGGCCGCTCGCCGAACCAGGAGCGACGGCGCCGACAATGGCCACCGTCAGCGCGGTGAGAATGGTCGTGAAGCGACAAGCGCGAGCAGATGGCATCGGCGCGAGCCTAGCCAGCGCTTCCGGCGTCCCCTCAACGAGAAGCGAATCCTTACCTGCGGCTTACAGCTCCAGCACAACCGACTACGGGCACGACAATCGTCCCTGCGAGGGCCTTCCCCCTGATAGGAGACGCTCGCATGCGCCGTCCCGGAGTTCGCCTATTGGCTTGCATCTGAACGTGCCGTCCTTCATGCTCGTGCCGACAGGCATTCAGTAACCACTGCGGACGAGAGGAATTCCTTTTTTATGGCGCTCAGAAGGTTGTTGCCGCTCAGCGGAATCGTGTTTGTCGTGCTCGCCCTGCTGGCAGTTGTGGCTGTCTCGGGAAGCACGCCGGGCAGCGATGCTTCCGCCGCGAAGGTGCTCTCATTCTACGACGCGCACAATGTGCGGCAAGGGATTGCCGCCTTCGTCCTCGCAGCCTCGGTGCCGTTCCTCGTCGCATTCGGGGCCAGCCTCACGAGCACGCTTTGGCCTCGGGAGAACGATCCCCGGCCGGTGTGGCAGCTTGTGCTAATCGGCGGCACTGTGCTCACAGGAGCCGCGTTGCTTCTTGCGGCTTTGATTCACTTCGCCCTAGCAGACGGTGGCGATCAAGGGATCTCAGGCGACGGCCTCCAGGCGCTCAACGTCGTGGACAACGACTTCTGGATGCCCTTGAACAGCGCACTCGGCGTGATGATGCTTGGTGCAGCGGGATCGCTGCTCGGAACCCTGCGTGGTTACCGATGGCTTGGATGGGCAGCGCTAGTGCTCGGCATCGCGCTGTTTATCCCTTTCGCCGACTTCTTCGCGCTGCTGCTCACACTGATCTGGATCATCGTCACAAGCCTGATGATGTTCAGAGCGAAGCTTGGCCCCGCGGTCGCCCTACAGGCGCCATAAGACACTCACCCGAGACCACACCGAGACCACACGGGCATCGGCATTTAGCGACCTGTACGGCGGGTACGACTCGCATGGTTGAGCCGAGCCCGGTATAGCTAGTTGGCCTGGCGCACTTTCAGCGGGCGGCAGCCAGAAGGCTGGCGCCTAAAACGACTTGACGTAATCACGCCTTTCCGTGCATTGACGGCTTGACGCCTGCCCCAGCAGCAGGCGGTCGCAGCTCCAGCCCGCAGCACGAGCGGGCTTGCGCGAGGCGTGTTCAGCGTGTGTTCAGCTGTGACAGCGGCTCTTCGTTCGGCTCGAGGACCGCCCACTCCGCGCCGTGATCGATCGACTCCTCGACGTAAGGGAACAGTCGCCCGACGTTGACGTACTGCCACTCGTCCCGAGGAGGGGGTGGCACCCCGGCGCGAGCTGAGCCTCTCCGTTCCATAACGCTCTCTGGGAGGAAGCGGATCCGCATGCACACGTGCGCCGCGGAGACCAGCAAGCTCGACTACGGATCAAGCAGGCCTTTGGACTGCTCAAAGCAGCGACTCGATACCGCCGCGGCAGCAGCGAACCGCTGGCCAACAAATCCGCATAACCAAGCCATTGCGCGCGCCCGAGAGAGAAAGACCGTGCGCGTGGCGCTGCCGGGGGCTTCATAAAGGCTCCATCCAACGTGACTCAGCGGTGGGCAGGTCGTACGCTTTGGCCGTGTTGACGTGCCCGAGCTGTGGCCGAGAGAACCCCGACGGGGCTCGTTTTTGCAATGCGTGCGCGAGCCCGCTGCAGCCTGAGGAGCGAACGCTCGGCGAGGAACGGAAGACCGTCACGGTCGTCTTTGTCGACCTCGTCGGCTTCACGGCGCGAGCGGAGCGGCTTGACCCCGAGGATGTCCGCGGACTGCTGGCGCCGTATCACGCTCATGTGCGCGAGGAGCTCGAGCGCCGCGGCGGCACGGTGGAAAAGTTCATCGGCGATGCCGTGATGGCCGTCTTCGGCGCGCCGGCTGCGCACGAGGACGACCCGGAGCGCGCGGTACGGGCGGCGCTCGCCATCCGCGACTGGATCGCCGAGCAAGCGGATCTGCAGGTGCGAATCGCGGTGAACACGGGTCAGGCGCTCGTGCAGATCGGCGCGCGGCCAGCCGAGGGCGAGGCGATGGTCGCTGGCGACGTCGTCAACACGGCCGCGCGCCTGCAGGCGGCTGCGCCTGTCAACGGCGTCCTCGTCGCGGAGACGACCTACCGGGCGACGCGCGACGTGATCTCCTATCGCGAGGCGCCGCCGGTGCAGGCCAAGGGGAAGGTCGAGCCGATCATGGTCAGGGAGGCGCTCGAGCCGGTAGCGCGCGACGGCGTCGACGTTGCCGAAGGCGCGCCGTCGCCGCTGGTCGGGCGCGACCGCGAGCTCGAGCTGCTGCGCTCGGCCCTCGGACGCGTTCGCGACGAGCGCGCGGCTCAGCTCGTCACGATCGTTGGCGTTCCCGGCATCGGCAAGTCGCGCCTCGTCCGGGAGCTCTTTCGGCTCGTCGACGACAACGCGGATCTGATCACTTGGCGCCAGGGCCGCTGTCTTCCCTACGGCGAGCACGTGACGTTCTGGGCGTTCGGCGAGATCGTCAAGGCGGAGGCGGGGATCCTCGAGAGCGACTCGGCCACCGAGGCCGAGCGAAAGCTGCGCGATGCCGTGGCGAGGCTCGTACCCGAAGCGAGCGAGGCGCGTTGGCTCGAAGCCGAGCTGCGCGCGCTCGTCGGCGTCGGCGGCGACGCCACGGTGACGGCGGTTGCCGAGACTTCGACCGCGGCCTGGCGTCGCTTCCTCGAGGCGATCGCCGAACGGGGTCCGGCGGTGCTCGTTTTCGAGGATCTCCACTGGGCGGACGATGGCCTCTTGGACTTCCTAGACGACGCGGTGGACTGGCTCCGTGGCGTCCCACTCCTGCTGGTCGGAACCGCTCGGCCGGAACTTCTGGAGCGGCGGCAGGCATGGGGCGGAGGCAAGGCGAACGCAACGACGATCTCGCTTCAGCCGCTCGCCGACGACGACACAGCACGGCTGATCTCAGCGCTGCTGCAGCAGCCGCTCCAGCTCGCCGACGAGCAACGCGCGCTGCTCGAACGAGCGGGCGGGAACCCGCTCTTCGCCGAGCAGTACGCACGGATGCTCTCGGAGCGTGGGACGACGGGCGAGCTGCCAGAATCCGTGCAGGGCGTCATCGCCGCGCGTCTCGATGCCCTGCGGCGAGCCGAGAAGGAGCTACTTCAAGAGGCGGCGGTGCACGGCAAGGTGTTCTGGCTCGGCGCCGTCGGCGCGGCACGCGGCGTGCCCGCGCTCGATGCCGAGCGTCTGCTGCGCACGTTGGAGCGGAAGGATTTCGTTCGGCGGGAGCGCAGGTCCGCCGTCGCTGGCGAGATGCAGTTCTCCTTCCAGCACGTCCTGCTTCGTGACGTAGCCTACGGCCAGATTCCCCGGCGCGAGCGGGCGGAGAAGCATCTTCGAGCCGCCGGCTGGATCGAAGGGCTGGGGCGCCCGGACGACCATGCAGAGCTGCTGGCGCACCACTACAAGCAGGCGCTCGAGCTCGCGCGGGCCGCCGGAGTGGAGGATGACTCAACCGTAGTCGTCCGCGCACGCGAGTCGCTCCGCGTAGCAGGCGAGCGAGCGATGGCTCTCGCCGCATACGAGTCGGCTGCTGCGTTCTTCGCCGATGCGCTCGCGCTCTGCCCTCGGGATGACCCGGCTCGGCCGCGGGTCTTGCTTCAGCGCGCCCGCGCGCTCATGACGGTCGGCGTGGGCGGCTTGGATCTGTTGCCGGAGGCGCTCGATCGATTTCGGGCACTGGGAGACGTCGAGGGCGAGGCCGAAGCGGCAACGGTTGCGGCACGTATCTCGTGGTTCGCCGGCGACCGAACTGGGACGGATCGCTACATCACGGCCGCACTGAAGGCCGTCGGCGACCGACCCATGTCTCGAGCGAGGGCGGAGGCGCTGACGAACCAGAGCGGGTTCCTGATGTTGGAGGCCCGGTACGCGGAGTCGATCCGGGTCGGAGTCGAGGCGCTGCCGCTGGTCGAGGCGCTCGGGATGGAGGAGCAGCGTGCTCGTCTGCACATCGTCATCGGGACCGCACGCTGGGGGCTCGGCGACACCCGCGGCTTCGACGAGATCGAAGAAGGCATCTCGATCGCGAAGGCGGCCAGCGCTTTCGAAATGGTCGGAACCGGCAACGACAACCTCGTCTCCGGACTTCACTGCTACGCGAGACTCGGAGACGCCAGGCGCCTGCTGAGTCACCGCCTCGAGCACGCTGAGCGTTATGGCCTGGCACGCCTCATGCGCTTTTTGCGCGCCGAGACTGCGGAATGGAAGTATGTCGACGGCCTTTGGGACGACGCGCTCGCCATCGCGGATGACCTGATCACAGCGTCCGAAACCCAGGGCCGCCACTACATCGACGCGCAAATCTTGACGCTGCGCGCCTGGATTCGGTTTGCCCGCGGAGATTCGGCCGCGGCGGATCATGACAGTCAACGTGCGGTTGCTCTCGCCCGCGAGTCCGACGCGCAAGCAAAATCGGCGGCGTTCAGCATCCGAGCGGCGATCGCGCATTCCAACGGGTACCAGGAAGAAGCTCAGGAACTCGCAGCAGAGCTCGCAGAGATCGGGGTGCGAACGGTCGGCGCTCTGAACTCGCCTTTTCCGACGCTGATCGGCGTCGCCTGGGTCTTCCGCGACCTCGGCCGCACGACGGACTTCCGCGAACGAGTGCTCGACGCGGACCCGATCAAGGGCCCGTGGAACGAAGCAGCTCGTGCGATTTGCGACGGTGATCTCGTGCGCACCGCCGACATCATCGAAGACATCGGCCACACAGCGGGCGCCGCATACGCGCGGCTACGCGCAGCCGAGGGGCTGGCGGCGGCTGGTCGCATGGCGGAGGCAATGGCGCAGCGTGCTCGCGCCAACTCGTTCTTCCATCGCGCAGGTGCCGTCGCGTGGCTCGACGCAGAAGCTGAGACACCTCGCGCGTCGTCTCGCTAGGCCGAAGCGTCTTTTCCCCAGCAGCAGGCGGTCGCAGCTCCAGCCCGCAGCACGAGCGGGCTTGCGCGAGGCGTGTTCTGTGTGTGTTCAGCTGTGACAGCGGTCTTCGGTCGGCTCGAAGACCGCCCACTCCGCGCCCTGATCGCGACGTAAGGGAACAGTCGCCCCACGTTGACCTACTGCCACTCGTCCCGCGGAGGGGGTGGCACCCCGGCGCGAGCTGAGCGTCTACGTCCCATAAGCCCTCTCTGGGTGCCGCGGGCAAAGGAGCTGCTAGTGAAAGCGAAGCAACGGCGATGAGGTCTCAGTCTGTCTGTTGTCGAGGCCTAAAGCCCCGTGCAGTACGCCTGATGGTGAAGCTAGCGCTGGCGATTGCGCGGAGGAAGGGCAAGGAGATTTTAGCTCGGTCGCGGCTAGAAATCGGGATTTGCGGCCGTGACCGTTGCGCCGTTGTGCGCCGTCGAGGGGTGCCGGGCGCCTCCCCCGCATTTGTGAGCCTCTCCGTGCGTGAAGTCTCGGAGCGGACGCGGACACGCGAGCCTGTGGGGTTGCGGCTACGGGGGTTGGGGCGCCTGCCGGAGCAAACGGTTGGTTGTTGGTGAGCATGTGCCAGATCGCTTCGGTGAGGCGGCGGCCGATCTCGATCGCGGCGATCTTCGAGCTGTGCGTGCGCCCGTGGCGGGTGCGCATGCGCTCGACGATCGGCCGGATTTTGCCGTCGGCCGTACGGACGGGTCAGCGCGGGCTAGGCCGCAACGGAAATGGCCGACAGTTTCGGCTCATTTCGTCTTCAGGTTGTCGCCGGGGATGCGGCCGCGGGTTAGGAGGAAGTTGTGGACGCGTCGGTGGGCGTTGGCAAGACCCCGATGTCCTGCAAGAGCTTGGCGGTGTCCCAGCACAGCACGCTGCGGTGCACGAGGCCGTCTGACCCAAACTCGTTGATCGCCACGCCGCGGACCTCGGTGCGGCGATTGGTGGGCGGAATGCCCATGAGGTCACCCTTGTGGGTTCCCGAGCTGCGCCACTCCTGCACGATCGTGTCG
>JBBRZA010000041.1:0-27240 GCA_038237145.1 Gaiellales bacterium
AGCACGACGGCGGAACAGTTCGCGAATCACAGCAGCGGCGCTGGGGTCAGGTTCGAGGCGTCCGTCGTCGCGTTTGCGGTAGCCGGTCGGTGTGCGCGAAGCAACATGGATTCCGCGCTCAACAGCGTGAGCTTGCGCCTGCTCCCAACCGTCGCGGCGGGTAGCGAGCTCCCACTGAGCAACCGACGCCAAGACGTTCGCGACCAGCTGCCCTTCGCGCCGTTTCAAGTCGAGGCCGAAGTCGACGGCGATCAACGTCCAGCCTTCCTCCCCGGCCCAGTCGATCAGTTGCGACAAGCCCGACAGACTGCGGGTGAGCCGGTCGAGCTTCGCCGCGATCAGGCCGCCCGTCTCACCGTTGCGGCAGCGCGCAAGCGCCTTCGCGAACTCGGGCCGCTCGAGCTTTCCACCCGACGCGTCCAGGTCGGTCCACCACTTGACGATTTCATGGCCGTGCAGGCGCGCGTAGTTCTCGATCGTCTCGCGCTGCACCTTGGGAGAGATGAACGATTCGCCGCTGCGACCCGCTACACGCGAGACCCGTATGTATCCGTCCAGCTTCACGGTGGACAGTTTATACCCACTACTGGCGGTCTCGGGGCAAAACGTGGCACTTGTCGCGGGCAGCGCGTTGCTACTCGCGTGGCTGCTCGGCCTACCGCGTCTGGCCGGTCAGTTCGGCGCATTGGCTGCGATCTGCGGCTACGTGCTGGCGGTCGGCGCGCAACCCTCGGTGATCCGAGCGGGCGTCGCGGGTGCGCTCGGCTGCCTCGCCTGGCTCACCGCCCGGGCGGCGGATCGCTGGCACCTCCTGCTCGTCGGTGCGATCGTCCTGCTCGCGTGGAACCCGTACACGCTCCTCGATGCCGGCTTCCAGTTCTCGTTCGCAGCGGTGCTCGCGATCTTCCTGCTCGTCCCGCGTTTCCGACGCTTCCTCGAGGGCTACCCGCTCGGGTCGCTCCGACTCGTCATGGCGATCTCGGCGGCCTGCGGGCTCGCGACGGCGCCGATCGCCTGGTTCCAGTTCCACTCCGTGCAGCTCCTGACCGTGCCCGCGAACGCCCTTGCCGCCCCCGCGGTTGCTCCGCTGCTCGGGCTCGCGCTTGCCGCGGCTGCAGTGGCCCCGTTCTCACCGGCCGCCGCTGCCGCGCTCGCGTGGCTGAACGGCTGGTGTGCGGCGTATCTCGTCGCCGTTGCACGGCTCGTGGGCGGCCTGCCGATCGCGCAGATCCGGTCGACGCGTGCTCTGCTCGTGCTGCTGGCGGGTGCCCTCCTTGCAGCCGCCTATGCTTGTCCTCCGCGATGGCGACAGAGCTCAAACCCGTTTACCTGATCACCGGCGGCGACCGGCCGAAGATCCAGCGCGCCCTTCGCCGGCTGCGCGACCGGGTCGGCGAGGAGGGCGTCGAGCTCCTCTCTGCGCTCGAGTCCGGCGGTGACGATGCGGTCGCCGCCTGCAATTCGATGGGACTGCTCGGCGGCGGGCGGCGGCTCGTTGTCGTCGAAGAGGTCGAGCGCTGGAAGGCGCCTGACGTGAAAGCCGTCGCCGCGTACCTGGCGAGCCCCGCTCCCGACACCGTGCTCGCGCTCGTGGCTGCCGAGCTCAAGAAGGACTCCCCCCTCGGCAAGGCGTGCGCGAAGGCGGGAGATGTGCTCGTGTATGACGTCCCGAAACGCCGCCTAGCTGAGTGGGTGACGAAGCAGTTCACCGAACGCGGCGTGACCATCGACCCGGAAGCGGTTCGCCTGCTCGTCGAGATCGTGGGCGAGGATCCGGAGGAGCTTGCATCCGAGGTGGACAAGATCGCGACCTGGGCCGGCGGTGACTCTGTCGGTGTCCGCGAGGTCGAGGAGCTTGCCGCCGGGTGTGCGGAGGTGCCGGGCTACGACCTGACGGATGCGTGGGGCAAGCGCGACCTCTCCGCCGTGCTGACGGCCTGCCAGACCTTGCTCGAGCGCTCCGGGGACCCGGTGTCGCGCACGGTCCCGTCGCTGCTCGGTCTCCTCGTCAGCCACGTCGGTCGGGTTCGTGACTGCCAGCTGCTGGCCGAGGAAGGGTTGAGCGCGCGTGAGGCGGCTGCCCGCATGAAGCGGCATCCGTTCTACGTCGAGAAGCTCTATGCGCAGGCGCGCAACTACGGTCCGGACGAGCTGCGCGGGGCGGTCGTCCGGCTGGCTGCCCTCGACCACGCCGTCAAGGGCGGTTCGCGCCTCGCGATCGATCTCGAGCTCGAGCGCGCGCTGATCGACATCACGCGCCCGCGCGAGGCCGTCGCCGCGGCAAGTTAGGACCTAGCGCTTACCGGCTGAAACGAGGCGCGCGGCCTGCGCCTTACAGCGTGCCGCCGTGTTCCGGTGCAGGGCGCCCCGGGCCGCCGCGCGGTCGAGCCAGCGGACGAGCTCGCGGTGCTCGGCCTCGACCTGCTTCTCGTCGCCGGCCTGCACCGCCGCCTGGAGCCGCTTGGCCAGGGTCTTCGCGGTCGACTGGTAGCGCAGGTTCTCGAGCCGCTGCTTGGCGGCTGTGCGAACGCGCTTTTTCTGTTGCTGGATATTCGGCATCGCGTTAAAAGGCCCGCGACACGCGGGCGCGGAAATGGTACCAAAGCCCCTCAGGACGCCCTCGGCAGCGAACCTGCGCCGTTCACCTCCCTCCCTATACTCGGCGCGTGGACGAGAAATCGGGCCGCCGGCTCGCAAGGTCGACGGCGATCTTCTCGCTCGCCACCGGGCTGTCTCGGATTCTCGGGCTCGTCCGCGAGGTTGTCGCCTCTTATTACTTCGGCGCCGCGGGGAAGATCAATGCCTTCACGGTCGCGTTTCAGGTGCCGAATCTCGTCCGTGCTCTGGTCGCCGACGCGGCGCTCCAGTCCGCCTTCGTTCCCGTGTTTACCGAGCTGCTGGAAAAAGGGGACAAGAAGCGCGCGTGGCGCGTCGCGTCGAGCCTCTTTTGGCTCGTCCTGCTCATCCTCTCCGCGCTCACGGCCCTGTTCATCGTCGTCGCCCCGTGGATCATCGGCCTGTTCGGCGATCCCGGCGGGGACAGGCAGCTCGCGATCGGGCTTTCGCGTGTGCTCTTCCCGATCGTCACGCTCCTCGGCGTTTCCGGCATCGTCGTCGGGATCCTCAACAGCTACGAGCGCTTCTCGGTTCCCGCGCTCAGCCCGGTCTTTTGGAACGTCGCGATCATCGTCGGGCTCGTTATCGGGATTCCTCAAGCCGATTCGATCGACGGGAAGCTCTACGTCTACGCAGTCTCGATCGTCATCGGCACCGTGATCCAAGTGCTCTTGCCGATGCCGTGGCTGCGGGGTCTCGACGGGCGCCTGCGCGTGCTGATCGACTGGCGCGATCCCGCCGTTTCCCGCGTGCTCAAGCTGATGCTGCCCGTGACGCTCGGACTGGGGCTCATCAACTTCAACGCGGTCGTCGACTCCATCTTCGCCTCGAGGCTGATCGACCCGGAGCTCGCTCCAACCGCGATCGACAGGGCCTTCCGTCTCTACATGCTCCCCCAGGGGATCTTCTCGGTTGCGATCACCACGGTGCTCTTCCCGTCGCTCGCGCGGCTCGCCGCCCGCGGGGACCAGGTCGGTTTTCGCAACACGCTCGCTCTCGGGGTGCGGCAGATCGCGTTCCTGCTGATCCCAGCGAGCGTCGTCAGCGCGTTGCTGGCGGAGCCGATCACCCGGCTGGTCTACCAGCGCGGCGCTTTCGAGTCATCGCAAACACCGGTGGTCGCCGGAGCGCTCGCTGCGTTCTCGGCGGGCCTCTTCTTCAACGGGATGATGCTGTTGCTCAACCGCGGGTTCTTCAGCCTGCAGTCGAACTGGGTCCCTACCGCCATCGCGCTCGGAAACCTGGGCCTCAACGCGGCGCTCGACGCCGCCTTCTACCGCTTCGGCACCTGGGGCCTTCCACTCGCGACATCGCTCGTCAACGTGACAGGCAGCGTCGTCCTGCTTGTCCTGATGCGACGCCGGCTCGGCCGCATGAACTTCGGCGAGATCGCAGATTCGGTGCTGCGGATCGCGGTCGCCTCCGCTGTCCTGGCGGGCGCTGCGTACGGGACGTGGTCAGGCCTCGATCACGTATTGGGGCGCTCATTCGCCGGCCAGCTCGGATCCGTTGTGGCTGCACTCGGCGTCGGCACCGTCGTCTACCTGATCGCGTGCCGGGCGCTCAAGGTTCGCGAGCTCGGGGCGTTGCTAGCGTTGCTCAGGCGTTTCAAAGCGCGCCTGACATGACTCAAGACCGCATCCGCAACTTCTCGATCATCGCCCACATCGACCATGGGAAATCGACGCTGGCCGATCGCATACTCGAGCTCACGAACGCCGTCTCGAGCCGTGATATGCGCGAGCAGGTGCTCGACTCGATGGACCTGGAGCGCGAGCGCGGCATCACGATCAAGGCGCAGGCGGTGCGCGTCGAGTGGAAGGGACACCAGCTCAACCTCATCGACACGCCCGGCCATGTGGACTTCACCTACGAGGTATCGCGGTCCCTACAGGCCTGCGAGGGCGCGCTCCTCGTAGTCGATGCGGCGCAGGGCACTCAGGCGCAGACACTCGCGAACGCCTATCTCGCGATCGAGAACAACCTGGACATCGTTCCGGTCGTCAACAAGATCGATCTGCCGTCCGCCGATCCCGACGCGGTCGCACGCGAGATTGCAGATCTGATCGGAGACGACCCCGAGCACGTCCTGCGGATATCCGCCAAGACTGGCCAAGGCGTCGAGGACGTGCTGGACGCCATCGTCGAGCGTGTGCCACCGCCCTCGGGCGATCTCGATGCGCCCGCGCGAGCGCTGATCTTCGACTCGTCCTACGACCAGTACCGCGGCGTAGTCGCGTTCGTACGGGTGGTGGACGGCCGTTTCTCGACGCGTGAGCCGCTGCGCGCCATGGCGCTCGGGACGCGGTTCGAGGCCGAGGAGCTCGGTTTCTTCTCGCCGACTCGCAGCGCGACGGGAACCCTCGAGGCGGGCGAAGTCGGTTACGTCATCACCGGCTTGAAGGACGTCTCGCGCCTGCGCGTGGGCGACACGATCACGTCGGAGCGCCGCCCGGCCGCGGAGCCGCTGCCCGGCTACAAGGACGTCAAGCCGATGGTGTTTTCCGGCCTGTTCCCGACGGACTCGGACGCGTATCCGGAGCTGCGCGACGCACTCGAGAGGTTGAAGCTGAACGACGCGGCGCTGTTCTACGAGCCCGAGACCTCTCAGGCGCTCGGCTTCGGCTTTCGCTGCGGTTTTCTCGGGCTGCTGCACATGGAGATCGTCCGCGAGCGGCTCGAGCGCGAGTTCGACCTCGACCTGATCGTCACCGCGCCGAACGTGGCCTATCGGGTGAAGCCTCCGAGCGGGGAGTGGAAAGAGGTGCACACGCCGTCGGACATGCCGAACGAGGTTGAGGAGGTTGAGGAGCCCTACATCAAGGCGTCGATCATCGTCCCCAAGGAGTACGTGGGCGCCATCATGGAGCTGAACAACGACCGGCGCGGAAACTTTGATCACATGGAGTACCTCTCCGAGCAGCGCGTCCATCTGACCTACGAGCTGCCGCTCGCCGAGATCGTGCTCGACTACTACGACCAGCTGAAGTCGCGCACGCGCGGCTACGCGAGCTTCGACTACGACGTGATCGACTTCCGGCCCGGCAAGCTCGTGCGCGTGGACGTGCTCGTCGGCGGCGAGCCTGTCGATGCGCTCTCGCTGGTCATCCACCGCGACTCGGCCTACGACCGTGGCCGCTTGCTGGTCGAGCGTTTGCGCGAGGAGATCCCGCGCCAGCACTTCGACGTCGCGATTCAGGCCGCGATCGGTGCGCGCGTGATCGCACGTGAGACCGTGAAGGCGAGGCGCAAGGACGTGCTTGCCAAGTGCTACGGCGGCGACATCTCGCGCAAGCGGAAGCTGTTGGAGAAGCAGAAGGCCGGGAAGAAGCGCATGAAGCAAGTCGGAATGGTCGAGGTGCCGCAAGAGGCGTTTCTCGCGGTGCTCAATCTGAACGACGAAAAGAAGTCGTGAGCCCCGGCGCCCGGCATCTCTACCTGCACCTCCCCTTCTGCGCGCATCGCTGCGGTTACTGCGACTTCGTCACGGTGGTCGGGCGGCACTCGCAGCACGCGGAGTACGTCGAGGCGCTGCTCGCCGAACTCGAGCTCGAGCGAGGCGTTCTCTCGGCGGAGCTGGAGACGGTTTTTCTCGGTGGGGGCACGCCGACCTTCACGGAGCCCGAGGCGCTGGAGCGCCTGCTCTCGTCCCTGCCGCCGGCGAACGAGGTGACCGTCGAGGCGAATCCCGAAACCGTGACGCAGGAGCTTGCCCGCATGTTGCGTGCGCAGGGAGTGAATCGAATCTCGCTCGGCGTGCAGAGCTTCCGGCCACACCTGCTGGAGGTTCTCGACCGTGTTGTCCAACCAGACACCGTCCGACGCGCCTTCTACCATCTTCGTGATGCCGGATTTGACAACATCTCGTTCGACCTCATCTACGGGATTCCGGGCCAGGCCGCCTCCGATCTCGATGCCGACCTTGCCGACGCCCTCGAGCTCGGGCCCGAGCACCTGTCGTGCTACGAGCTGGAGGCGAAGCCGGGGACCCGCTTCACCCATGCCCACGGGGACGAGCTCGAGCGCCAGGCGGAGGCGATGGAGTCGTACTTCGAGCTGGTCGTCGAGCGGCTCACCGGCGCTGGGTATCGCTGGTACGAGACCGCGAACTTCTGCCGACCCTCCGACCGCCCGGGGTTGGGTGACCTGCGTTCCCGGCACAACCTCGCCTACTGGCTGGGACGGGACTACCTGGGGCTGGGCGTGGGCGCGGTCTCGACGATCGCCGGACGCAGGTGGCGGAACACGCCTCGCCTGGCCGCATATATGGAGACGTTGAAGCGTGGAACGGTGCCCGAGCGCGAGCTCGAGCCGCTCTCGTGCGACGTGCTCCGGCGTGAACGCGTGATGCTCGGCCTTCGGCTGGACGAGCCTCTCGTGCTGGGTGACCTCGCCCGGGTCGTCGACGATCGTGCGGTGTCGCGCCTCGAGCTCCTCGGGCTAGTGCGCAGTGATGCCGGGCGGCAGACGCTTACGCTCACGCGACGAGGCCGATTCCTCGGCGGAGGGGTCACGGCGGACCTGCTGACGTAGGGCGCCGCTAAAATTCCTGCAAATGGCGTCTGATTCGACAGCAACTCTCACGGCCCGACAGCGCGAGCTGCTCGCGCTCGTGATCGAGGAGTACGTCGCGACCGGCCAGCCTGTCGGCTCCAGGCACCTCGTGGAGCGCGGCGAGCTGCGGGTGTCGCCGTCAACCGTGCGCAACGAGCTCTCGGAGCTGGAAGCGCGAGGGCTGCTCACGCATCCCCACACGTCGGCCGGCCGGGTCCCGACGGAGCAGGGCTACCGGCTCCACGCGGACGAGTTGCTTGCCCGGCAGGATCCGCGGCCGGGCTCGTTCCCGCTCGATCTTTCCGAGCTGCGCCGTGAGATCGACTCGGCCCTCGAGGCGACGACCGAAATGCTCTCGCGTGTAACCAGTCAGCTCGCCCTCGTGTCCGCACCCCCGCTGGAGACGACGACGGTGCGGCATGTCGAGGTCCTGCTGCTCAATCCCCGCACGGTGATGGCGGTCGTGATCACCACGACCGGCGGCGTCGCCAAACGGGTCGTGACGTTCGACCACACGGTCGACTCCGGGCTCGCCAAGTGGGCCGGGGAGTACCTGAACGAACGGGTCACCGGGCTCCAGCTCGGGACGAGCCGGCTCCGGCGCGAGTTGGAGGACTCGAGCCTCTCGACGGCCGAACGTGAGTTTCTCACCGCCCTGAGGCCCGCGTTTACGGATCTGCTCCAGGCTGAGCAGCGCCTGTACGTGGGGGGCGCGGCAGGCCTGCTCGACTCGGCCGGCGAAGACGATCTCGGCATCTACAGGCACGTGCTGGTGACGCTGGAGCGGCGCGCGGCGCTGCTCGAGATCCTCGGCGAGGTGCTCGACCCACGCCGCGCGTTCGTCCGCATGGGTGGCGACCTCGAGCACCCAGCCTTCCAGGACGCGGCACTCGTTGGGGCCAGCTATGGGCTGACGAACCGTGCGCTCGGGGCGGTCGGCCTCTTAGGCCCGGCTCGGATGGATTACGACAAGGCGATCCGGTCGGTTCGAGGCGCGGCGCAGGAGCTCTCGCGCTTCGTGGAGGAGGTTTACGAGGACAACTGAGGGGCGTGAGCCCTAGATGGACGCACGGGCAGAGCCCGTGCGTCCTGAAGACGGCACCGCAAGCGGTGCCGTAGCGGCCCGGCGCGGGTGGACTACGACAAGGCGATCCGCTCGGTTCGAGGCTCGGCTCAGGAGCTCTCGCGCTTCGTCGAGGAGGTCTACGAGGACAACTGAGGCCGCCGCTACGCTAGAGCGGCCGATGGCAACGACTGAACGCGACTACTACGAGCTTCTCGCCGTGTCGCGAACGGCGAGCGCCGACGAGATCAAGCGTGCTTTCCGGCGCCTCGCCCGCGAGGTGCATCCGGACGTGTCGAAGGAGCCGGATGCCGATCACCGGTTCCGTGAGATCGTCGAGGCCTACGAGGTCCTCTCCAACTCCGAGCGGCGCGAGCTCTACGACCGCTTCGGCCATGCGGGTCTGCGCAGCGGCGGCTTCCAGCCCACCGCCTTCGACCTCGGCAACCTGTCCGATCTCTTCTCCGCGTTCTTCGGCGATGACATCTTCGGCGGGGGAGGGAGAAGTGGCGGGCGGCGCGGGCGCGGCGCGGACATCGCGATCCGGGTCGAGATCGACCTGGCCGAGGTGGCGACGGGAACCAATCGCGAGGTGCCGTTCGGCGTCGCCGTTCCATGCACGCGTTGCGGAGGGAACGGCGCAGAGCCCGACACTGCGATTCGCTCGTGTCCGACTTGCGGCGGCGGCGGTCGCGTGCGCCAGGTTTCACGCAGCGTGTTCGGCGAGTTCGTGCGCGCGGGGACGTGCCCGACGTGCAGCGGCTCGGGGCAGCTCATCGAGAAGCAGTGCGAGCAGTGCCAAGGCGCCGGCCGCGTGATCGAGGAGCGCACCCTCGAGGTGGAGATACCGCCCGGCATCCACGACGGGCAACGAATCAGGTTGACCGGCGAGGGTCATTCGGGAACGCCCGGCGCTCGATCCGGCGATGCGTACGTGGAGGTGCACGTCCGCCACGACGACCGCTTTGTGCGCGAAGGCAATGACGTCTACACGACCGTCGATCTCACGTTCACGCAGGCCGCGCTCGGCGCCACGGTGTCGGTGCCGACGATCGAGGGCGATGCGGAGCTGACGTTCGAGCCCGGGACGCAGCCGGGAGAGGTGCGCGTCCTGCGCGGCCGCGGGCTGCCGGTGCTGCAGGGGTTCGGCCGTGGCAATCAGCGCGTGCTCGTTCGCGTCTCCGTGCCCCGGCAGCTGACAGAGGATCAGCGCCGCTTGCTGGAAGAGTTCGACCGGCTGTCGACGGACGCGACGTACGAGGCCGGCGAGGGGTTCTTCGACAAGCTGAAGAGCGCATTCCGCTGAACGCCATCCGGCGGGTCTCGGTTGCCGTCCCCGTCGAGCGCGCAGAGGAAGCGCGCGCCCAGATGCTAGAGCTCTTCCCGCAGGGCTTCGAAGAAATGGATCTCGCCGACGGGATCGAGCTCGTCGCCTACACCGACGCGAGTGGCGAGGAACGTCTCTGGCACGTCTTTGGAGGCGTGAGAGGACAGGACGTGGCCGCCGATTGGCGCGACCGTTGGAAGGCGTTTCACCAGCCCGTGCGTGTCGGACAGCTCTGGATCGGACCGCCCTGGTACGACCCGCCTGCAGACGCGACCGCGATCGTGATCGACCCGGCCCGCGCGTTCGGCACCGGCGCCCATCCGACGACGCAGCTGTGCGTCGAGTTGATGCTCGAGCTCGAGCCGGCGAGTGTCGTCGACTGCGGCTGCGGCTCCGGCGTATTGTCGATCGTTGCGGCGAAGCTCGGCTTTGCGCCCGTGATCGCCCTCGATGCCGACGAGAATGCGGTGGCGGCAACCATTGCCAATGCCGCGGCGAACGGCGTCGAGGTCGACGCACGCCTGGCGAACGTGCTCGACGGGGAGGCTCCCACCACGCAGGTAGCAATCGCCAACATCACCCGCACGTCGGTGGAGGCGCTCGCACCGCGTCTGCGTTCCAGGAGTCTCGTGACGTCGGGGTACCTCCCGACCGACGACGCGCCGCTTCCCGGCTTCAGGCATTTGCGCCGCATCACGCGCGGCGGCTGGGCGGCGGATCATTACGAGGCGACGTGAAGCAGTGCTCTAAGGCCAGTTAGCATCACGTCGGTGACGACGTTCTCGATCCGTTTTCTCGGCTGCAAGGTGTCCCACACAGACGCACAGGAAGTCCGTGAGCGCCTGCTCGCGGACGGCCACCTCGAACAAGGCCCTGACGGGGTCGCCGACGTCGCGGTCGTGAACACTTGCTGCGTCACGCACGAGGCGGTTCGAAAGTCACGCCAGGCCGCGGCCCGAGCGGCGCGTACGCACGCACGCGTCTACGTGACGGGCTGCGCGGCGAATCTCGCCGGCGACGCCTTCTCTGGGCTCCCCGCCAACGTCATCGTGGTCGCCAAGCAGAGCGAGGAGACACCGGCGTTCGTGGCCGGAGACGTGGGCGCGATCGGCTGCGTTCAGGCGGATGCCCGTCTCGACCGGGTGCGCGCCTTCGTCAAGGTTCAGGACGGCTGCAGCTTCGCCTGCAACTTCTGCGTGATCCCACTCGTCCGCGGTGGAACGCGAAGCCGCTCCGCGGCGGCCGTGCTCGACGAAGTGCGACGCCGCGTCGCGCACGGGCACAAGGAGATCGTCCTCACAGGGATCAACCTCGGCTGCTATCGAGACCGCGCGGCCGGGTATGCGCTGCCGCGCCTGGTGCGGGACGTCGGCGCCGTGCCCGGGGTGGAACGGCTGCGCCTCTCGTCGATCGAGATCAACCACGTCGGCGCCGAGCTCGTGTCGGCGCTACGGGAGACGCCGAACGTAAGTAGGCATCTGCACGTCCCACTCCAGTCGGGCGATGATGGGGTGCTGCGCGACATGGCACGCCGCTACAGCGCCGGCACTTACCTCCGCCGGCTCGAGCAGCTCACCGGCTTCAACCTCACGACTGACGCGATCGTCGGCTTCCCGACCGAGACCGAGCGTGCGTTCCGGAACACGCTCTCGGTTGTCGCAGCCGCCGGCATCACAAAAGTCCACGTCTTCCCGTACTCGCCGCGACCCGGAACCGTTACGGCCGGAGACGATGCCGTCGCCCCTGCCATCAAGAAGGACAGGAGCGCCCGGCTGCGCGCGGCGTCGGAAGCGGCGTGTCTTGCGCGCTGGCGTGAGAAGATCGGCGCAGATGACGTCGTCCTCGTTGATCGGCCTGGCCGCGGCTACGGGGACGACTACTCGCCGTGGCTCGTCGAAACGGATCAGATCGGCGAGTTCGTCCGGGTTCGCGGTGCGGCCGTTTCGGAGGAAGGGATCCTCGCTGCCTGAGGACTGCCTCTTCTGCAAGCTCGTGCGGGAAGGCGACCACGTTGCGAAGGGCGACGGCTTCGTCGCGATCCGCGACATCAACCCCAGGGCCGATACGCACCTGCTCGTCCTGCCCGAGCGGCACGTCCCGAGCTTTCGTGAGATCGGAGAGTTTCCGCCCGACGAGGCAAAGCTAATGCTGGATTTCGTCTCCGAGACCGCGCGCGACGCCGGCCTCGACGACTACCGCGTTGTCGTGAACGTGGGCGAGGGCGGCGGGCAGACCGTGTTCCATCTGCACTGGCACATCCTTGGGGGACGAATTAGGGGTCTCCCACAATGAGCCTGATCGCCCGCATGGAGGACGAGGTCAAGCAGGCGACGCTCGCGCGTGACGCCGAGCGGCGCGATGCGCTCCGGCTCATCCTTGCGAGCCTCCGCTCGGCCGAGAAGGAGCTGCAACGTCCGCTGTCCGACGACGAGGAGCTTCAGGTTCTCCAGCGCGAGCGCAAGCGTCGCATCGAGGCGGCCGAGGCGTTCCGCAACGGTGGCCGGGAGGAGCAGGCGGCGGCCGAGGAGCAGGAGCTCTCTGTGTTGCAGGAGTTCATGCCCGAGCCGCTCTCGGACGCCGAGCTGGAGGAGATCGTCGACGACGCGATCGCCGAGAACGGGGCGACCAGCATGCGCGACTTTGGCCGGGTCATGGCCGACGTGATGCCGCAGGTCTCGGGTCGGACCGACGGCTCCGTCGTCAGCCAGCTGGTCAAGGAAAAGCTCGCGTAGTCCCCGAGGGTCGCGCCTACACTGAGCGCGTGGAGCAAGTGAAACAGACCCTCGACGTCTCCAACGACGTCGCCGCCGAGCTGGCGACGATCGGCGACGGCGTCCTCGACGCTCTCCGCGACCGCCTCGAGTGCACGATTCTCCTGCGGGGGAACCGGCTCACGATCAGCGGAGATGACATCCACGTCGCCGAGGCCCGCGCGGTCGTCGACGAGCTGGTCGAGCTCGTTGAGACTGGACAGGAGATCGGCCCCGCCACGGTGGACGCCGTCCTCAACGCCATCGACCAGGCCGAGAACGTTCAAGGCGTCTTCAGCGACGTGGTTTGGCGTCACCGTGGCAAGCAGATCTCGCCGAAGACCGTGACGCAGAAGCGCTACGTGGATTCGATTCGGAACTGCACGGTCACCTTCGGGATCGGCCCGGCCGGCACGGGCAAGACTTACCTGGCGATGGCCGCGGCAGTCGCTGCCCTGCAGGACCGGCAGGTCGCGCGCGTCATCCTTACGCGCCCTGCGGTCGAGGCGGGGGAGCGGCTGGGTTTTCTTCCGGGTGACATGCTCGCGAAGGTCGATCCATATCTGCGCCCGCTCTTCGACGCGCTCTACGACATGCTCGACGCGGAGCGCCTGAACATGTACATGGAGCGTGGAACGATCGAGGTCGCGCCGCTCGCGTTCATGCGCGGCCGGACGCTCAACGACTCGTTCATCATCCTCGACGAGGCGCAGAACACGAGCCCGGAGCAGATGCAGATGTTCCTCACACGGCTCGGATTCGGCTCGAAGGTGGTAGTGACCGGTGACGTGACCCAGGTCGATCTTCCACGCGAGCAAGCCTCCGGCCTCATTCAGGTGCAGGACATCCTCGCCTCGATCGACGACATTGCTTTCATCCGCTTCGGCCACGAAGACGTCGTGCGCCACAAGCTCGTGCAACGGATCGTCGAGGCCTACAAGCTGCATGCGGAGGAGACCGGGACCGCACGGCGGAAGTAGCGATGGTGGAGATCGAGGTGGCGAACCGTTCGGGCGCGGCTCTCGACCTCGGGGCCGCGGCTGACGTGATCCGCGAGGTTTTGCAGGCGGAGGGAATCGGGGACGGCGAGCTCGGCCTTCAGCTCGTCGGCCCGGACGAGATCCGTGATCTCAAGCGCGAACATCTTGGGATCGACGAGGAGACGGATGCGCTCGCTTTCCCGATCGACGGCCGCGACGCGTTGCCGGCGGGAGTGCCTCGTCAGCTCGGCGACGTCGTGCTCTGCCCGCAGGTGGTCGGAGACGCCTGGCGCGCTCCGCTCGTGCACGCCGTGTTGCATCTCGTCGGCTACGACCATGGGGCAGAGATGGAAGCGCGTGAGCGGGCTCACGCATGAGGCTGCGCCCGTCCGTGATCGAGAGCTTCAACTTCGCCATCGAGGGCGTGATCCACGTGTTGCGGACGCAGCGCAATATGCGGCTCCACTTTGCAGCGGCCGTCGGGGTGATCGTCGTGGCCGTCGCGGTCGGCGTCTCGAAGATCGAGCTGAGCGTGTTGTTGATCTCGATCGCGTTCGTTTTGGTGGCCGAGATGATCAACACCGCGATCGAGGGGACGATCGATGCCGCCACGACGTCTTTCGATCCGATGGCGAAGTTGGCGAAGGACATCGCCGCGGGCGCTGTGCTCATTGCGTCCGTGAACGCCGTCGCGGTCGGCTACCTCGTGTTCGCCGGCAAGGCCGCCGACAAGACAGCGGATGTTCTGGACCGGGTTCGTAATGCGCCCGCCCAGATCACGCTGGTCGCGCTCGTGCTGACGGTGATCATCGTCATCGCCACGAAGGCCTGGACGGGTCGTGGGACGCCGCTTCGTGGAGGCCTTCCGTCGGGACATGCCGCCGTCGCCTTCGCGGGCTGGATGGCCGCCACCTATATCGTCAACGACTCGCACCGCTTCGTCGTCAGCGCGCTGACGTTCATCATGGCACTGCTCGTGGCCCAGACCCGCGTGGAATCCGGCGTTCACTCCGCCCTCGAGGTCGCCTACGGAGGCGCGCTCGGCGCGCTCGTGACGCTGGCCGTCTTCCAGTTGCTGTGAGCAGAGAGCTCTACGAGCGGGCGGTGGCGATCTCGGAACGAGCGTACGCGCCCTACTCGAACTACCTCGTCGGGGCCGCGGCGCGCACCCGGGACGGCAAGGTCTTCGAGGGCGTGAACGTGGAGAACGCCGCGTATCCACTCGGCGTCTGTGCGGAGAAGACCGCGCTCGTGAAAGCGGTCAGTGAGGGTTACAAGCCCGGCGACATCGCGGCGATCGGAATCACGGCTTCCCCGTGCGGTGGTTGTCGGCAATGGCTGTACGAGTTTCGGGTCGACGAGATCACGTTCCTGAACTCGGCCGGCGAGCTCGTCACGTATTCAGCGGCGGAGCTGCTGCCGGATACCTGGGATCTACCCGCTTGAAATCGGGCTTCGTCGCCGTGGCAGGCCGGCCGAACGTCGGCAAGTCGACGCTCGTGAACGCGCTCGCGGGCGGCAAGGTGGCGATCGTGTCCGACAAGCCGCAGACCACGCGGCGACGGATCTTCGGGATCGCGAACGGGGAGGACCACCAGCTCGTGCTCGCCGACCTGCCAGGTTTCCAGCGGCCGCTCGATCCGCTCACCGAGCACATGCAGCGCACCGTGGACTCATCGTTCGAGGACGTCGATGCGGTCGTGCTCGTACTGTCGGCGCGCGAGCGCATCGGTGCGGGCGACCGCTTCGTCGCGCGGCGCGTCTTCGAGCTGGGCGTTCCCGTCGTGATCGCCCTCAACAAGGTCGACCGGCTGAAAGGCGGTCACATCGCGAGCCAGATGGAGGCTGCCTCGAGGCTCGGTAACTTTCATGCCCTCCATCCCGTCAGCGCGAAGACGGGTGACGGGATCGACGAGCTTCGCCAGGAGCTCGTCGCGCTGCTCCCCGAAGGCCCGTTGTACTTCCCGCAGGAGCAGCGAACAGACCTGCCGGTCGAGGTGCAGATTGCCGAGCTCGTGCGCGAACAGGCGCTGCGCCTGACGAAAGACGAACTTCCCCATGCAATTACGGTCGAAGTGCAGGAGCTTGGAGAGAAGGTGATCGAGGCAGACCTGCTCGTCGAGACGGAGTCGCAGAAGCAGATCGTCGTCGGCAAGGGCGGCTCGATGGTCCGGGAGATCGGCCGGCGCGCGCGGCCCGAGATCGAGTCGGTGGTCGGGCATCCGATCTACCTCGAACTGAAGGTCAAGGTGAAGCCGCGCTGGCGCCGGGACGAGGCGACGTTGCAAAGGCTGGGCCTTTAGCCCAACGTCGACGCCACGGTTTCGTCTCCGCCCGGCTACGGACACGGAACGGATTTCTTCCTAGTGTGTCGGTGGGCGGGGGTGGTGGGACCCGGTCTGTCGCGCGTGTACCTCTAGGATCCTGCGGGCGCAGATTTCGACCAATGACCGGGAGCTAGACTGATTTCCATGGCGCAGGCACCCGTTCTCCCAAGGGGTTTCGAGCTTCCGCTCGAGCCCAGACTGCCTCGGGTCGGGTCGGTTGATGCCGTCGCGCTCGAGGAGCGCGCTGCCTCGTTGACGAAACGGTCGATCAAGAAGGACGCCAAGGTCTTTGCGCTCGAGCTGGCCGTGCGAATGATGGATCTGACGACACTCGAAGGCCAGGACACGCCCGGGAAAGTCGCGGCGCTGGCGTCGAAGGCGATCCGGCCCGATCCCAGCGACGCCGGTATCCCATCCGTCGCCGCGATCTGTGTCTACCCGAATCTCGTTCCCTCCGCGGTCGCCCGCGTCGAAGGGACGAGCGTGAAAGTGGCATCGGTCGCAACCGCGTTCCCCTCGGGCCAGTCCCCGATCGAGACGAAGCTCGAGGAGGTGCGCTGGGTCGTCGAGCGCGGTGCCGACGAGGTCGACATGGTGATCGACCGCGGCGCGTTCCTCTCCGGACGCTACGCGAAGGTCTACGACGAGATCGTCCAGGTGAAGGAAGCGTCCGGCGACGCGCACCTGAAGGTGATTCTCGAGGTGGCCGAGCTCGGAACGTACGACAACGTCCGGCGGGCCTCGCTCCTGGCAATGGCTGCGGGCGCCGACTTCATCAAAACGTCGACGGGAAAGCTTCCGGGCGCGGCCACGTTGCCCGTGACCCTCTGCATGCTCGAGGCGATCCGCGATGTGTACGAGGAGACGGGCCGCATGGTCGGGATGAAGCCTGCGGGCGGTATCCGCCAGGCGAAGCAGGCGGTGCAGTACCTCGTGCAACTGCACGAGACGCTCGGCGTCGAGTGGCTGACGCCGGACCTCTACCGCCTGGGCGCTTCGTCATTGCTCAACGACGTCTTGATGCAGCTCCGGAAGGAAAAGACCGGCGCCTATCAGAGCCCGGACTACTTCACCGTTGACTGAACTCGAGCGGAAGAAGGATCGCACCCCGGTTCCGAAGGAATGGGCCTACGCGCCCGCCCCGGAGTCGCGCGACGTCGTTACCCTCGACGACCGCTACGGACACTACGTCGGCGGCAAGTGGCTCGAGCCGAGCGAGACGTATACGACGATCTCGCCGGCGACCGAGGAGCCGCTCGCTGAGGTGGGCCAGGCCACGCCCGAGGAGGTGGAGGCCGCCGTCGCGGCGGCGCGTGACGCGTTCGAGAACGGCTGGTCCGGCATCTCGGCTGCGGAGCGCGCGAAGTACCTCTTCCGCATCGCGCGCATCCTCCAGGAGCGCGCGCGCGAGTTCGCCGTGCTCGAGTCGCTCAACGGCGGCAAGCCGATCAAGGAATCGCGCGACGTCGATCTACCGCTCGCGGCGGCACATTTCTTCTACTACGCGGGCTGGGCCGACAAGCTCGAATACGCGTTTCCGAACCGGCGGCCCCGACCGGTCGGCGTAGCCGGCCAGATCATCCCGTGGAACTTCCCGCTGCTGATGCTCTCCTGGAAGATCGCGCCTGCCCTGGCCGCGGGCAACACGGTCGTGCTGAAACCTGCGGAGACGACCCCTCTGTCGGCGCTGTTGTTCGCCGACGTGCTGCGACAGGCCGAGTTGCCGCCCGGTGTCGTGAACATCGTCACCGGTGACGGACGCACGGGCGCTGCGCTGGTGAAGTCGGAGGGCGTCGACAAGATCGCCTTCACCGGTTCCACCGACGTGGGCAAGGCGATCCAGCGCGAGCTCGCGGGAACCGGGAAGAAGCTCACGCTCGAACTCGGGGGAAAGGCCGCGAACATCATCTTCGACGACGCTGCACTCGACCAGGCGGTCGAGGGGATCGTCAACGGCATCTATTTCAACCAGGGGCACGTCTGCTGTGCCGGCTCGCGCCTCCTCGTGCAGGAATCGATCTACGAGCCCGTCGTCGAGAAGCTCAAGCGCCGCCTCACGACGCTTCGCGTGGGCGACCCGCTGGACAAGAACACCGACGTCGGCGCGATCAACTCCAAGCAGCAGCTCGAAAAGATCCGTGAGCTGGTCGAATCCGGCGAGCAGGAGGGCGCTGAGATCTACCAGCCGCCGTGCCGGCTGCCGGAGAAGGGTTACTGGTTCGTGCCGACCGTGTTCACGAACGTCGCTCAGAGCTATCGCATCGCGCAGGAGGAGATCTTCGGGCCCGTGCTGTCGGTCCTCACCTTCCGCACGCCCGAGGAGGCGGTCGAGAAGGCAAACAACACGCCGTACGGTCTGAGCGCAGGTGTCTGGACCGAGAAAGGGTCGCGCATTCTCTGGATGGCCGAGCGTCTACGCGCGGGGGTCGTGTGGGCGAACACGTTCAACCGGTTCGATCCGTCGTCACCTTTCGGGGGCTACAAGGAATCCGGCTTCGGCCGCGAGGGTGGCCGCCACGGTCTCGAGCCCTACCTCGCCTTCGACAAGAGTGAGCCCGACAGTGCCTGACAGATTGCCGGTCAAGAAGACCTACAAGCTCTTCATCGGCGGAGCGTTCCCGCGTTCCGAGTCGGGGCGCACCTACGAGGCCGAGGGGCAGAACGTTGCCCGCGCCTCGCGGAAAGACGTCCGCGACTCGGTGCGCGCCGCGCGGGCGGCCTGGCCCAAGTGGGCGGGCATGACCGCCTACAACCGGGGCCAGGTTCTCTACCGCCTGGCCGAGATGATCGAGGCGCGCACCTCCGAGTTCGCAGAGCTGACCACCGGCCGCGACGAGGTCGAGCGGACCGTCGATCGGATCGTCTGGTACGCCGGGTGGGCGGACAAGCTGGCACAGGTGCTCGGCTCGTCGAATCCGGTGGCAGGCCCGTACTTCAACTTCACCGTTCCCGAGCCCACCGGTGTCGTCGCGGTCCTCGCGCCCGACGAGCCGCCGCTGCTCGGGCTCGTTTCGCGCGTCATCCCGGCCCTGACCGGTGGGAACGCCGTAGTCGCAGTCGCCTCGGAGACGCACCCGCTGGCCGCCATCGAGCTCGCCGAGGCGCTCGCCACCTCCGACGTTCCGGGCGGGGCAGTCAATCTTCTCACGGGTTATCGCGATGAACTGGCGCCGTGGCTCGCCTCGCACATGGACGTCAACGCCCTCGACATCACAGGGGCCGACGGGGCCTCGGTCGAGCTCGAGCGCGCGGCGGCCGACAACGTGAAGCGCGTCGTACGAGGCGACCCCGACTCTCAGAGCCCATGGGAGATCGCCTCGTTCCTCGAGCTCAAGACCGTCTGGCACCCGGTCGGCCAGTAGATACTTCAGGTTGTGAGAGGCGAGCGCCGGTTCAGCCTGGCGATATCGGAAGGTGACGGGATCTCGGTGATCGTAGACGTCGGCGATCCCGAGTCGGCACGCGCCGCAGCGGCGCAAGGTGCCGAAGCGATCGTCGTACGTGGCGAGGTCGGCGACCTGCGCGCGGTAACGGAGCTGCCGATCCTGTGGCGGGCATCGGGATCACCGACGGAGGCCGCGCTTGCGGGTGCAGACGCATGGCTGGTGGCGGTCGAGGATGCGGGCGAGGACGAAGAGTGGCTCGCTCGCCAGCATGCAGAGGCAGTGGAGCTGGGGCTCGATTTCGTCGTCGAGGTCCGGAGCGAGGAGCAACTCGAGCTCGCGCTCGAACGCCTCGATCCAGAAATCTTTCTGCTGGCGGCGCGGGACGGGCTGGACACGGATGCACTGAGTCAGGCGCTAGAGCTCCTACCGGACATACCGGCGGGCAAGCTCGCGGTCGCGGACGTAGGAGTGTCGAGCCGCGAACAGGTGGACGAGCTCGAGCGGGCGGGAGTCGATGCGGTCATCGTCGGAACGCGAAACGTCGCCGAGCTCGTCGGTGACGCACCACCCCAGGTCTAACACCGGCGACGCGGTCGACCGCTGGGCCGACACCCGGTGGGGCGGTCGCGGGACGGCGCTTGCGGCAATCCTCGCCGGCGCCGCGACGATTCGCCTGGTCGGCATCCAGTATGGGCTTCCGTTCGGGAACCTTCTCAATCCCGACGAGCAGTCGATCGTGCCGCGCGCGTGGAAGCTCGTGCACGGAGGCGGGGGCGACCCGCACTGGTTCGACTACCCGACGCTGCTGATGTACGTCAACGCGCCCTTCCAGGCCTGGCAGGACGAGCCGTCGTATCTGACCGCACGAATCGTGGGAGTGGTGCTCGCCCTGGCGGCGATCGCCGCAGCCTGGTGGCTCGGCCGCCGCGCGTACGGGACGCCGGCGGCGGGAGTCGTTGCCGCCGCGGTGGTCGCCGTGTGCACGATCCACGTCGCGTATTCGCATGCCGCGGTCACAGATGTACCGCTGACGCTGGGCGTCGCGGTCGCTCTCGCGCTGCTCGTGGCGGGCCGGCTCGAGCTCGCCGGCATCGCAATCGGTCTTGCGATGGGCTTCAAATACCCAGGCATCTTCCTGCTAGTCCCACTGGTCGTCGCCGGTTGGAAGCAGTGGCGGAGGCTCGCGGTCTCCGGCGTGCTGGCAGTGGCAGCCTTTCTCGCCTCGAGCCCGTTCATCGTCGTGCACGGCCACCAGGCGTGGCACGAGGCCTTTCGCGTGCAGCGACTCGCGCGGGACGGCTGGCTCGGCTTCGAGCATGACCACGTCGCCCCGATCGCCTTCGTCGGACGTCTCTGGGAAGGGCTTGGCCCCGCGCTCGTCGTGTGTGGAATCGGTCTCGTCTTCGCGCTTGTCCGCCGCAACCGCGCCGATCTGGTCCTGGCCTCGTTCGTCATCGTCTACTTCGCCGACCTGCTGACGCTGAGCGCGCACTTCGATCGTTACGTGCTTCCGCTCGTGCCAGCCCTTGGAGCGCTCGCGGGGCGCATGCGTTCGCTTGCACCGGTGACGCTGCTGTTGCTCGTCGTGCCCCTGACATGGTCGATTCGCGACACGAAACAGCTGACTCGCACCGACACGCGCATCGTCGCGCACCGTTGGGTCGAGCAACACATCCAGGCCGGGACACGCATCGCAGCAGATCCTTCGACGCCGACCTTCGAGCGGCTGCAAGTGCTGCCCTTGCTCCTGCCGGGCCCGAGGCGCGGCTTCGACCCGAACCGTGATGTCGCGCGGCTCCGCCGCCTCGGCATTCGGGACGTCGTCGTTACGGGCGCGGTGACGGACAGGGTGCTCGCTGCGCGGGATCACTATCCACAAGAGGCGGCTTTCTACGACGAGCTGCGCGCGAAGGCGCGGCGTGTTCTCTACGTCAGGCCCGGTGGCGATCTCGCCGGTCCCTGGGTGGCGGTCTACCGGCTGTGACCGGAGGAGGCTCGTCGCTCCCGGAAGTGCAACGCCTCCTGGCCGTGCTGGCGGCGGGTAAGAAATGCGCGGAAGTCGGGACCGCGTTCGGAGAAGGCGCTGCAGCCATCGCGTCCACAGCCCGGTCGCTCGTTACGGTGGAGATCGATCTGGACCGGGTGTCGATCGCGGCGTATCGGCTCCGTCGTTTTCCGAACGTCGAGCTTCTCGCCGGCGATTGGCGCGATCAGCTCCCGCAACGTGGCCCCTTCGAGCTGCTCTTCTTCGACGGCGGTCGCCTCGACGAGGCGCCCGCCGCGATCGACCTCGTCGCTGCCGGCGGCCTGATCGTCAAGGACGACCTCAGTCCTGATTGGCAAAGCCCGGACCCGGTGCGCGAGCTCCTCTTCAATCATCCCGACCTCATGGCGGTCGAGCTCTTGACCACGCCGCAGACGGCGGCAGTCCTCGCGGTCAGACTCTAAGCAGAGGACGGGTGAGGCAGGTGGGGCCGCCGTCCCCCTTGCGGGAGATCTCATCGCCTCGGTAGACGCTCACGTCGACGCCTGCCCGTTCGAGCCGCTTCCTCGTCTCGTCATTCCCCTCGAGAGCCAGCGCGACGCGAGGCGCGAGCGCGAGCACGTTCGGGCCCATGGTCTCGAACTCGTCGTCGGGGACTTCGACGATCCGGATCTCGCGGTCCTCGAGCAATTGCACCAGACGCACGGGCAGGAGGGGCAGGTACGCGACGACCAGATCGTCGTCGAGCGGGCTCAGTAGCGAGAGCAGATGCAGGACGACTTCGGAACCGTGCAGGTGCGGCAGGTCGAATGCGAGCACGTCCACGCCGGGCAGCGCTGCCCGCAACGCATGGATGCCGTCGTCGTTCGTGCGGTACCCGCGGCCGACGAGCAGCGTGCTCTCGTCGAGCCAGATCGTGTCGCCGCCGTCGGCCGATGCGGGAGCCTCGAGACGCGCGGCGATCGGCACGCCCGCGTGTTCGAAGTCCGCCGCGATTGCGTCGGTCTCCACCAGGCGCCCTGCCTTTCCCGGCCGCAGGACGATCGCGCCGCTGTCCGAGACGATCGCAGGGTCGAAGACGTAGATCGCGTCGGGATCGGTTGGAAGCGGAGTGTCGGCGAGCACGACCTCCGCGCCGCCGGCGGCGAGTGCGTTGCAGAAAGCCTCGTGCTCTTCCGCGAGCTGGCCGACATCCGGCTCCGAGTGCCACCCGTACTCGCGCCACGCCGCGAACCCCGCAGCGCGCGGCGGGCGGACGAGCACGCGCCGCAGAGTCTCCGTCATGTTTTGCCCGCCGAAGAGCTGCGACATCGGCAACGCCCTACCCGAAGAACGCCTGCGCGACCGCCCACCACTCGGCCGGCACGGTCTTGAGCTCCGCGGTCGCCTCCGCTAGCGACACGTCGATGATCTCGTCGCCCTGCAGTGCGGCCATCCGGCCGAACTTCCCCGCCTCGACCAGGTCAGCGGCCTTGAGCCCGTAGCGCGTCGCGAGCACGCGGTCGCGCGGGGTGGGGGAGCCGCCCCGCTGCACGTGGCCGAGCACCGTGACCCGCGTCTCGTAACCGGTTCGCGCCTCGATCTGACGCGCAAGCGCTGCGCCGACGCCCCGCTCCGACAGGCTGACATGGCCGAACTGGTCGACATCCTGCGCCTCGCTCATGCCTTTCAGCTCGTAACCCTCCGAGACGACGACGATGGAAAAGTCCTTACCGCGCTCGTGCCGGCGTCGGATCTCCTTGCAGGCGTCCTCGATCGAAACCGGCTGCTCGGGAATCAGGATCATGTCCGCGCCGCCGGCGATTCCGCTCACCACGGCGATCCAGCCGGTGTGACGGCCCATCACTTCGACGACCATCACGCGGTTGTGCGACTCCGCGGTCGTGTGGAGCCGGTCGATTGCCTCGGTTGCGACCGTGACCGCTGTGTCGAAGCCAAATGTGTAGTCGGTCGCCGAGAGATCGTTGTCGATCGTCTTCGGAACTCCGACCACCGGGAAGCCATGATCCTCGTAGAGACGGGCGGCAACGCCCAGGGTGTCCTCGCCGCCGATCACGACCAAGGCGTCGAAGCCCTCGCGCTCGAAGTTCGCGAGCACCTTCTCGACCCCGCCGTCCACTTTGAAGGGATTCGTCCGCGTGGTACGCAGAATCGTTCCGCCGCGTGGGAGCAAGCCGGAGATCTCACGCGGGCCGAGCGGCGCGAACAGGCCCTCGACCAGCCCCTTCCAGCCCTCCAGGACACCGACGACCTCGCCGTCCCGCGTGATCACGCGCCGTCCGGCGGCACGGATGACCGCATTCAGCCCCGGACAATCTCCGCCCCCGGTGAGGATTCCTACTTTCATGCGCCGATCGTAGAGAAGTCGGCTCCAGGGCTACGATGTGACCGCGCCGAAGTGGCGGAATTGGCAGACGCGCCGGACTCAAAATCCGGTGAGGGAAACCTCGTGTGGGTTCAAGTCCCACCTTCGGCATCGCCCTAACACGCCCGTTCAGCGGTTCAGGGATACTGCCCCCTTGCGGGTAATGACCAGTGACCGTGCGACGGAGGTGTCGATCTTGAGGAGATACGGAACGCTTGGGCTGCTCGCCATGCTGATTGGCGTGCTGGCCTTTGCCGCAGCTGGCTGCGGCGGAAGCAAGAGCTCGAGTGGCGGAGGCGGGAACGTGACGGCGTTGCCGGCCGCGTCTTGCGCACCGCTCGAGTACAAGGGCGAAGGAGATCCCGACGTGCTCATCGCGACCGACTTTCCGATGCAGGGAAGCTCGCGCACACAGACGCTGCAGATCGTCGGGGCAGCGCGTCTCCTGCTCGACCAGCAGAACTGGAAGGTCGGCAACAAGAAGGTCGCGCTTCAGGTCTGTGACGACTCGACGGCGCAGGCCGCGAAATGGGATCCCGACAAGTGCAGCCGCAACGCCCACGCTTACGCCCAGAACGAATCACTCATCGGCGTGATCGGGACGTTCAACTCCGGTTGCGCGGCGATCGAGATCCCGGTGCTGAACCAGGCGCCGGGCGGAGGGCTGATGCTGCTCTCGCCGGCCAACACCTACGGGTGTCTGACCGAGCCTTGCGCCGGCAACGAGCCGGAGAAGTACTACCCGAGCGGCAAGCGCAACTACGCCCGCGTCGCGCCCAGCGATCCGAACCAGGGCGCGGTGATGGCCGAGTTCGCAAAGGCGCAGGGCGTGAACAGCATCTACATCCTGAATGACAAGGAGGCCTACGGCCTCGGCGTCGCCAAGAACTTCAGGGGCGCAGCCGAAGCCCTCGGGATGAAGGTCACGGGCTTCACGGCCTACGACCCGAAGCAGGCGAACTTCCGGGCGATCTTCACCCGGATCAAGGCGACGAATCCGGACGCCATCTTCATCGGTGGGCTCGTCGACGAGAACTCGGGCCAGTTGATCAACGACAAGGTCGCCGTGCTCGGGCCGAACACCGGAGTGAAGCTCTTCCTGCCGGACGGCTTCACGGCGGACGCAGTGTTCCAGCGCGCCGAAGGCGGAACCCCGAACGCCAAGGACGCCTTCTTCAGCGTGGCCGGAGTCGGGATCGACAAGTACACCGGCGCCGCGGAGACGTTCATCAACGACTTCAAGGCGACCATTCCCGGGAAGTCGGTCGATCCGTACGCGATTCTCGGGGCCCAGGCAGCACGGGTCATGCTGGACGCGATCGCGAACTCCGACGGCACACGTCAGGGCGTCATCGACGAGATCTTCAAGACCAAGATCTCCGACGGCCTGATCGGCAGCTTCGAGATCAACGAGAACGGCGACATCACCGGTGCCAAGGGTGCCGCCCTCCTCTTCACGATCTACAAGGGGACGAACAAGCTCGTGACCTTCAAGACGGCTGCCCCGAAGGCGAACCTCGTAGAGGCCGCCCGGGCGGCAGCAGCGGGCTAGCCCATACCTCACCATCCCGGGGGAAGGTGTTGCCTTCCCCCGGGACGGTTCTAGAATCGGCCAATCGCGGCCCCAACTCAGACCCCCTCGTGGCTCACGGCGCTCGCGGAGCGGCGACCGAGCGCGACGTCGATCATCGGGATCGGCTTTGTCGTGCTGCTCGGCGTCTGGCTCGTGGTCAATCTCATCAAGACACCGAGTGACTTCTTCACGGTCCTTCTGATCGGCATCACGACGGGCTCGGTCTATGCGCTGATCGCTCTCGGGTACACGCTTGTGTACGGCATCCTGCAACTGATCAATTTCGCGCACGGCGATGTCTTCGCGTTGACAGGGCTTGTCTCGAGCACCTTCCTCGTCTCCATTTTCGGGCTCGACGAGACGTCATCGGTGCTCGCAATCCTCGTCGGCCTGTTGGCGACACTCGTGATCGTCGTCGCCTTCGGGGCGCTGATGAACGCCACGATCGAGTTCGTGGCGTACCGCCGCCTGCGTCAGGCCCCGCGTTTGGCGGTCTTGATCACAGCAGTCGGCATGTCGTTCATCGTTCAGAACATCTCGCTCGCGATCTTCGGCGTGAACTTCCGCAGCATCCCGCCGCTCATCTCCGAGGGGAACGTCTTCAAGATCGGCGACGTCTTCTACCAGTGGAACCAGCTGTTCGCCGTGCTGGCGACCGTCCCGATCCTGATCCTGCTGACCTGGCTCGTCCAGTCGACCCGGCACGGCAAGGCGATGCGCGCGACCTCGCAGGACACCGACGCCGCGGCGATCATGGGCGTCAACGTCAACCGAACGATCTCGTTCACCTTTCTCCTCGCAGGCGGTCTGGCCGGAGTCGGTGGGCTGCTGTACCTGATCGAGTTCAACATCCGCTACGACACCGGGTTCGAGCTCGGTTTGATTGCATTCACGGCTGCGGTGCTCGGAGGCATCGGCAACCTGTCGGGCGCGGTTCTCGGCGCCCTCCTGATCGGCCTGATCCAGGCCTTCAACGAAGGTCTCTCCTGGCTCGCTCCCGGGAGCGACTGGACACGCTCGATCGTGTTCGGAATTCTGATCGCGATCCTCGTCTTCCGCCCTGAAGGCCTCTTGGGCGAACGGACTCCAGAGGGGGCATAAGTGATGCGCGAGAGAATCCGCGCACTGGGTCGACTGGAGCCGGTCGACAACGTGTTCAAGGCGTGGGGCCGTCTGCCGGGCCGGATCCGAAGCGCCGTGCCGGTGCTCGCGATAGTGACGCTGGCCGCGACGTACCCCTACTACGTGTCGAGCTTGCCGACGGACGTCCCGGTGATCCTGGCATTTCCCGACGTCGGCGCCGGTGTGACGATCCTGGTCTTCGTCGTGATGGCCGTCGGGCTGAACGTGGTCGTCGGTTACGCCGGCCTGCTGGATCTCGGCTACGTCGCCTTCTACGCAATCGGCGCGTACACGGCCGGCTGGCTCGCGTCCGGGCAGTTCGAGCAGGTGCGTTTCCACTTCGGCTCGGTCGGGATCTCCAGAGAAGCACAGGGGATTCACATCTCCGTCTGGCTCGTCCTGCTCTGTGCAGGGCTTATCACTGCGCTCGGCGGGATCCTGATCGGACTGCCCACCCTGCGCCTTCGAGGCGACTACCTCGCGATCGTCACGTTGGGCTTCGGCGAGATCATTCCGCAGTTCGTCCGCAACGCCGACAGCCTGCACGGATTCGATCTGACACACGGAACGTTCGGCATCAGCCCGATCGACTCACCAGGATTCGGCGAAGGCTTGAACAACGCTGTCGGCCTGCCGGTGTCGTTCGCGCAGTCCTTCGACCGTGCGCGCCTCTTCTACTGGGCCGCGCTCGTAGTTCTGCTCGTCACCGTCTTCTGCTGCTACCGCCTGCGTGACTCGCGGCTCGGGCGTGCGTGGATCGCCATCAGAGAGGACGAGACCGCCGCGGGAGCGATGGGCATCCCGCTCATGCGCACCAAGACATGGGCCTACGCGATCGGCGCGTTCTTCGGTGGCGTCGCGGGCGCGTACGTCGCCAGCTTCAACTCTGGCGCGTTCCCGAGCCAGTTCCACTTCAACATCTCGATCTTCCTCCTCTGCATGGTGATCCTGGGCGGGATGGGAAGCCTTTGGGGCGTCGTCATCGGCGGGGCGATCCTCGCGTGGCTGAACGTCGAAGGGCTCGCAAACATCGGCGCCTGGGCCAACGCGCACACACCGCTCAACGTCGAGGTCGCGAAGTACGAGTTCGGGATCTACGGAGTCATCATCGTCCTGATGATGCTGTTCCGCCCAGTCGGTCTCATTCCGGAGCGGCGGCGAAAGCGCGAGCTCGAGGAAGGGACGCATGGCCC
>JBBRZA010000042.1:0-26251 GCA_038237145.1 Gaiellales bacterium
AGTGGCTCGTGCCGCACTTCGAGAAGATGCTGTACGACAACGCGCTGCTCGTGCCCGCGTATCTACACGGCTGGCTCGTGACGGGAAACGAGCGCTACCGCGAAGTCACCGAAGAGACTCTCGACTACATGTTGCGCGAGCTGCGGCTGCCCGAAGGCGGCTTCGCCTCGGCGCAGGACGCCGACACGGACGGCGTCGAGGGACTGACCTACACGTGGACGGAAGCCGACGACGTTCCACGCGAGCTCCTCCAGCCGTTCGAGCACGGTCGTTTCATCATTCGCGGCGAGCTCGATCCCGAGACCCGTGTGCGGCTCTTCGAGAAGCGTGAGCTGCGGCCGAAGCCGCTCCGCGACGACAAGGCGATCGCTTCGTGGAACGGACTTGCTCTGGCCGCACTCGCGGAGTCAGGCCGACGCCTCGAGCGAGCCGACTACCTCGATGCTGCTCGTGCTCTCGCGGAGTTCCTCCTCGGCCCGCTGTCGACCCCGGAAGGGCGGCTCTTCCGCAGCTGGCGCGCGGGGCAGGCGAAGCACGCGGGCGTGCTCGAGGACTACGCAGACGTGGCCAACGGCCTCTACGAGCTGCACGTCGCGACAGGAGAGCTGCGCTGGCTCGAAGAGTCGCGCCGGCTCGCAATCCTTGCCGTTGCGTTGTTCGGCGACGATGAGCGCGGCGGCTTCTTCCTGACGCCGAGTGACGGCGAGCAACTCGTCAGCCGCAAGAAGGACTTCGACGACCACCCGACACCGTCAGGGAACTCGATGCTCGCGTACGTGCTCCTGCGCCTCGCGCGGCTGTGGGGCGATCCAGAGCTCGAACGGCAGGCGGTCGGCGTCTTCCGCTTCGTCGCCAGCCTTCTGCCGCAGGCGCCGTCGGCGTTCGGCCACGCTCTGAACGCACTCGATCTCCACTTCTCCCCGCCCCGCGAGCTGGCGGTGATCGGTGGGCCGGACACCGAGGTCGCGCGCGCAGCTCTCGCCTCCTTCGATCCGAATGCGGTCGTCGCTTTCGGCCCGAGCGAGGACGTCCCACTCCTGCAGGGAAAGGACTTCGTCGACGGGCGTCCCGCGGTCTACGTCTGCGAGAACTTCGCCTGTCAGGCGCCGATCACCCAGCCCGCTGATCTTGTAAGCAGGTCGAGAGGGGCATAGGCTCGACCCCAAACCAGCAGCGTCGCGAAAGGGGCAACTATGCGGATCCAGTCCTCCGTCACTTCGATCTCGTGGATTCCGTCGGAGGCAGTCGAAGGGCTGCCAAAGCTGCCGTTCACGATGGGTGTCGCCCACTACGACTACCCTCCGCCCGACCGCATCGACCACCTCGAAACCATGCACCGCGCCGATCTCTTCCGCGAGGCGAACGAGTTGCACGCGTGGATCGAGGTCGAGGACGGCAAGATCACTGACTACGGTCAGGCGGGCCGAGGTCGCATCGGGCTGACCAGGCTCAAGCTGGGGCCGAAGGAGATCGCCGTCCCCGCCGTTGCGATGCCGACGCTCCAGGACACCGAGGTCGGTGACGGCTGGGTGCGTTTCACCCAGACCGCAGGTGGTCGCACCGGGATGCCGGCGCCTAGAAGCGTGCGCGGCAAGCCTTACTTCCAGATCAACTCGGCGATCGCGTGGACGACTCTTGCGCTCACGATCAGCGCAGACGGCACCTCCGAGCACGAGCTCACCGGCGCCAGTCCCTTTCCGCGCCACTGGATCTACGGCAAAGATGGAGCGCTCGTCCAGAAGAGCGGAGCGATCGACTTCGACAAGTGGTACCGCGAGTCACACGAGCAGAACACCCCATGGGGGAGTGAAGACTCTCCTGCGGTCGTCACCGCTGTCGAGAGCGCCGTAGAGCGCGAGCTCTCGCTGGAGATCATGGGTGGCGACAGCAAGCCGCGCCCGCAGTCCCTTTCCTCGGGCGATGTCCTCGTCGAGCAGGGGGACACGAGCGAGGGTTCCCCCATCGTCTACCTCGTACTTGACGGAGTGCTCGAGGTGGTCGTCGACGGTGAGGTGGTGGGAGAGCTCGGCCCAGGGGCGATCGTCGGTGAGCGGGCCCAGATCGAGGACGGGACACGCACGGCGACGCTGCGGGCGAAGACCGCAGGCAAGGTGGTCGGCATTCCAGGCGAGGAGTTGAACCGCGAGGCGCTCGAGCAGGTCGCGGCAGGACACAGGCGCGAGGACGGCTAGCCCTCGCGGACAAAAGGAGGAGGCGCTGCCGCGACTGTGACTTCCTAGCAGGTCGACAACCGCGGAGGCGCGCCCCCCTAAGGAGCAGACCCGCGGCGTGGACGAAACCCTGCACTGAGTTTTCTAGGCGACCTCTCGGACTTCGGCGTTCGGAATCGCCGCGATCAGCGATTCGGTGGCGACTGGGAAGACCGCGTGCGGCGTGCCACCGGCGCACCACACCGTCTCGAACCGCCGCAGGGAGGCATCGACAACCGTGCGGACGGGTCGGTCATGGCCGAGCGGCGGCACCCCTCCGATGGCGAAGCCCGTTGCGTCGCGGACCTCGTCGCCCTTTGCTTGCCGCACACCGGCACCGAGCTTCTCCGTGTCCACGCGCCGGTCGCCGGCGCACAGACACAGAAGGGGCGCTTCCTGGTCGACGAACACGAGGGACTTGACGATCTGCCCGACCTCGACGCCGACCGCGTCCGCCGCTTCCAGGGCGGTGCGGGTGGAGTCGGCGAGCTCCCGAACGTCGACATCGAGGCCGAGCTCCCGGAGGCGTGCCTGGAAACGCTCTGCCGTTGGATGCATGTGGTTCAGGGTGTCAGACACCCATGCCTGAGTGTCACGACGCCGTGACGAAACTCAGCGATCCCGCTCGTGGAGCGGCGCCCTGGGAGCCACGACTTCGCAGGCTGGTGTCGGACACCGTGCCGGAGGGCCGCGGCGGCCGATTCACTCCCCCGCGCTTCGCCGTAGGCTATGGCGCTCTTGCCCCTCCTCGAGGTCGACAACGTCTCCAAGCGTTTCGGCGGCATCGTCGCGCTCGATGCCGTCTCCTTCACAGCGGAGGACGGAGAGATCGTTGGGCTCATCGGGCCGAACGGAGCCGGCAAGACGACCGCGTTCAACGTGATCACGCGCCTCTACACTCCCGACGAGGGCGACGTTCGCTTCGACGGGGAAACCCTCCTCGACACCCCTCCGAGCGCGGTCATCCAGCGCGGAATCGCGCGCACGTTCCAGAACGTCGAGCTCTTCCGCGGGATGACGGTGCTCGACAATGTCAGGGTCGGTGCACATGCTCGAGCCGGCGAGCCGCGCCCCGAAGACATCCTCTTCTACGTGAACCTCCACTCCGTCCGCTATCGCTCGCCCCTGGAGCTCCCATACGCGACGCAGAAGCGCGTCGAGCTTGCACGGGCACTCGCCTCAGCCCCGCAGCTGCTGCTGCTCGACGAGCCGGCAGGGGGGCTTAGTCACGAGGAGGTCGAGCAGCTGGGGACGTTCCTCAAGCGGCTGCGCGACGACTTCGAGCTGACGATCCTCCTTGTCGAGCATCACATGGGACTGGTCATGGGCGTCGCCGACCGCGTCCACGTGCTCGACTTCGGGAGGAAGATCGCCGAAGGGACTCCTAGCGAGATACAGGCCAATTCGTCCGTCATCGAGGCGTACCTGGGGACGCCAACGTGAGCACGCTCGAACTGCACAACGTCGAGGCGCGCTACGGCCCCGTCAAGGCGTTGCACGGCGTGTCGCTCCAGGTCGGTGACGGCGAGCTGGTCGCGGTGCTCGGCGCGAACGGTGCAGGGAAGACGACGACGCTGCGCGCCATTTCCGGCACCGTGCGCCGCAGCGGCGACGTCGTGTTCGCCGGGAAGAAGCTCCCGCGCCGTCCCGAGGCGACGGCGCGTGCGGGCATCGCCCACGTCCCGGAGGGTCGCGGCACCTTCAGCGAGCTCTCGGTGTGGGAAAATCTCAGACTCGGCGCCTATGTTCGACGCAGGGGTCTCAAGGAGGACGCGCAGCGCGTCTTCAAGTTCTTCCCCCGGCTGGAGGAACGTCGCGACCAGCAGGCGGGGACGCTCTCCGGCGGCGAGCAGCAGATGCTGGCGCTCGGCCGCGCGATGATGGCCAGGCCGAAGCTGCTGTTGCTCGACGAGCCGTCGCTCGGCCTCGCTCCGATCGTCGTCGGCGAGATCTTCGCAGTGCTCGAGCGCATGAAGAGCGACGAGGGTATTTCGGTGCTCGTCGTCGAGCAGAACGCGAACCTTGCGCTCGCGCACGCAGCGCGCGCGTATGTACTGGAGGTCGGCAACGTCGTCGTCGAAGGCACCAGCGACGAGCTGCGTGCCAACGAATCCGTCCGCAAGTCCTACCTCGGCTACTGATGCTTGTCGGCGCCTTCACCTGGACGGAGTTCGCGCAGCAGCTCGCCGCGGGCATCCGCGAAGGAGCGATCTACGCGGGCCTCGCGCTCGCGATCGTGATCATCTATCGCTCGACACGCGTCATCAACTTCGCCCAGGGTGAGATGGCGACGTTCACGACGTTCATCGCCTGGTCGCTTATGAACCACGGCCTGTCGTTTTGGGCAGCGTTTCCCATCGTGCTCGCGATTGCCTTCACGGGGGGCGTGACGATCGAGCGCATAGTGATCCGTCCCATCGAAGATGCGCCCGTCCTGACCATCGTGATTGTCACGCTCGGTCTCGCGCTGCTCCTCAACGGCCTGATGAGCGTGATCTGGGGTGGCGCAAACCGGCAGTTCCGCGGGCCGTTCTCCACGCGGACGATCGACGTCGGCGGCGTCCCCATCAGCGTTCAGGACATCGGAATTGTCCTGGTGTCCATCGGGCTCGTCGTCCTGCTGGCGCTCTTCTTCCGCCTCACGAAGCTCGGGCTGGCGCTGCGTGCGGCCGCGGTCAACCCCGATTCGTCGCGGCTCGTCGGCATTCGCGTCGGCTGGATGCTCGCGCTCGGCTGGGGGATCGCCGCGGTGCTCGGCGCGGTTGCGGGAATGATGATCGCCCCGGTCGTCTTCCTCGACCCGAACATGATGCAGACGATCCTGCTGTATGCGTTCGCGGCGGCCGTGCTCGGAGGACTGGACAGCGCGATCGGCGCGGTCGTCGGTGGGATTCTGCTCGGCGTGACGATCACGTTGCTCGGCCGCTACGTCGGCTTCATCGGCTCGACGTTGAAGCTGCCGGCCGCCCTCATGCTCATCCTCGTTTTGCTGCTCGTGCGTCCGGGCGGCCTCTTTGGTCGGGTGGCGGTGAGACGCGTATGAGGGTGAAGCTTTTGCTGGAGCTCTGCGGCTTTGCGGTCCTCGCTCTGGTCGTCGCGGCCCTGCCGCGCTTCGTCAGCGACTTCCGGGCCCGTGAGCTGGCGATCGTCGGGATGTATTTCATCGCGCTTCTCGGCTTATCGATCCTCACCGGGTACAGCGGGCAGATCTCGCTCGGGCATGGCGCGTTCATGGCGATCGGCGGCTACACCACTGCGATTCTGAGCCTGGACGGGGTCTATGGCCATCAGATCCGGGATCTCTGGACGATCCCCATCGCCGGCGTGATCGCGGGCGTCGCCGGACTGCTCGTCGGCTTGCCGGCGCTCCGCCTCTCCGGTCTCTATCTCGCGCTGATCACCTTCGGCATCGCAGTGTCGTTCCCGCAGTTGCCGAAGAAGTTCGACCATCTCTTCGGCGGTACGACCGGCAAGATCCTCAATCTCGCCAAGCCGCCTTTCGGGCTCTCGACCACGACGAACAACTGGATGTACTACCTCACCTGGGGCATCGCGCTCGTCCTGCTCTTGGCGGCGTGGTTGCTGGTGGGAAGCAAGGCCGGGCGGGCGCTCAAGGCGATTCGCGACAGCGAGGTGGCGGCCACTTCGTCGGGCATCAGCCTCGCGACATACAAGACGCTCGCCTTCGGGATCTCCGCGTTCTACGCGGGAGTGGCAGGCTCGCTGTACGCGATCGCCAACGCGTACGTCAACCCCGACGTTTTCCCGATCATCCTCTCCGTGTACCTCGTCGTCGGACTGGCGGTGGGTGGGCTCGACTCCCTGGTGGGGCTGATCGCGGGCGCCGGGCTCATCTACTTCCTGCAGAACCACGCCGACAGCGTGGCGGGCTGGATCAACCATCTGCCGGCGCTCAATCTCGACCCGAAGCAGCCCGGCATCCCGAGCATGATTTTCGGTGTCGTACTGATCGTCGTCATGGTCCTCCTGCCCACGGGCGCAGGGGGCTTGTTGCGTCGCGTATTCGGGCCGCTAACAACTCGGCTATACACTCGGTCTTAGGGTGGGAGTGGGCGCAAGGGTCATCTTTGTGTGCGCGGTCGTCGGCGCGATCGCGGTGACGTCGGCCGGCGCGCGACCAGTCGCGACGCCCGGGGTGTCCGCTACCGAGATCCATCTCGGCTCGAGCGTGCCGCTGAGCGGCGAGGCCGCGATCGCCGGCAACGTCGCGCGTGGGATCGAGGCGTACTTCAAGTACGTCAACGACAAGGGCGGCGTGTTCGGCCGCAAGATCACATTCACCTATCTCGACGACGGTTACGACCCCGGGCGCGCCGTCAACAACACGATCCGCCTCATTCAGCAGGAGCAGGTCTTCGCCGTGTTCAGCTCGCTCGGGACGAGCAACAACCTCGCGGTGCGCAAGCTGTTGAACGACGCGAAGGTGCCGCAGCTCTACGTCTCCTCGGGCGCGACCACCTT
The DNA here is from genome assembly GCA_038237145.1 of Gaiellales bacterium. Classification (GTDB taxonomy): domain Bacteria; phylum Actinomycetota; class Thermoleophilia; order Gaiellales; family Gaiellaceae; genus 3-1-20CM-4-69-9. The sequence continues at coordinate 6,693 of JBBRZA010000042.1, forward strand.
CGGGCGCGACTACAAGAAGTACCCGTGGACGATCGGCTACATCCCACCGTATTCGGAGGAGGGTGAGCTCTATGGACGCTACGTCGTCAAGAACGTCAAGAAACCGAAGATCGCGGTCCTCTACCAGAACGACGATTACGGGCGGGATCTGCTCGCCGGCCTGAGGCGCGGGCTCGGCGCGCAGGCCAAGTCGATCGTCGCCAAGGTGGGGTACGACCCGACCTCTGCGGACGTCCAGCCCCAGGTGACGCAGCTCAAGGCCTCGAAGGCCAACGTCCTGATGGTCTTCGCCTTTGGAAAGTTCTCGCTGCAGGCCTTCAACGCGGTCTCGCGGCTCAATTGGAAGCCGCAGATCTTCGTCAATGACGTCTCGTCGGCGTCCGCGCTGATGGCAATCGTCCCGCAGAAGGCTGCGAATGGATCGATCTCGATCGTGTTCGGCAAGGATCCCGCGTCGCCGATCTGGCGTAACGACAAGGGAGTCAAGCTCTTCCAGTCGATCCTCAAGAAGTACGGGTCGAGCGTCAACTCGCGTGACCTGAGCGACGGCTACTTCACTGCAGGAATGGCGACCGCCTACACGATGGTGACCACGCTCAAGAAGGCCGGCAAGAACCTGACCCGACAGAGCGTGATGAACGCGGCCACGCACCTGACCGAGAAGGGCAATCCCTTCGTTCTCCCGGGCATCGTCATTCGCACGACACCGACGAGCCGGTTCCCGCTGACGCAGGTCCGGCTCCAGCGCTGGTCGAACAACAGCTGGCATCCCTTCGGCAAGCTGATCTCAGCCAAGCCCTAGCCAGCTACTAGTTACAAGGCTCAGGCTGGGTGCCGACCATCGCTTCGATGGCGCGCGTGGCGGTGACGGCGAAACGGAGCGACACGACTCCCGTGCGGCGCACGGTCAGTTGCGTCATGCCGTCAGGAGTCTCGGTTAGGCAGCCGGCCCGCGTGTGCCAGTAGGGCGCGTACGTCACATTGAGCCGGTACGTGCCCTTGACCGGAACGGCGAGCTTGATCGACGTGTACCCGAGCGCGAGGACGCGGGCCGGCGCCGTGATCAGCGGGCGCGGGGAGGAGACCTTGAAGATCGTGGTCGTCGCTGTCCGGTACACGGGCGTCAGCCCTGAGCGGCCGCTTCTGAGCAAACGCGCCTCTGCGCGCGAGCTGTAGTCAGGACGTGCCGTCGTAAGGACGACGTAACGCACGCTCACCCGGCGCAGCCAGGCGACGTAGGCCTTGGCCCCGAGCTCCCCGTACAGCACGCGATTCTGCGGGAAGTCCTCCTGGCGGAACCAGCCGCGCGCGAGCGGGATTCGCGCCCGGGCGAGGAAGTCTGCGGGCCAGTGTCCAGCAGTGTCGACCGCCTCCACGCGGTACGAAGGAGCGAGGTGGCGTTTCAGGTAGGTGATGGTCGGCGACCAGTACTCTGCGTGCGCGGCCGGGTCGTTCACGCCGCGCACGAAGCTGGCTGCAAGCGGCGTGAGATTCCAGGAGATCGCGAGCGCCAACGCGACGGCGCAGAGGAAGCGGGGCTGCCAACGCCGGAGCGAAAGCGTCAGGATCGCGAGCGGCGCGGCGACGAAACGCAGGCGCGCGATGTTCTCGCCGACCGGTGACGAGACCGCGAAGGCGGCGGTGCAGGCAACGAAGTACACGACGTAGGTCCAGCGAAGCAGCCGCGCGCCGGCGACTCTCCAGGTCAGAGCCACTCCGATTAGACAGAACGCGCCCGCGGCAAGGAATTCCTCGGGGGAGAACGGATAGCTGCCGCGTCCCGGGAACATCCGTCGCATCAGGAACTCGAGCACCCCGATCGAGGCGATAGCTGCGGCGGGCGCAACGAACCGGCGAGGCTCGCCACGGCCTGCGAGCGCCACAGCTGCCAGCAGCACGACGAGTAACAGGAAGGCGAGCGGGCTGGCCGCGAGGGTCAGGAGCGTGAGGCACGCAAAAATCCACCGACGCTCGTGTTGCAGCGACCAGAGGGAGGCCAGGGCGAGCGCCATCCCGAGCATGAACGGATACGCGGCGGAGACAACGAGTAACGCCCAGACGACCGCAAATGCCCGGATCGTCCACCGGCTGTGCAACTCCCACTCGTGGCGCACGACAGCAGAGAACGCGACCACCGCGACCGTCACGCTGAGAACGGCGAGCAGCTTGATGCCGATCGCTGCGGCCAAGGGGTAGTACAGGACGCTGTAGTTCACGAAGCTGTAGCGCCCCGCGTACCAGAAGTTGTTCCAGAGCACGAAGCCGTGCTCGATGAACAACGTGCGCTGGTAGACGTGGGCCGCAAGGTCGGTCCCGGGGGGACCGAGCCAGACGAGCAGTGCGGCTAACAGGCCCGCGCCGCCGGCGGGGACGAGCAAATCGGCGCGGCCGTTGGTCCGGACGGCATGAATCACTTGCGAATGGTTTTGCGCGTGCGAAGGGGGATAGCGGACACCGTACCCTTGTTAACGGTCAACTCAGTAGAGCGCTTCCCGTTGCCTGAGCCAGGCTCCTTCCGACCGCCGTCGTGGCCGCCGACGGCCGGTCCGACGAGCGCCGCCGCGAGTCCCAGCACGAGCAAGGAGTAGAGCGGACAGGCCCGAGTCGCGTCGACGCGCTTCCCGCACGGAAGCGGATCATGGCAGTCACCGCTCCGCGTGAAAGCGTTTTCTTAACGCTCCTCTCATTTTGCGCCGATAGCGTGGATGACCGTGTTGCGAACCCACATCAGCTCCGACATCTTCGACGAGCTCAATCTGGCTCGGCTCGGCTCGATCCGCCGGAGCTACCTGGTCGGGATCGGCCTCGCCGTAGCTGCCGCGCTGGCAATCGCAGTGCTGGGAATCGGGCGCGTCGCCGTCGGCACGGCCGTGACCGACCTGGTGCGGGCGCAGCCGGGTTGGCTGTTCGCCGCGGCCGCAGCCTTCGCCGCGGGTCTGCTCTGTTCGGCGGCTGCGTGGCGGGCGGGCCTTCGAGCATGCTGCGGCACCGCGAGCTTCACACAGGTTTCGGCGAGATACGCGATCGGCTCGCTCGTGAACAGCGTGACTCCGGCCCACATCGGCGGCGCGGTCCGGCTCGGCTTGCTCTCGAGGACACTTCCCGGCGAGGAGCGGATCTGGCGAGCCTGTGGTGTCGGCGGGTCGGTCGCCGCAGCGCGGACGCTCGCGCTCGCAGGAATGGTCGTGGCCGCTGCCGCGATCGGAAGTGTCCCGCTCTGGCCCGCTCCGCTTCTTGCCCTTGCCGTCTTCGTTGCCGTCGCGGTTGGTGTGCGCATCAGTGGGAGGGCCGCCGGACATCTAAGAAGCCTGTTGGAAATCTTTCGCCGCATTGCGCGCTTTCCGCGCGCGGGTGTGAGCATCTTTGCCTGGGTCGGCTGTTCCTTCGCCGCCCGTCTGGGCGCCGCTACGGCGATTGCGCTGGCGCTGGGGGTCCAGAGGCCGGTCTTCGTCGCGATCGTGCTGATCGCGGCGATGGCGCTCGCCGGAATGCTCCCGCTGACGCCCGGCAACTTCGGCGCGGGGGCGGGCGCGGCAACCCTCGCACTGCACGGAACCGGCGTTGGCGTCGGCGCCTCGCTGGCCCTCGGCGTTGCGTTTCAGGCAGTCGAGACCTTTGCCGGTATCACGCTCGGCCTCGGCGGAGCTGCCGTACTCGCCGCGCCGGGCACTCCGGCGCGCAAGTGGTCGCTGGCAACCGCGGGAGCCGGAGCTGTTCTCGTCGCGGCAGCGCTCGGCTTCGCGTCGGTCGATCTCGTCTGAGTTTCCGTAGCCACTAGTCCGGGATCTAAGCTCCACTGATGGAGCTCCTCGCCCGGCCGCTCGACGAGCTCTGTGCAGAGGCGCGGGCGCTGCGCGACGAGGGGCACGGCAACCTGGTCACGTACTCGCCGAAGGTCTTCATCCCGCTGACGAAACTCTGCCGCGACGTCTGCCACTACTGTACGTTCGCGCACCCGCCCCGACGTGGTGAGCGCGCGTACATGTCGATCGACGAGGTGCTCGCGGTCGCGTGTGCCGGCACCGCCGCCGGCTGCCGCGAAGCGCTGTTCACCCTCGGCGACAAGCCGGAGCTTCGCTACCGGGTTGCGCGCGAAGAGCTCGAAGCGCTCGGATGTGAGACGACGCTCGACTACCTGGCGCGCGCGGCAGAGGCTGTTCTCGGCGAGACCGGGCTCCTGCCGCATCTCAACCCCGGCGTGATGACGAGGGAGGACGCGGCACGGTTGCGGCAGGTGAGCGCATCCATGGGCCTGATGCTCGAGACGACCTCCGACCGGCTGTCCGCTCGCGGCGGCCCGCACTTCGGTTCTCCGGACAAGATCCCTGAGCGCAGGCTCGAAACGCTCGCGGCCGCGGGCGAAGAGCGCGTTCCCTTCACAACGGGGATCCTGATCGGAATCGGCGAGTCGCGGGCCGAGCGCATCGACGCGCTGCTCGCGATCCACGAGCTCGCCGAGCGCTATGGACATGTGCAGGAGGTGATCGTCCAGAACTTCCGGGCGAAGCCGGGGACGCGCATGGCCGGTGCGCCGGAACCGCCGCTCGAGGAGCTGCTGTGGACGATCGCCGTCGCGCGCATCCTGCTCGGTCCCCACGCGCATCTGCAGGCCCCGCCGAATCTGTCCTACGACGACTTCCCGCGCCTGCTCGACGCCGGGATCGACGACTGGGGCGGCGTTTCGCCCGTGACGATCGACCACGTGAATCCCGAAGCGCCCTGGCCCGAGCTCGACCTGCTGCGCAGGGCTACGGAGAGCCGCGGGCTCGAGCTCGCACCGCGCCTCCCGGTTTATCCGGAGTGGATCTCCGGCGAATGGATCGATCCCGGCGTCATGCCTGCGGTGTTGCGAGCCTCCGACTCGCTGGGGCTGGCGCGCGAAGACGGCTGGTCGCCGGGCGAAGACGTGTCGATCCCGTTCGTTCCTCGGGATGCGCTGCCGATCGATACGCGCACCGAGCTCGGGGAGGAGGAGATCGCGGGTCTATTTCGCGCGCGTGGCCACGAACGCGACCGGGTGCTTGCTGCTGCGGACAGCCTCAGGCGCGAGGTGTGCGGTGACGCGGTGAGCTACGTCGTCACGCGCAACATCCAGTACACGAACGTCTGTTACTTCCGCTGCGGCTTCTGCGCGTTCTCGAAGGGGAAGCTCGCAGCGAACCTGCGGGGTGCGCCGTACTTCGTCCCGCACGACGAGATCGTCCGGCGCTGCCAGGAAGCCTGGGACCGCGGAGCAACCGAGGTCTGCCTGCAGGGCGGGATCCATCCTGCGTTCACCGGCGACTATTACCTGTCCGTCGTTCGGGCGATCAAGGAAGCGGTTCCCGGGCTGCACGTGCACGCGTTCTCTGCGCTCGAGATCTGGCAGGGGGCGGCGACGCTCGAGGTGCCGCTCGAGGACTACCTCACGGAGCTGCGGGACGCGGGCCTCAGCTCGCTTCCGGGCACAGCCGCCGAGATTCTCGACGACGAGGTGCGGCAGGTGATCTGCCCGGACAAGGTCACGACCGCGCAGTGGCTCCAAGTGCACGACATCGCGCATCGGGTTGGTCTCCGTTCGAACGTGACGATGATGTTCGGCCACGTCGAGGGCCCCCGCAACTGGGCGCGTCATCTCGTGCATGCGCGCGAGCAGCAGCGCTCGAGTGGCGGCTTCACCGAGTTCGTGCCGCTCCCGTTCGTGCACATGGAAGCGCCGATGTGGCTGCGCGGGCAGGCGCGCTCAGGCCCGACGTTCGGGGAGACGCTGCTCGTGCACGCGATTGCCCGGCTTGCGTTGCATCCTTGGATCACAAACATCCAGGTGTCGTGGGTCAAGCTCGGTGCGCGAGGGGTTGCGGCCGCGTTGCGCGCAGGTGTGAACGATCTCGGGGGCACGCTGATGAACGAGTCGATCTCCCGGTCGGCCGGCGCCGAGCATGGGCAGGAGTTCGCGCCGGAGGCGATGGAGGAGCTGATTCGTTCGACGGGGCGCATCCCGCGGCAGCGCACGACGCTTTACGCCGACGCGCCCGAGGAGCGGCGGCTGGCGTCATTCGGCGCGGCGCCGCTGGCCGAGCCGTGGAATCCTCCCGTGAAGGACGCCCGTCTCGTCGCGCCGCCCCGGCTTGTCCGGCCTGGCTTCGCTACTTAGATTCGAAAGTAAGGAGATCGTCTATTGACTCGCGCCGGCGAATCAGCTCGGCGCGGCCGTCCGTGACCAGCACGGCGGCGGGACGCGACAAGCTGTTGTAGTTCGACGCCATTGCGAGCGTGTACGCACCAATTGCCGGCACGGCGAGCAGATCGTGACGCCGGGGCTCCGGCAGCTCGACGCTGTCGATGAGGACGTCACCCGACTCGCAGTGCTTGCCTGCGATGCGGTAGGTACCCGAGGCAGGCTCGTCGGCGCGGTTTGCGAGCAGCGCTTCGTAGCGCGAGCCGTAGAGCTGCGGACGCGGGTTGTCGGACATGCCGCCGTCCACCGCCGCGTACGCGACGCCCGTCGTCCGCTTGATCACGCCCACACGGTAGAGCGTGAAACCGGCCGATCCGACGAGCGAGCGGCCCGGTTCGAAGATCACACGGGCCGGCTCCGTCCAGTGGTCGCGCAGGCGGACGAGCAGCTCTCGCGCGAACTCCTCCGGTTGCGGCACGATCTCGGCCAACGAGTGCCGGACGGCGAGCCCGCCGCCGAGATCGAAGACGCGCGGTACCCAGTCGAGCTCTGCCCGGCAACGGAGCGCGACGGCGACCAACCGCTCCACCGCGACCAAGCTCTCGGCGCTTTGCATGAGCTGCGAGCCGATGTGGACGTGCAGGCCTGCCACGTCGAGCCCTGCAGATCGCGCGTCGCGGACGGCAGCGACGGCGTCGTCGGCGACGAGCCCGAACTTCGATTCCGCGTGCGCGGTCTGGATCGCCCGATGCGTTTCGGCCTCGATGCCGGGAGTGACGCGGATCAGAACCGTTTCGACGCCGTCCGCCTGCGCACGGGCGGGCTCGTCGAGTGCGTCGAGGACGACCAGAGCGCCGGCGGACGCTGCAGCGCGGAGCTCGTCGTCGGACTTGTTGTTGCCGTGGAAGACAATGCGGTGCCCGGGCACGCCTGCGCGTAATGCGAACTCGAGCTCGCCGCTTGTCGAGACGTCGGCCCCGAGCCCTTCCGCGGCGAGCAGCCGCAGCAGCGCGACGTTGGGAAACGCCTTCGTCCCGTACACGACGAGCGCTCCGGGGTCCACGCGCGCGTACGCGCGCGCACGCGCGAGGACCGTGTCCCGGCAGTAGACGACGAGAGGCGTGCCGTACTCGTCCGCGAGTGCCGAGGCGCGGACGCCGCCCACGACCAGCTGGCCGTCCTCGACGGCAGCCGTGTCGGGGAAGAGCTCGATCAGTCGATTCTGCGCGTTACTCGCTCCACCAGCCCTGAACCATTTCGGCGTCGCCGGGACCCGTGTTCGGGGCTCCCACGATCAGGAACTCCGCGCCCTCGTCGCCCGCCTCCATCGACCTCATCGTGTCCTTGTGGACGCGAACCGCGTCCCATTGCTTGAGCTCTTTGACCTCGTCCTCGATCTTCATCCGCGCACTGCCCCTGACGAGGACGTAGACCTCCTCCTGGTTCTTGTGCTTATGCCCGAAAGGAAGTCGGAAACCGGGCGCCACCCGGCAGTAGCTGAGCCCCGACTGCTCGAGCCCGAGGGGAACGCGCGCCATTCGGAACTCCAGATCGGGCGAGAGGCCGAAATTGGGCGCCTGATCCTCGGCGTCCTTGAGATTGAGATGGGTGTAGTCGCTCATGGCTGCGACTGTAACCGCTGCTACGATCCGGAGAGATGAACGAGCTGCTTCTGTAGGAAAGGAAGCCACCGTGGCGAACGCCGCGCCAGCTTCCCACGGCCTCTCACCCGAGAGGCTTTTTCGTTTCTAGGGGACGGTCATGGACAAGTACGACGCGCAGACAATCGAGGCGAAGTGGCAGCGGTTCTGGGAAGAGACCCGCGCCTTCGAGGTGCCGAATCCCGAGCCGGGAGCGCCGCGCAACGAGCAGAAGTCCTACGTGCTCGAGATGCTGCCGTACCCGTCCGGCTCGCTGCACATCGGCCACGTCCTCGTCTACACGCTTGGCGACGTCCTCGCGCACTTCTATCGCCGGACGGGCTCGGAGGTGCTGCGTCCGATGGGCTACGACTCCTTCGGGTTGCCGGCGGAGAACGCGGCGCTCAAGGAGGGCGAGCATCCGCGCAAGATCGTCGAGCGCAACATCGAACGGATCCGCGCCCAGATGAAGCGCATGGGCTGGGCGATCGACTGGTCGCGCGAGTTCTCGACACACGAGCCCGAGTACTACCGCTGGACGCAGTGGCTCTTCCTGAAGTTCTTCGAGGCCGGCCACGCCTACCGCACGGCCGCGGTCGTCAACTGGTGCCCCAACGACCAGACCGTGCTCGCCAACGAACAGGTGAAGGACGGCCACTGTGAACGCTGCGGCGCCGAGGTCGAGGCGCGCAAGCTCGACGAGTGGTTCTTCCGCATCACGGCGTACGCCGATGAGCTGCTCGACGAGATGAAGGATGTGCAGTGGCCGGAGCGCGTGCTGGCGATGCAGCGAAACTGGATCGGCCGTTCAGAAGGCGCGGAGATCCTCTTCCGGGTCGACGAGCTCGACATCGACATCCCGGTGTTCACGACACGCCCGGACACGCTGTTCGGGGCGACCTTCTTCGTGGTCGCGCCGGAGCATCCGCTCGTCGACCGGCTGGCCGAGAAATCCCCGAACGGCGACGAGATCCGCGAGTACGCCCGCAAGGCCGGCGCCAGGCCTACCAAGGAGCGCGCTGCCGAGACCGACAAGACCGGTGTCTTCAGCGGCTTCTTCGCGACGAACCCCGTCAACGACGCGCGCCTTCCTGTGTGGATCGCCGACTACGTCCTGATGGAGTACGGCACCGGCGCGATCATGGCGGTGCCCGCTCACGACGAGCGCGACCGCGAGTTCGCCGAGCGGTTCGACCTTCCGATCAAGGCCGTCATCGACGACGAGGGCAAGCTCGTCGACTCGGCTCAGTTCTCGAGCCTGCCCCACGAAGAGGGGGCGAAGGCGATCGTCGAATGGCTAGGCACGCACGGGCGCGGGCGCTCGGCCGTGAGCTACCGCCTGCGCGACTGGGGCTGGTCGCGCCAGCGCTACTGGGGCTGCCCGATTCCGGTCGTCTACTGCGACGACTGCGGCATCGTTCCCGTGCCGGAGGACGAGCTGCCCGTGCTGTTGCCCGAGGTCGAGGACTACAAGCCAAAGGGAGTTCCGCCGCTCGCGCAGGCGGAAGACTGGGTTCGGGTTCCGTGCCCGAGCTGCGGCAGAGAAGGCCGCCGTGAGGTCGAGACCATGGACACCTTCGTCGATTCGTCCTGGTACTTCCTGCGTTACTGCGATCCGGACAACGACCGCGCGCCGTACGACCGCGAGATCACGGACTACTGGATGCCGATCGACCATTACACCGGCGGCGTCGACCATTCGACGGTCCACCTGATCTACGCGCGCTACTTCACGAAGGTGCTGAACGACCTGGGGCTGATCGGTCACCGCGAGCCGTTCAAGCGCTTCTTCGGCAACGGCTTCGTCACACAGGGTGGCGCGAAGATCTCGAAGCGGGTGGGAGGCGCCGCGACACCCGACGAGCTCGTCGAGAGCTACGGCGCCGACGCGACGCGACTGTCGCTGCTGTTCATCGGCCCTGCCGACCAGGACATGGAGTGGACCCCATCGGTCGTGGAGGGGACGCAGCGTTTCTTGCGACGGCTCTGGCGTGTGGTCGGCGAGGTTGCCGACGCGCCGGTTGGCGGCCCGCCCGCCGACGGGGCGCTGGCTCGCAAAACGCATCGCACGATTGCGCGTGCCACCGACGACCTGGGCCGGCGGCATCAGTTCAACACGCCGATCTCGACGGTGATGGAGCTCGTCAACGAGCTGGCAAAGGCCCAGGACGATCCCGCTGCTCGGTTCGCCGCCGAAACCGCGGTGTCGCTGATCCAGCCGTACGCGCCGCACGTCGCGGAGGAGCTCTGGGAGCGGCTGGGACACGAGCGGCTGTGGGAGCACCCCTGGCCGGTGGCAGATCCAGCCTTGCTCGAAGAGGACACATTCGAGCTGGTCGTGCAGGTGAACGGGAAGGTGCGCGACCGTATCCAGGTTCCGGCCGACCTGCCCGAGGAAGAGCTCGTCGCGCGCGCGAAGGAGTCGCCGAAGGTGAAGGCGCAGCTGAACGGTGCGGAGATCCGGCAGACGATCGTCGTCCCGCGCAAGCTCGTGAACCTCGTCGTCGGCTAGCGCACTTCCGACACGGAGCCGTCACGGACTCGTGACAGCTTTGTCGCCACGATTGGTGACATGCCCGAGATCCCGTTCGACCGGCGGCGCGTGTTGGCGGTCGGGCTGGTCGCGCTGGTCGTGCTGATCGTGGCCGGCAAGGTCTTGTTGCGGCCCGCGCGCCCGGCTGTGCCGCCGCCCGTACGGATTGCCGCGCCGATTGCCCGTGCATCTGCGCCGAGGTTGTTCGTCAACGTCGTCGGCGCCGTCCGGCGCCCCGGGCTCTACAGGCTGAAGGATGGTTCGCGCGTCGCGGACGCGGTCATACGCGCCGGTGGGCCGACGCCGAAGGCGCAGATCGAGTTACTCAACCTCGCCGCGCGGATCGCCGACGGCGAGCAGATCGTGGTGCCGCGGCGCGGGCTTGCGAATCCCTCCGCCGCCCCGTCCGGTGGCGCTGTGGCTGCAGGGCCGGTGCATCTGAACAGCGCCACGCTGGAACAACTCGATGGATTGCCCGGAGTCGGGCCGGTCACCGCGCAAAAGATCCTCGACTACCGACAGCAGCATGGTGCCTTCGGCTCGGTCGACGAGCTCGATGCAATCGTGGGAATCGGACCGGCACGGCTCGAGCAACTGCGCGGGCTGGTGGCGCCGTGAGCGAGGTGGGCGAGCGGATACTCCGTTACCCGCCGCAACTGCTGGCCGGCTCGCTCTGCTTGGGGCTTGCAGCCGCGAACGTCGTGCGAGCAGACACCGTGCTGTTCTTGCTCGTGGCAGCTCTGCTCGGCGGCGCAGTCGCGGTCTCACGCGGATCTCGCCGCCTCGGGCTGCTTGCGGTCGCGCTCGCACTCGCGGGCTGCGGGTGGGGCAGCGCGCGTCTCGCCGCGATTGATCGCAGCCCGTTGACGTCCCGTCTCGACACCGCCGCTCGCGTGCGCATGACCATCACCGGGCCGGCGCGCCGCGGAAAGTACGACGTCCGCGCACCTGCGGTCGTCACGCGGTTCGCCGGGCGAGCACTGCGCGAGCCCGTGCAGCTGAAGCTTCCGCTCGGGCGAGCGCCGCCCCAAGGCTCCATCCTCGATGCGCTCGTCCGGGTGACGGCTCCTCGCGGACCGAAGAACGGGTTCGACGAACGGACGTGGCTCCGGCGTCAGGGCGTGCACGTAGTCCTCCTCGTCTACCGCTGGCGGATCACCGGCCGGCGCGGTGGGCTCGGCGGCGTCGCGGACGCATTGCGACGACAGCTGCACAGCTCCGTCGCGCGAGGGCTGACCGGGTATCGCGCGGCAGTGCTGGAGGGCGTCGTCCTCGGCGAGGACAGCGGGCTGTCGGAAGAATTGAGGCGTCGCTTCCGCGCCTCCGGCCTTTACCACCTCCTCAGCAAGTCAAGAGTGTCCAGTGGGCTGGTGGTGCCTAGACGAGCTCGCTGCCCGTCATAGGCATCGCCAGCGGTTGGGTCGGCTTCACCCGGGGGCAGCCCCTGTGCCGGCTAGGCAGGCCAAGCGAAAGGCACAGAACCCAGACCTAGAGAAACCCGTCCGTGGGCGCGAGAGCGCCGGGCAGGCCGAGTCAATCGGAACAATTGTTCCGACGCTGGTAAAGCACGACCTGGGCAGCGTGTCTCCAATTGGAGACGAAGATTCGGCGCCGACGACCAAACGCGAGAACTCACCAGACCGCAGAACCGTCGTCGTGCTGTCCCTCCGCAAGGGGGGCAGTGCGCCTCGGAGCCACCGCTCGAATCTACCTCCCGCAGTGAATAACCAGGGGTGGTGGTGAAGGTTTGAGATTGAAAGGCAGGGCTTAAGGCCGTTCAAAGCGCTAAAACCTATTACCCAGGCAGTAACCGAGATTTGTCCGACGTCGGACATTTTCGATTCGCTGGAACAAGGCAAGACAACTTCTTTCATCGTGAAAGAAGTTAGTGCCCCGCTTCAGATTGGTTAGACGTCTAACCTTTTCGATCCGCGAAGACACCCATACACGGCCCCGACCGATCCGTTAGAGAGGATGCCTAGATGCCCCTTGACGACAACACCCACAGCAAACTCTTGGGCATATGGGAGGCGCTCGGCTCCCCCGAACCGCCCGACATCCCACCCGACGCCCTGATCTCCGAAGGGATCAGCGAGGACGACTACAAAGAGTGGCGCCTCGGGCTCGAAGACGAGAAACGATGGGCGGACGAAGCACGCGCCGACGCCGACCTGGTGGCAGCCCGCGACGCGGAGCTCCGCGCACAAGGAATGGAACCGATGCCGCCGAAACGCACACAGGCAGAGGTCGCCGAAATAGAGCGCCGCGAGGAGGAGTCCCGCAGACTCGAGGAGCGCCGCGGCCAGGCCAAATGGAAAGAGGGCTAGCAGCCGCCGGACGACTACGCGTCGTCGTCCTTGGCGCAGTCGTTTTTGCGCGAAGCGCTACACGGGGGTCTCGGAGCGCTGTCTCAGAAAACGAGGAACGATGCGTCTGGCTTCGACTCCGACCTTGTCCCACTTGGCCTGGCGGAGTGCTTCTCTACTTGGCGGTGGTGCTCGGGGCAGAGCGTGATGTAGGCGTCGACGTTGCCGTCGTGGTAGCCGCCGTCGAGCCTGTGGATGTGGAGGTGGTGAGTGCGGTTGCAGCCTTCGACGCGACACTGGTAGCCGTCGCGGGTTAGGACGCGGGTACGGGTCTCGAGCCAGCCTTGTGATGGGCGTCGCCCCTTCTGGTGGTGTCGTGTTCGGTCGCGTTTGTTGCGGCACTCGTCGCAGTAGCTGTTACTCGTGACGCAACCACACTCGATGCAGGGCTTCGGTAGCGCCATCACAACCACCCAACGACCCGGATGTCTTGCGCTGGCTCGAGCGCGGCCTCGGCGGCCATCGCGAGAGCGATAACCCCGTCGATGTTGCTGTCCTTCCCGGGGCTGTCCAACCTCCAGCCTCGGCGGCTGTGGCGTGCGATGGCGTTGGCCGCGTGCTGGCGTAGCTCGTCGTGGTCGGGGAGCACGAGGCGCTTCTGCACGATCGCTTCGTACAGGGCTGCGGACGCGGGCAACATTCGTGAGTCGCTCTGTGGGAACACGACGGTGGGGATGCCGCGCTGCTGCAGTTCGAGCGCAACCTGGTTAGCCCTCCATGGGTCGAAGCGAAGCTGGACTATCTGATGCTTCCCGGCGAGCTCTTCGATCAGCTCCTTGGCCTCGAGGATCGCGCCGTCACCATGGCCTATCCAGCAGCCGACATGGAGGCGCTCGCTTACCCAGGCGACTGCGGTGTCCGCGCGTTCGCCGCCGACGTCAACGCCGACCCAGATCCGTTCCCCCGGTTCGACGCTCGGAGCGCCGACGCACTGCTGCCAGGCGCCGGCGGGTAACCAGTGGCCCTCGCGCTCGGTCCACAAGCCGCAATGGAACCTTCTGAAGGCGATGTCGGGGACGGCCGAGGCCTGCTCCCCGAGACCCTCGGGCGTGATCCATGAGGCGGGGTTCGCCTTCTTGACGATGGCCGGGTCGGTGATGTCGGCGTCCTCGCTCAGGCTCCATTCCAGCAGGCGTAGGCTCGGCCCCCGCGCGTCCGTGAACGCGCCCTTGCGGACGACCTCGGGCTGTGCGAACGCACGGGTCCTGATGCGCCCGAGCGGGCTGTCGGCGCCCTGCCCGGCGGAGCTGATCACGATCATCTTGCTGTCCGGGACCTTCAGCATCGAAGTGCGCATCGCGATGTAGACCTCGTCGTCGCGGTGGGCGTGCATCTCATCGATCACCGCCAAGGAAGGCTTGAGGCCATGAAGTAGGCGAGCGTCGGCGGCCAAGGTGCGCAGGTGCCTGGTGAACGCCCTCGGCTTCGACGGGTCAGGGCAGTAGCGCAACTCCAAGTGCCGGTCGATCAGGTTCGGGTGATCGACGATCCGGGCGAAGCTCGACGCGGCCTCGAACAGCACCCTGGCCTGCTCCCTCGAGGCGGCGCAACAGTAGACGGCGGCACCCTCGACCGTCAGCAGGTGATAGAGGGCGAGCGCCGCCAGCAAATGGGTTTTTCCATTGCCCCTCGGGATCAAAACGACGATCTCGCGCTGTGGCCCCGCGATCGCCCCGACGATCTTTCGTTGGAACGCTTCGAGCTCGAGGCCGATCTCGCCGCAGAAGGCTGCGAAACTCAGACGACCGCCTCCTCGACAGCAGGCAGCGTCACAAGATCACCAGCCTGCGCGCGTGACGCGAGATCACCCAGCCGTGCCACTAGGCCCAAGGTCGGGTCGGGCGGCCACGGCAACCGCGCAGTCGCGAGCAGCGGCCGCACAACAAGCACATGATCACCGAGACGGACGGTGCCGAGCTCGTCGGAAAACCAGCCGACCACATCGAGGAAAACGTGCGCAACACCGGCGGACTCCTCGATCGCCAACTGGCAGACAACGTCGTCGGGCGGGAGCCCGTCGAGCAGAACCTGCGCCTCGCCGTCGTCGCTGAGCTTGATCGTGATCGGGGCGTCCTCGCCGTAGCGGCGGATCAGCTCCTCGACCGACGCGTTATGCGCCCGCGCCCCCACGTTGTACGTGGTCGCGACCGCCTTGACGCTGTCCTCGAGCAGACGGGTACGCGTGACGCCGAGGAAACCGGCCAGCCCGTCCATCAGGTCGAGAAACGTGTGGGCGAGACGAAAACCTGTCTGCGCGCGCTTCGCCATTACTGCTCCTTCGGTAGGAGGAACTCGTCGACCTCGTCGAGTGACCGCATCGGGCCCCAGCGGGTGCCACCGAGGGCGACGTACCAGCTGCCGCCCTCCTTGACGACCGTGTAGCCACGAGAGGCTGCCCGCTCCTGCAGGCTCGCCTCTCGCGACTGGTTCTTCTTCTTCGCAGCCATTACGAAGCCGCGATGCGTACTGCCGCGTTCTGCCGCTCAACGCCGAAGACGCCGTTACCCTCGAACCGGACAAGGGAACTGTTCGTAGAGCCGGCACTTTCCTCGAAAGTGCTGAGGCTGACAGGCCCGACGTACAGCTTCCCGAGCGCCCGGCTGTCGACGACCGCCGTGGCGGGGATCGTCTTCGAGATCCTGACGTTCATGCCGAAGATCGTCCGGCCGAGCGCGAACTGCCCCGGGCCGAACACGTAGTCGGCTGTCCCGCCGGAGATGCCAGAGACGAGAAGGTCGAGCGTCTCCGACGCTGCTGGCGTCAGCAGAACGGTGTCGGGGTTGTAGCCGAGCCCCCACAGCGTCGTCACGCACTTGCGGATCGACGTCAACAGCGGATCAGTCGACGGCGCCTGAAAACCGCTCGCTGCGATCGCGTCCAAGATCAACTTGTCCAGCCCGTCCGAGTAGGCGAGGCGGAGGTCGTTGCCGATCACCGACTCGATCCCGCTTTGCTCGAGCATGATGTTCGGAACACCGCTGGTGACCGCCGCGAGCTGCTTCATGCTCGTCACGACCATCGTCACCGTCGATGCGCTTTCGGGTTTCGCGGTCACGGCGTTGATCGCACGGACGACGTTCGCCGCGGTCGGCAACGTCCGTGCCGTCTGCGTCAGCACGTTGACGCTCGTGACGCTACTGTCGACCGGCTGCCGCTGGAACGCCGGCCACGCATAGCGGACGTCGTAGCCGAACGGCCCCGCCGCGCTGTCCAGCTGCGCGACGTTGTCGACCGAGCCCGTCCAGGTCAAAGCGCGGGACTCCGACGCCGTCTCGAAGTCGTTCCAGCTGATCTCGGTGCGTCCGCTACCGGGCGCCCAGCCTGCCTTCTTGAACTGGCCGTAGAGGGTGCGATCCTCGGGCTGGCCGCCCTTGTTGTCGGACACCCGCAGGTTGCCCGTGCGGGCCTCGGTGGAGGCCTTCACGTCACCGTTCGTTTGCGTCGAGGCGACGACCTCGACGCGCTCTTCAGTTTCCATATTCTTGTCTCCTTCGGTTTTAGGTTCTCTGGTTCGTAGTTCGATGGACGCAGACGGGTACGCGGGGAACGTCGCCAGCGTCACGTCATGGAGCGCCCGGACGGTCCTGACGGTGCGGACATCGCCTTGCCAGTCCTCCTCGCCAACCTCGAAGCGGAACGAGGCACCGTCGATGTCGCCACGCTTTACCGCGCTCCTGACGTTGTCGCCCAGCGGGCTGTCGGGAAGATCGAGCTCGAAACGCAGCCCACGCTCCTCGTCAAACAAGCGGAGCGTGCCGCTCTTCGTCCGGCCGAGTACTTCGTTGGGGTCGTGGTTCAGCAGGGCACGCACGTCGGCGCTGAGCACGTCCGAGAACGCCTTGGGGGCGATCGTTTCTCTCGCGCCGCCAAGAGCCGCCAGTGGCTCGCTCAGCGTGTCGTAAACGCAGGCGTAGCCGTGAACGGTCTTGCCACGCGTATCAAGGCTCTCTACGTCCACGTCGATCGTTCTGGTCTCTGGGCCTTTCATACGTCCTCGCTTTCAGGGGGAAGGTTTTCGAGCCGGCGCACTTCAGCCCGGGTGAGCCAGCCGGTCTCAGCGTTCAGTGCAGCGGTGTAGACCTGCGCTCGTGTCGCGCTGTCAGCCCTGAGAAGCGCGTCCAGCAGGAACTCGACGTAGGCGTTGCCGCCGCAGAGGTCGGGGTCGTTCGAGATCGCCTGCTCGATCGCGACGCACCACGGCCTGAGCGAATGCATGACGAACGCGAGCATGTGCGTCTCAGAGTTGCTGTAGGTCATGTCGGAGCCCGCCGTCGCGTTCACCATCCACGCCGGCACCTTGAAAACTCGGCAGATCTCAGCGGTGGACAAGCGGCGCTGCTCGACAAACTCCATGTCATCCAGGGGGCCGCCCAGGCTGACCCAGTCGGCGTCACCGCTGATGATCGCGATTCGGTGCGCATTTGCCGCGCCCGCATGGCGGCTCCGCAACGTCTCCTCGAGCTGACGCACATGCTCTTCGTTCATCGCGCCGGAAGGCACCTTCAAGATCCCGCTCGGCCTCGCGCCGTTCCGGAAGAAAGCCTCGTTATGGGCGGCGAGACCCTCGGAAGTCGCAAGAGCAAGACGGCACTGCTTGATCGGCGAGAGGCCCGTCAGGCCGTCCAAACTCAATCCTTTGATGTGCGTGATGTCCTCGACGCCGTGAAGGCTCTCGTGGCCCTCACCGTCAGTGACCGTGTACAACGGCATACCGGCGCGGAGCTCGACCGTGACACGCTCCGGATGAAGCATTCCGAGCTGCTCGACGCGGCCATCCTCGCCCCGGAACTTGCCCAGATAAGCATTCCCCCAGAGCGCCAGGTGGGCCATCATCAAACCGGTCAGATTCCCCTGGGTCATCGCCGGAGCCGGACGGGACAGCAAGCCCGGCAACCGCCCGCTCGACAGCCTCACACGGCCCGTGTCGGTCGCCCTGTAGGCGATCAGCGGCACCGACGCGACGGAGTCGGAAAGGCAGCGAACGCAGCCCCAAACGTCAGCGAGAGAAAGCGATCCGTCGCCCGTCTCGGTGTTCTTGTAATTTAGGCCGAGCCGCTGCGCCCACGGCTCGCGCACAGCCCCATGGAACGTGAGCGCCCGGTCTTCCTGTTTACGCTTTCGGAGCAGCTGCATACGCAACCGCTAATCGGCTACGACAGATCAGCTACTCAGGCGGCTCGCGCGCGATCTCGGCGAGCTCGTTCCGCAGGATGCTCACTAAATGCTGCCTGTATGACGTCGTAATCCCCAGCCGCGTTGAGGTCTGCGTCGACGAGTAGCCCAACATCTGTTCGCGCAGCGTGATCTGCCGCAGTGTCGCTTGTGCGAGCGAGGATAGTTTCTCCCAGTGGTCGGGCCGTACCGTCGGCGCCGGGCGCGTCGAGGGATAAATCGGCGGGCCGGGGCTCCCTGTGGTACTCGTGCGATTTCCATTTCCAGGACGTCCTTCCCCGGACTTTCCTGACGTGGTCGAGGAACCTGAGTTTGATCTGCTGCCTGAGGTAGGTTTCGAAGCGGAGCCCGCGACCGGGGTCGAAACGCTCCGACTCGACCCAGGCGCATTCGAGGAGGTAGCTGATGAGGTCTTCGAAGTCTGGCCGGGTGAGCGTGACTCCACGCCTACGCAGTTCGGCTAACGCCGTGCGGGTGACGAGATCCTCAACGTCCTCGACGTCACCGAGCGACCACTTTTCAGCGAGCAGCACCGCCTATAGCGTAGTCGCTATGGGGGACGACGCGATCTACGAGGACGTGATGAGCAAGCTCCCGGACGAAGCCGCGGCTTCGTCCTTGCATGGCGTCA
This sequence comes from Gaiellales bacterium, assembly GCA_038237145.1. Taxonomy (GTDB): domain Bacteria; phylum Actinomycetota; class Thermoleophilia; order Gaiellales; family Gaiellaceae; genus 3-1-20CM-4-69-9. Next base: position 25,192 of record JBBRZA010000042.1, read on the forward strand.
ACACGGGGCTAGGAAACGCTGAGGAGATCGTCGCGCGGGCACACGGGGCGTCGTCCGACCCATAGCCGATGCTGTAGGGGCAACGTCGTTCGTCTCGACAAGTGCCGGTGAGGGGCCCTCGCCAGGGGCCCCCACCACCTCGTCTCGATCGAGCGGCGAACCCAAGAAGGAAGGCACGCTGGCGATGAGACGAATGATGGCATGGCAACTTGTGAACTGAACCTCACCGACCTCCACGGGGTCAACGTGACCGTCGTGGAGACCGAGGACGGCTGGCGTCTTGTCATCGAAGGCGAGGCCCATCTCGACCTAACCGATCCCGCGCAACGCCAGATCGCTCAGGAGTTGATCGACGCGAATCCGGGCGACCAGGCTGAGTTGAAGGTCGTCTTGCCTGCGGCTCCCGGTGAAGCGAAGACCAAGGGCAAAACGTTCGTTCGCACTGGGTCAGTGACGAGTATGAGAGTCGCGTCCGGGTGGAAGGCCTTCGCGGCGATGATGAGTGCGTATCGGCCGTCCACGGCGATGCGTGTCCGCTCCCCGCGTCCGCGCGAGCATCGTGCTCGGCGTCGTCGCGTCTCGTCATCACCGCGCAGGTCCCGCGCACCCGGCCGATTAGCCGACGAACCTCCGTTACATGAGCTAGTCGCCGCATCCCGTCGCGGGGGTGTGGCGTGAGCAGCAAACGGTCGGACATGCGCCGACTGCAGCGGCCGTTGCGGTATGTCCGTTGCCCGCAATGCGGCAGCCGCTGCCCAACTAAAGAACTCCTCGACAGGCACGTCGCCCGCACCTGTTGCGGCATCCCAGCGTGGAAGCGGACAGGATGAGCGCCGCGGCCGTCATCGGCGCGGGCCTGTCACCGCCGGAACTGGCCCAAGTCGCCAACGGGGAGCACGAACTAGCCCGCGCGGGCGCTGAATCGTTCGTCTACCACGCTGACCGCTGCGGACAGGCGCTCATCGAGGCGAAAGAAAAGGTCGGGCACGGGGAATGGCTGCCCTGGCTCGCAGCGAACTTCAACGGCTCGGAGAGGACGGCCCAGGCTTATACGCGGCTG
>JBBRZA010000043.1:0-26004 GCA_038237145.1 Gaiellales bacterium
GCCCGCGATCACGCGGCGCCAGAGTCCACCCTCGCCCTTAGCAAGGCAGACCAGCCTTGCTGCGGTTGAGTGCGGCCTTTGGCTTGGTGCTCGCGACCTGGAGACTCGGCAATGAAACCGACCGAGCCACGGATGAAGATCGCGGTCCTCTCCCCGGCCTGGTTCGCCGTTCCGCCGGTCGGCTACGGGGGCATCGAATGGATCGTGTGGCTACTCGCCGACGGGCTCGCCGACGCCGGGCACGACGTCACTCTGTTCGCTTCAGGCGACTCGCGCACGAAGGCCAAGCTCGCCGCGGTTTTCCCGAAAGCGCCGAGCAAGCAGATCGGCCGGACCTTCTGGGAGCTGAAGCACGCGCTCTCTTGCTTCGCGAGAGCCGATGAGTTCGACGTCATCAACGACCACACGGGGATGCTCGGTATGACGCTCGGCGCAACTACGTCCACGCCGGTCGTCCACACCGTGCACGGGCCGCTCAACGGAGAGCCTGGCGAGATCTACGAATTGATCTCCCGCGTCGCGCCGGAGGTCGGACTGATCTCGATCTCGATGAACCAGCGCGAGCCGAAGCCGGATCTGAACTGGATCGCGAATTGCCCGAACGCACTCGACTTCTCGGTCTATCCCGTCAAGCCGCATCGAGGCGAGTATCTGCTCTTCCTCGGCCGGATGAGCCCGGACAAAGGAGCCCACCGCGCGGTCGCGGTCGCGATGGAGGCAGGCCTGCCGCTCAAGCTTGCGGGCAAGATGCAGGAGCCGAAGGAGCGCGAGTACTTCCACGAGCTCGTCGAGCCGCACCTCGTCGACGGGATCGAGTACCTCGGCGAAGTCACGCACGGCGAGAAGGTGGAGCTGCTGCAGAACGCGCGCGCGACACTCTTTCCGATCGAGTGGGAGGAACCGTTCGGCCTCGTCATGATCGAGTCGATGGCCTGCGGGACGCCGGTGATCGCGACCCGGTGGGGCGCGGTCCCGGAAGTGATCGAGCATGGCCGCAGCGGCATCATCGTCGACCACTACAGGCAGATGGCCGACGCGCTCCCGGCAGCGGACGACCTCGACCCATTCGAGCTACGCCGCTACGTCGAGCAGGAGTTCTCTCCGGAGCGCATGGTGCGCGACTACGTCGCTGCCTACGAGAAGGCGATTGGCTAGCTTCTCGGCCCGGAGCCCGACCAGCCGTGCCAACGTTCGGGCTCGAGCCAGGCGCTGACACGCTTGGCGTCCCGCCGGCGAAACGGCTGCCCGGTGTAGCGAACGGCGAGTCGGTCGATGTCGGTGAGGTCGGGGTCTTCCTCGATCGAGACGACCCGGCCGATCAGGCTGATGTGGTTGTACCAGGTGCCATCGTCGAGCACGGTCAGCGCAGCACGGGGATCGCGGCGTAAGAACCGCAGGCGGAGACGGCTTTCGTCCATGTTCAGCAGCACGCGGCCGTCTTCCCAGTCGTACCAGGTGGGAACCGTGTGCGGTGAGCCGTCCGGACGGACTGTCGCAATGACCGCAGGATTCGGGTGCGAGAGAAACTCGTCGACGTCGGGGGGAACAGGGATGGCCGGCACACATCTAGCCTACGAGGTGGTGGCGATCGCGGGCGCGAGCTCGGCTTCGGCCAGATGAATCGGCTCGAGCCGGAAGTCGCGCACGTCGCGCACCGAGATCACGATCAAGGTCGTGACGACGATCCAGACGACACCGATCCAGAGGGACGTCGACATGCCGATGACGCTGGCAACGGGCCCCGCGATCGCGTACCCGGCGGGCAGGAAGGCCATCGCGCCCATCCAGTTGTAGGCGCTGACGCGGGCCAGCTTCTCTTGCGCGATCGTCTGCTGCAGGGCCGTGTCCCAGAGAGAAGGCGAAGCCGGCCAGAACAGCAGCGCCGCCGATGGCGAGCGCCGGCGCGTGGAGCGCCAGAAGTGCGCATTGCAGTGCTGTGGTGATGAAGAGGGCGCCGATCGCGGCCATGGCACGGCGTGGTCGTAGGCGGAGCCCGAGGAGGCCGCCCGCCAGTGCTCCGATCGCCTCGCCGGTGACGATGATCGCCCAGGCTGTAGCGCCGCCCAGTGAGTTTTTCGCGATGTACGGCCCGAGTACGAAAAACGGTGCGTAAGTCACGAGGAAGTACAGGGAGATCCAGCCGGTGAGCAGCCACACCCAGGTGTGCTCCGTGAACGCCTGCCACCCTTCGCGTAGTTCGCGCAGGAAGTTCGGAGCGGACGCCGTCCGCGCCCTGCCCGGCAAACGGATACGGCTCAATAGGAGCGCGCTCGTCGCATACGTCGCCGCGTCGACCAGGAGTGCGTAGCCACTACCAATCGTCGCGACCATCGTGCCGCCTACTGCCGCGCCGACCGGGAAGGCCAGGTAGCGGGAAATGCTCATGAAGGCATTGGCCTGTTGGAGAAGCGCCGGTCGAACCGTCTCGGGGACGAGACCGGTCGAGGCCGGCGAGTAGAACGCGGTCGCTGCGCCGCCGAGCGCCTGATAGGACGAAGATCTCCCAGATGCGGGCGTGCCCGCTGACGAGCAGGGCGCCCATGGCGGCGCGAATCGCGAAGTTCGCCGAGTCGGACGACAGCATCACGAGACGGCGGGGGAGACGATCGGCAACGACGCCGCCGATCAACAGCGTGGAGATCTGGGCCAACGTCCAGCAGGCGAAAGCGATCCCGACATCGGTCGCCGATCCCGTCAGATCGAGGACGGCGAACGCGACCGCGATCGGCGCGAGATTCGTGCCGAGGAACGAGATCGTTCGCGCACCGGCGAGGAGGCGGAAGTTGCGCTCGCGCAGAGGGCCGAGCTCAAGAGGCACGGCGCTGCTCCCAGTAGCGTTTTAGTCCCGCGTAGGACTGCCAGAACGGCATTGCCCGCTCGTACGTCTCCACGTCGCCTCCGGTTGTGGCCACGTCACTGCGAACCGACTCGCTGAACTCCTCTTCCGTTACACCCTCGCCGACTCGAGCGGCCCAGTCTGCGAGCCGCTGCCGGAGCTCGGCAAGATGCGGCCCGGGATCGTCCGCGACGCCGAAGTGGACGAGCGCGAGGCTGCTCGGCCTCCGCTTCTCGATCGCGTCGATCGTGCGAATCCACGCTTCGAGATCGAAGTCCGGCGGAGGCGTCGGCGGCAGGACGGTGCGATCGGGCTGGAGGCGGACGCCGGCGGCGTCGCCCGCATAGAGAGTGCCGTCGCCGGCGAGGTAACAGACGTGGTGGCTTGCGTGTCCGGGTGAGGGAAAGCACTCGAGGCCGAGCACGTCCGTGCCCACGACGCGAATGTTCTGCTGCGGCACGGGCGCTAGCTCTCCCCACAGCGTGTCGAACGTGTCGCCGTAGAGGCGCCGCGCGCTCGCCTCGAGCCGGCTTGGGTCGGCCAGGTGCGGCGCCCCTATCTCCGAGACGTGCACCTGCAGCTTGGGGTGCTCGCGTACTAGAACCCCGGCCGCGCCGGCATGGTCGAGATGAATGTGGGAGAGGAGTAGGTGGCGAAGGTCATGGAGCTCGAGCCCGCGCTCGCGCAAAGCGATGTGCAGGCGCTCCTGGCATGACGAGGGGCCGCAGTCGAAGAGCGCCGGTCCGTCCTCGGTCTCGACGAGGTAGGAGCCGATGACGCGCTCCGCTCCCTGATGGTGGAGATCGAGAGGATCCGAGCTCACTGAGCCCGGATCCTCCCATGCCTTCAGCGCGGAGTGGAGCGCCGCCCTCGCCGGTACAGCAGAACCAGAGCTCCTGCTGCGAGTGCGACGCCCGCTCCCGCAGCGACCGCGATAGTGCGCCCGTGGGCCTGAGCTCGAGAGCTTCGCTTCGTGGGTGCGGTTGCGGGTAGCCCTTCCTTCACGAGCATGCCCTTCAGCGTGTCGGTGCCCCGATACCAGCCGCCCGGGACCGATTGCGTTCCCCAGAGCTTCTGCCCGGGAGTCATGTAGCTCGCGGGCCCGTTGACGGCATAGGGATAAAGCGCCTGGCGAAGCGTGGAATCGCCGTTCGGTCCGGGGACCGCGTATTTCACGTCGTAACGCGGGCCGAGCCGGTCGACCGGACGCGATCGAGTCGTTGCGGAGGGAGTCTGCTCGAAGGCCTGCGGGAAGAAGCCTGTCTCGGTGACGAGGATCCCCAGGGGCGAGGTGCTGTCACCCTCACCGAATCCGTCGATGGTGACCGCATGCGACAGGCCGGGGCCGGAGATGGTCGCGGCCGACGGTCCTTTCGCGGTCGCGACGGCCGGAAACAGCAGCAGCGCGGTGAGCGCCGCCGCGAACAGCATTGGACGTCTCATGAGTCGCTCCTTGGTCGGTTTGAAGCTGCTACACCGACCGGGCAGAGTGGGTTCCGCCGGCGACCTTGGCGAACGCTGCCTCGAGATCCTCGAGGAGGTCATCCGGGGACTCCAGGCCGACCGAGAGCCGGATCAGGTTCCGCGGCGCCGCAAACGGCGCATCCGCAGTCGAGGCATGCGTCATGCGCGCGGGCAACTCGATGAGGCTCTCGACACCACCGAGCGATTCGGCGAGCTTGAAGATCTTCGTGCTGGCGACGAATGCGGTGGCTTCCTCCTCCGACTCGGCCAGGAACGAGATCATCCCGCCGAAGTCGTGCATCTGCTTCGCGGCGATCTCGTGGCCGGGGTGCCTCGGGAGCCCCGGATACAAGGTCTGCTCGACACGCGGATGCCGTTCGAGAAAGCCCGAGAGCGCATGGGCGCTTTGACAGTGCTGGCGCATGCGCACAGCGAGCGTCTTGATCCCGCGCAGCACGAGCCAGCAGTCCATCGGGCCCGGGACGGCCCCGAGGGACTTCTGGAGGAACAGAAGGCGTTCGGCAATCGTTGGATCGTTTGTCGCGGCGAAACCACCGATGACGTCGGAGTGTCCACCGAGGTACTTGGTCGTCGAGTGCACCACGATGTCCGCGCCGAGCTCCAGAGGCCGCTGCAGATACGGCGTCGCGAAGGTGTTGTCGACGACGAGGAGCGCGCCCGCCGCATGCGCTGCGTCCGCTGCTTTCCTGATGTCGACGATGTTCAGCATCGGATTCGACGGCGTCTCGATCCAGACGATTCGAGTGCGCTCGTCGAGATGAGAGCTCAGGTCGTCGAACTCGGCCGCGGGGAGGTAGTCGAAGACGTAACCCTTGGGCTCGTAGACCTGCGAGGTCATCCGGTAGACCCCGCCATAGACATCCGCGATCAACACCATCCGGTCGCCCGGGTTCAGCAAGTGCATGATCGTGGTCACGGCGCCGAGCCCCGACGCGAATGCGATCCCATGCTCGGCCGACTCGAGTGAGGCGAGGCATTGCTGCAGCGCCGTGCGTGTGGGATTCGCGACGCGGGAGTAGTCGTAGCCCTTGTGCTCGCCGACTGCGTCCTGCACGTATGTCGACGTCAGATAGATCGGCGTCGTGATCGCGCCGGTTGCGGGATCCGGCTCCTGACCTTCGTGGATGGCGCGAGTCTCGAAGTCCACTACGCCTCGATGCTACCGGCGCCGATGAAGGTTGCGAGGCTGCGCAGGGGCTTCTGCAGAGGAATGGGCTTCACTCCGGCCTCCCAGTGCACGGACTTCACTTTCAGCACGCCCGTCTTGCGGTCGAGCACCGGATCGATCCTGCCGATCAGCCGGTCGCCGCGAAGGATGGGGAGGACGTAGTACCCGTACTCACGCTTCAGTTTGGGCACGTACATCTCCAGCCGGTAGTGAAAATCCCAGAGCGCCTCCGCGCGATCGCGGTCGTGGATGAGCCGGTCGAACGGCGACAGGAACGTCACGCGCTTCGGCACCGGGCCGTCCTCCGCGTCGAGATGCGCCTGCCACTGGCCTTTCTCGAACCTCACGCCCAGGGCGCGGAAGCGCTTCTCCGCAAGCAGCCGCTCGGCTTCGGGCCAAGGCATGTTCTCGCCCTCCGGGTACCACCGATCGGCAAGGTCCCAAACACGCTGCTTTCCCCGACGTCCGACGATCGCAACGACACCCCGACCCTCGAGCAGCTCGAGCATGAGCGTCACCTTGCGGCTTCCCCACCAGTCGTGCGGGTCCTTCGACACCATCAGGTCGGCCTCGATCTCGCGCGAGAGCAGCGGTCCGCGCTCTTCGAGCTCGCGAAGCAGGTGCCGCTTGAAGCGTGCGTTCGTCCGCAGGAACTCGCTTCCCTGCTGCTCGTACTTGTACTTGCCCCGTCGACGGCGCATGCGCGCCCGGATGAGCGGGAAGTCTTCGATCGGCCAGATGAAGGCGCCCCACTCGAAGAGCTTTCGCTCCTCCCAGAGCAATCGGTCGAGCTCGGCGGGGTCGTAGGGCCCGAGGCGACTCCACAAGACGAGACGTTGCGGGGGTGCGACCGTGGAGATCGGATCGATTTGGAGGAAGCCGAGCCGGCGAACTGTTGCGAGCACGCCGTCGGCGCTGCCGTCGAGAAGCTGAGCGCGGATCGCGATCCGCCGTGCTTGTGCGAGGGTGACCTTCTTGGGCTTCACGGGGTTCGCACTCTCTCAGCTACCGGAAGCGCCACGGCGGGTCCTCGAGGTCGGTTGCGGCCGTGAAGGCGGGGCTGCCCCGTCGCTGGCGGCCGCCGGTTATGACGTGCTCGCGATCGATCCACACGCCCCGGAGGGACCTCTCTACCGGCAGATCACTTTGGAGGAACTGGACGATCCCGGGCCGTTCGATGCAGTCGTCGCCGGCCGCGTCCTGCATCACGTCCATCCGCTGGCCCCGGCACTCGACAAGTTGGCGACGCTCGCACCGCAGCTCATCATCGACGAGTTCGCGTGGAACCACATGGACGAGCCGACGATGGACTGGTACGAGTCGCAGCACAGGGTGCTCATCGCGGCAGGGCGCACGCCTAAGGGACCCGCGGATCTTTCGGAGTGGCGCGTGCGTCACTCCGACCTTCATCCCTACGAGACGCTGCGCGCAGAAATCGACGAGCGTTACGACGAGCGTTACTTCGAGTGGCGCCCGTACTTCTACCGCTGGCTCGAGGGCCCGGCCACGGAGTCGCTCGAGGCCGGCCTCATCGCTGCGGGCGCGATCCGGCCGATCGGGTTCCGCTACGCGGGCGTGAGCAAGGTGACAGTGCGCTCACCGGCCGACCCGCGGTAGTCGGCACCGAGCTTTTCCTCGAGGACGCGCGTCAACTCGCCGCTGGCGGCGAGCTCCTCGGTGATGTCTGCACCACCGATCAGTTCGCCCTTCACGAAGACCTGCGGGATCGTCGGCCAGCCGGAGATCTCGGACAGCTCCTGGCGGATCGCCGGGTCTGCGAGGACGTCGACACCCGTCACGGGAGCGCCGGCCTCACGCAGGGCGCGCAGGGCACGGTCGGAGTTGCCGCACATGATGAACTGCGGCGTTCCTTTCATGAAAACGGCGACGGGCTCGTTTTGGATAACGTCCTGGATTCGCTGGCGCAGCTCGGTCATTCGCTCCCTTTCGTCTTGATTCGCAGTTCGTGAATGGTGCCGTCTCGCAGCGGCTCCGCAAGCGCCTCGTTCACGAGGCGGTGCTGGTCGAGCAGCGAGAGCCCGCTGAACCGTGGGCTCGCTACGGTCACCTGGAAATGGTCGCCGCCGCCGGTGCGGTCCTCGACGTGCAATTCCGTCGCGTCCGGGAACGCGTGCTCGAGCAGGGCCTGGAGCGGCTGAGTGGACACGCCTCCGATACTAGCCACGCTGGTGTGCCAGGTAGTCGAGGAGGTCAGACCGCGTCAGGACGCCGATCGGCTTTCCCTTGCTGGCAATGACGAGAGCGTTCGTGCGCCCTGTCAGCGTTGCGAACACCTCGTCGAGCGTTACATCGCTCTCGACCGCGGCAAGCGGGGGCTGCATCGCGGTCGCCACGTCCTCGTGAAGCGCATCGGGATTCTTGAAGACACGGTCGAGGAGATCGCGATCCTGAAGCGACCCGATCACGTCGGCAAGGGATTGCACGTCTCCGTCCCGCACGACCGGAAGCTGCGAGATCGAGTACTGCTGCATGACGTCGATAGCCTCTCCGACCTTCTGGTGCGCGGCGATCGTGATCAGCGCCGGCACGGCGATTTCCTCGAGGCGCTTCGAGCGTAGGAGCTCGGAGACCGTTGGAGCCGGCACGCGCCGCTCGGCGAATCCGTGCTCGAGCATCCAGTTGTCGTCGTAGAACTTGGACATGTAGGAGCGCCCCGAATCCGGGATCATCGTCAGGATCCTTGCGTCGGGCCCGAAGCGCTTCGCGATCTCGAGCGCTGCCCAGACCGTTGTGCCGCCGGAGCCACCGACGAGCAGACCTTCCTCGCGGGCGAGCCGGCGCGCCGTCAGGAAGGAGTCGCGGTCGGAGACGCGTACCCACTCGTCGACGACCGAAGGATCCATCGTCTTCGGCCACGTGTCCTTGCCGATGCCCTCGACGAGGTACGGATGGACGTCACGCTCTTCCTGCGCCGTGTAAACCGAGCCTTCCGGGTCCGCGCCGACGATCAGGACCTCGGGCTTGTGCTCCTTGAAGTAGCGGCCAACGCCCGAGATCGTCCCGCCGGTGCCGACCGAGATGACGATCGCAGCGATCTCGCCGCCCGTCTGTTCGAAAATCTCCGGCCCGGTCTGCAGGTAGTGCGCCTCCGGGTTCGACATGTTCGAGTACTGGTCCGGCTTGAAGCCGCCGGGGATCTCTTCCGCGAGCCGATCGGAAACCGAGTAGTACGACTCGGGTGAGTCCGGAGGAACTGCGGTCGGGCAGATCACTACCTCTGCGCCGTAAGCACGCAACATCGAGATCTTCTCCTGGCTCATCTTGTCCGGCATGACGAAGATGCAGCGGTAGCCCTTCTTCGCCGCTGCGATCGCCAGGCCGACGCCGGTGTTGCCAGAGGTCGGTTCGACGATGGTGCCGCCAGGCTTGAGCTTTCCCTCGGCTTCGGCCTTCTCGATCATGGCCAGACCGATGCGATCCTTCACCGACCCGCCGGGGTTGACGTACTCCAGCTTGGCCAGTAGCTGTGGCTCGACGTCGCGCCCGACCGAGTCGAGGCGGACGATCGGCGTGTTGCCGACGAGCTCGAGGACCGTGGGGTAATCGCGTGCCATCGCCGGGGAAGCGTATTCCACGAGCTGGGCATGGCCGCGGGAATACTCTGCCGGCCGTCCGGGTTGGTCTATGCAGTGACGAAGGGAGCGGAGAAATGAGGATCGCAGTGATCGGAAGGGGAAACGTCGGCGGCGGACTTGCAGATCTTTGGGAGAAGGCCGGCCGTGAGGTGACGCGGATCGGCAAGGAGGGCGGAGACGTCTCGGATGCGGAGGCCGTCCTGGTTGCAGTGCCGGGCGGCGCGATTGAAGCAGCCCTCGACAACGGCCAAGGGCTCGACGGGAAGACAGCCATCGACGCGACCAACCTCTTCGGCGCCGATCATCCCTCAGGGTTTCAGTCGAACGCCGAGTTCGTGAAGTCGAGAACCAACGGACCGGCTGCAAAATCGTTCAACCTGAATGGAGCCCGCCTTTACGGTGAGCTACAGAACGCGCTCGAAGCCGGGCAACATCTGGACCGGGGACGAGGAAGCCCGCGATGTCGTCGAACAGCTCAACCGGGACGCCGGCTACGAGCCGCTCCACAGAGGGCCGTTGGAGAACGCACGCGCGCAAGAGGACTTTTTGGCGATCTGGGTCGGCATCACGAACGAGATCGGGCCGTTCCTCACCCGGATGGCGCCGCCGGCAGAGCTCTAGACCAGCTGCCAGAACGTCCCGGTCAGGCCGAGGCGGTCGAGGATCGCCTGGTTGTGCTCGAGCGTGTGCGGGCGCCAGTCCGGATCCAGCCGGTCGGAGTACCACGCGTGCGCGAGCTCGCACAGCGTGTCGACGCTCGTGCTCCCGCCGGGGTTACGGCCTGCCAGCCACCGCTCGAGGTGCTCCTCCGACCGGAAGAGATTCATCGTCGTTCAGGTGAAGGCGATGTCGTCCCACCACCGTCGTGCGGGTACGAGCACGTGAAAGAGGTAGTCATGCTGCACGGGCTTCTGATCGCGCACGTCCACGGCGAGCGGCTCGCCACAGTCGGCGCACGAGCTCTCGATGCTGCCGTCGCTGTGCAGAGCGGCGCAGACGGCAAACGAATCCCAGGCGCAGTTCGAGTACCACTGGCGTCCGTCTGCCTCCACGCGCCAAGCGCTGGGCACGCACGAGAAGGGGTTGAGCATCCGGATCTCGAGGGCGTCACGCTCGAGGACGAGCGCGTGCGCATCGTGCAGGCGGCGAAACGCAGCTTCGGCTTCTTCGCTGGGCAGACCGAACTCTGCGGCGGCATCGCCTGTCCGTGGCGCCTGTCCAGTCTCGACGAAGCGCCGATACAGGAAGTTGCGAATCTGGAGGTCGAGCTCGTCCATTGCGGCTTAGAGAGCGGATGGGACTCCGGGCTACGAGGCCAATGCGGCGACGAGGGAGCCGAGTGCGGCTGCGAGCGTGGCGAACTGCGCGAGCATGAGCTGGAAAACTCGCTGATCGAGTCGGCGGATGTCTGTCCTGAACTCCTGTCGCATGTCTGCGACGTCCGTCGCGAGATGAGCGACGGTGACTCGCACCTCTGCAAGGACTTCGAGCGGAACCTCACGCGGCTGCTCCACGAGGAAAGCGTACTTCCCGCGCCTACGCGTTGCTAGTGACGGAAGTGGCGGCGGCCGGTAAAGACCATCGTTGCGCCGGCTAGACGCACCGCTTCGACGACCTCGTCGTCTCGCCTCGATCCACCGGGCTGAATGATCCCCGTGACGCCGACCTCCAGTGCAGCCTGCGGGCCGTCAGGGAAGGGGAAGAACGCATCGGAGGCGAGCACCGCGCCGTGCACGTCGTGGCCGTGCTCGCGCGCCTTCTGGAGCGCAAGCTTGACGGAGTCGACGCGGCTCGTCTGACCGCCGCCGATGCCGATCGTCGCGAGGTCCTTCGCCAACACGACTGCGTTCGAACCGACGTGCTTGCACACGCGCCACGCGAACACGAGGTCGCCCCAGCACGCCTCGTCCGGATCGCCGCAGGCGACCTCCATTGCCTCCCGGTCATCGACGTCCCAGTCGCGATCCTGGACGAGCAGGCCGCCGAGCACGCGCTTGAAATCGCGCTCGCTGCGTGCGAAGCCTCGCCGCTCGCGGTCGCGGAGGATCCGGATCTCCTCCTTCCGCTGTAGCGCTTGGAGCGCTTTTTCGTCGTAGTCGGGCGCGAACAGCACGTCGATGAACCGTTCGGCGAGCGCTTCGCCCAGTTCGGCGGAGACGGGCCGGTTGACCGCACAGACCATCCCGAACGCGGAAACCGGATCGGACGCGAGGGCGCGCTCGTAGGCCTCCTCGATCGTGCCCGCGACGGCAACGCCGCAAGGATTCGCATGCTTGACGATCGCGCACCCCGGCAGCGCGAACTCGCGTAGCAGCAAGCGCGCCGCCGAGAGGTCGAGCAGGTTGATCAGCGACAACTCCTTCCCGTGCAGGTGCTCGACACGTGACAGGAGATGGATGCGTGCGCCCTGCTCGGCGTAGTACGCGGCTCGCTGATGCGGGTTCTCTCCGTAGCGAAGGTCCATCACCTTGGTGAAGGCGGTGACGAGGGTTTCCGGGAAGGCCTCGATGTCTGCGAACCAGCGTGCGATTGCAGCCTCGTAAGCGGCGGTCGTCGCGAACGCCTCCGCCGCCAGCGCTCGCCGTGTCTCGCTCGAGAGGTCACCTCTCTCCCGCAGTTCGGCGAGCACCGACTCGTATCGCTCCGGCCGACATACCGGGGCGACGTGCGCGAAGTTCTTCGCCGCGCCTCGCAGCATCGACGGCCCGCCGACGTCGATCATCTCGACGGCTTCCTCCTCGCGGACGCCGTAGCGGCCGGCGACCTCGCTGAACGGGTAGAGGTTGACGCAGACGAGGTCGAACGGCCGGATGTCCTGGCTCTCGAGGGTTGCGACGTCAACGGCATGATCGCGGCGCGCGAGAATCGCGGCATGGATGTTGGGATGCAGAGTCTTCACGCGGCCGCCAAGCATGTCTGCGACCCCCGTCAGCTCCTCGACGCGTTCGACCTCGAGCCCGACCTCGTCCTCGAGGAAGTCTGCGGTGCCGCCGCTTGCCACCAGCTCGAAGCCGAGGTCGGCCAGTCCGCGTGCGAACTCCTGCAGGCCGGCCTTGTCGTAAACGGAGATCAGTGCGCGCAAATCTCTCTCACCACTTCGGGCAGGATCCGATGCTCGACGGCATGGATCCGTTCTACCAGGGTCGCGCGCGGCTCGACGGCGACCGGCTCTTGACGGATGACCGCGCCGGTGTCGAGGCCTTCGTCCACGTAGTGGACGGTGACACCCGTCGTGTCGACGCCGGCGTCCAGTGCGTCGGCGATCGCCCGCCCGCCCGGGAACTGCGGGAGCATCGACGGATGGACGTTGACGATCCGATCGCGGAACCGATCGAGAAACACAGGTGTGAGCAGGTGCATGTAACCGGCGAGCACGACGAGGTCGACGCCGCGAAGCTGCAGCCAGTCGGCCAGCTCGCGGTCTCGCGCAGCGCGCTCGGAATACCCGGCCAGCTCGAAGACGCGGTTCGGGATTCCGGCCGCGTCCGCGCGCGCCAGCGCGCCAGCGTCGCCACGGTTCGACGCGACGGCTGCGATCGGCAGGCCTGCATCGATCAGCGCCTGCAAATTCGTCCCCTCACCCGAAACGAGCACTCCGATCATGCGAGCTCGCCGATCACGATCGCATCCGCGGGCGGGTCCGGCACGACGGCGCACATGCCGATGCCGAGGTTGAAGACGCGGCGGAGCTCGTCTTCTTCGACTCCTTGCTCGGCGAGCCACGCGAAGACGCCTGGGCGCTCCCAAGCGTCCCAGTCGATCCGAACCTCGAGCCCGTCCGGCAGGACGCGGGACAGGTTTCCCATGATGCCGCCGCCGGTCACGTGCGCGAGCGCGCGCACGTCTGCGTGAGCTTGCAGCCTGCGGACCTCCTCGAGGTAGAGCGTGTGCGGCGCGAGCAGCAGGTCGGCGTCGAAATCACCGTCACCGACGAGTGTGCGCACGAGCGAGAAGCCATTCGTGTGTAGCCCGCTCGACGCGAAGCCGATCACGGTGTCGCCTGCCTCGCAGCGTGACCCGTCGATCACGCGATCACGTTCGACGAGCCCGACGCAGGTTCCGGCGAAGTCGAGCTCAGACTCCCGGTAGATGCCCGGCAGCTCGGCCGTCTCGCCGCCGAGGAGGACGCAGCCGGCGGCCCGGCAGACCTCGGCGGCGCCCTCGACCAGCTCTACAACCTGCGCCTCGTCGATGCTGCCGGCGGCGACGTAGTCGAGCAGAAATAAAGGCTGGGCGCCGGTGCAGAGGACGTCGTTGATGCAGTGCGCCGCGAGGTCCATCCCTGCCCAGCGGAGTCGGCCGGCACGCCGCGCGAGCATCAGTTTCGAGCCGACGCTGTCCATCGAGGCTGCGAGGAACAAGTTGCCGTCCAGGGGATAGAGCCCGGCAAAGCCGCCGAATTGCTCCGCGCCGGTCGATTCGACTGCCGCCCGCAGGCGCTCGACGATCGACTCGGCGGTGGCGAGCGAGACGCCGGCCCCCTGATACGTCTTCGGCTTGCTCGTCAGGGGGCCAAGTCTAGAGCCGCGACCGGCGTCAGCCTCCGATGTCGATGTGCTGACTCGCAGTGGGGGATCCGACTGTGAGGTCCCCGCCTTCCACGTGGTTCAGCACGAAGGCGTTGTTCTCGACGGTCGTCCGGCGACCGCCGGCTTCCGCATAGGTGTGACCGTCCCCGACGAGCCCCACCACCAACCGCGACCCGTCCTCCTGCCGGTCGGCCATATAGATGCTGCCTGTGCGGAGGATGCCGCGGTCCGCGCAGGCCCCGCCTGCCGTGTCGGCCACCGTGTCCACTTCGACGAGGCAAAGCATCCCTCCCTTGCCGGGCACGGCATAGAGCTTCAGGGAGCCCTGTTGTTGAAGCAACCGCGAGCCGCCACCGTTCGGAGACGCGAAGTTCCGGTCGGCGAAGGGATAGTCGAGGACGCTCTGAGGCAACGTGTCCGCAGCGCGGGCCGCTTGGGCAAGCGCCGACACCGAGCCGTTGCCGATCTGCACTTTGTCGCTGCCGCCCAGGCCGTGCTGCGTGAGCAAGCCTGCGGCCGCCGCTGCCACCAGTGCGGCCACTCCGACTTGAAGCTGTCGCTTCCTCACGGCTACCACTGGTCCTTGCAGTGGTAGACGAAGTGCGTCCCGCCGTCGCGGTTCGAGCAGTACGAGTAGGTGTAGTAGTAGCCCGGATGCGCGTTGAAGCAGTTGCCGACGCACCATTTATCAAAGTGGCGGTAACCGGCCGGTGTGACTTCCCACACTTCGCTTCTCCAGCCTGCGTTCGGGCCGAAGTAGAGCTCGTTGTAGATGTGGTTGTGAGCTGTCAAGCGGTCGTAGCCCATAGCGTTCGGGGCCATGTTTTGCTGCCACCAGTAGATCTGGTACGCAGCGCCTGCAGTGGCCGCGAAGGTCAGGGCGAGCAACACGACTATCGCCGCCGCGACCGCCCACCGTCGTTGGAGTCTCAGTCGCACTTTCACCGTCCTTGTCGAGGTTTCCAAACTCGCGCAAGCATCCGGCGAGCGAAGCCTCCCGTCAATTCGCTCTTTTGGACAGTGTTCGTGCGGCTACGGCTTAGACGAACAGCTCTGCGTGTAGCTGTGGGCGGCCTTGCGGACCATCGGGAAGGAAGCGCACGAGCGTGTCGCCGATGGTGACCGTGTCCTTCGTGTACGGCGCCTCGAGCAGCTCGCCGAGCGCCGCGGCCTTCAACTCGGGGTCGTCCGCGCGCAACTGCAGCTCCGCGAGCTTGAGATCCGAACCGGCGGCGAGGAAATCGTCGAGCCACTCGCGCGGTGGATGCAGCTCGAGGCGGTAGCCCGCCCTCGTCGTCACGAAGGTCCGCCTGCCGCCGTGCTCCTGTACGCGCAGCTCACGCAACTCGGCGCGTGCGAGCGTCGCGATGAAGTCATCCTCGTCGAGCGCGAAGCCGAGGTGATCGATTCTCGGCAGCTCCCACTGGCCCGGTTGCACGACGATGTTCACCGCACCGCGCTCCAGCTCAGACAGGCGTAGCTTGAAGCCCATCCGGTCGAGCTCGTCCCAGCCGTTGCCTGACTCGAACGAGGTCGCGTCTTCCTCGATCCGGCCATGCCTGGCGACCAGGTCGAAGCCGAGCTTGCCGACGTAGCGCGCCTCGACCTCGCGCACCTTGCTCGTCACCAGGTGGTAATGGAACAGCTGCACGAAGGCAGACTAGAGCCGTGCTGGCCCATCTGCCCGTCGACACCAGCTGGACTTTCGACCCGCTCCAGGTCGTGCCGAGCGTCCTGTTTGCAATGCTGTACGCGCGCCGGGTGCGGACGCTACGGGCCCGGGGGACCGCCGTGCCCGGCTGGCGGATCGCGCTGTTCGCGACCGGGATCGCGATTCTCCTGGTCGCGCTCGTGAGCCCGGTGCATGCGCTCGGCGAGCAGCTCTTCAGCTTCCACATGCTCCAGCACGTCCTGCTGGGGGATCTCGCGCCGCTCGCGCTCCTCGCGGGCCTGACCGGGCCGATCCTGCGGCCGGCGCTCGCCTTTCTGCACCGTCTGCGTTTCCTCGCCAATCCATTGATCGCTTTGCCGCTGTGGGCGGTGAACCTCTACGTCTGGCATCTCCCGTACCTCTACGACGCAGCCGTGCGCCACGACTCCGTGCATGCGCTCGAGCACCTCTGCTTCTTCACGGCCGGGGCAATCATGTGGCTGCCCGTCCTGGAGACGCTTCCGGCGCCGGAGTGGTTCGGGACGGGCGCGAAGATCGGCTACATCGCAGTCGTGCGCGCCGTCGAAACGGTGCTCGGGAACATCTTCTTCTGGGCAGGCGCGCCGTTCTACGCCGTGTACGAGCACCGCGAGCGACTCTGGGGGCTGTCGCCCCTCCAGGACCAAGGTTTTGCCGGCGCCGTGATGATGATCGAAGGCTCGATCGTCACCCTCGTCGCGCTCGCCTGGCTCTTTTTGCGGATGGCGGGTGAGGGCGAGCTCAGGCAGCGGCTGCTCGAGCGCGGCCTCGACCCGAGGACGGTGCGTCGCGCGGTGCGGTACGGGCGTGCCAAGGAACTGGGCCCGCGGCGCTGAAACGAGAGAGCGCTCCTCGTGCGCTCCACCGGCGTCCATCACGTCGACCTCGTCGTTTGGGCGATCGGGCGCAGCCTGCCCTTCTACACGGAGCTGCTCGGCCCGCTCGGCTACTACAGCGTCAGCGAGGTCGAGGTCGAGGGCGAGCGCGGCGAGACGATCTGGTACCTGTCCGGCCCGGGCACGTCGGTCGGCCTGCGTGAAGCGACGACGGAAACCGGCGGCGTTTACGATCGCTACCGCGTCGGGCTGCACCATCTTGCGTTCGAAGCGGGATCGCGGGCGCAGGTCGACGACCGGGCCGCCTGGGTGCGGACCCAGGACGTCGAATTCGAGAGCGAACCGCAGGAGTACACGTACCAGCCCGGGTACTACGCGACATTCTTTTACGATCCTGACGGTCTGAAGCTCGAGATCGCCCACGTTCCAGGCCTCGTTGCGGCCTGAGGGAAGGGAGCTAGATGTCGACGACTCCTCCAGAGCAGCCCACGACCCCACAGCAGCCGGGAGGCGGCTACGGGAGCTCGGGTCCCAATGTCAACCTCAACCTAGCCGCGCTCATGCCCACGCCGGGGAATGCAGAGCTCGTCGTGTACATCCTCGCGACGATCTTCGTCGGAATCATCACGCTTGCCAATGACAGCGTCGATGCGCCGGGATTCGTGACGGCGTTCACGTTCTTCACCGTCGCCTACGTGTTGTCGCGCGGCATCGCAAAGGCGAGCCGCGTGCTCGAGCGCTAGCTACACCGGCTCGAACTGCAGCTTCGCCGCCTCGCGCGGGATTGCCGTCGGGTAGTCCCGCGTGAGGCAGGCGCGGCAGAACTGCGATTCCGGGCGCCGCGTCGATGCCTGCAATCCTTCGAGCGAGATGTAGGCGAGGGAAGTCGCGCCGATGTGCTCGCGGACCTCTTCGACCGTCTTCCCTGCGGCGATCAGTTCGTCCGGGTCGGCGAAGTCGATTCCGTAGTAGCACTGCGAGATCACCGGCGGGGACGAGATCCGGACGTGCACCTCGGCCGCGCCTGCGTCGAAGAGCATCTGAACGATCTGCCCCGTCGTGTTGCCGCGGACGATCGAGTCGTCCACGACGACGACGCGCTTGCCGGCCACCTCGGCAAGCGGGTTGAATTTCAGCCTGACTCCCTGCTCGCGCAGGCCCTGATCGGGCTGGATGAACGTGCGGCCGACGTAGCGGTTCTTGATCAGGCCCTCGCTGAACGGAATGTTCGTCGCGCGAGAGAACCCGATCGCCGCGGGCGTCCCGGAGTCCGGGATGGGCATGACCAGGTCCGCGTCGACCGGTGACTCCTCGGCGAGGCGCTCGCCCATGCGCACGCGGGCAGCGTGGACCTCGACGCCCAGAAGCCGCGAGTCGGGCCGCGCGAGATAGAAAAATTCGAAGATGCAGAGCGCGCCGCCCTTGTCCTGCGGCACGACCTGGTGCGCCTCGACCCGTTCGTCGATCACCATCAGCTCGCCTGGACGCACTTCCCGCTCGAACTCGGCGCCGACGAGGTCGAGCGCGCAGGTTTCTGAAGCGATCACCCAGTCGCGGTCGAGCCGCCCCAGGCAGAGCGGCCGCATCCCGCGCGGGTCGCGGAAGGCGATCAGCTTGCCCTCGGAGAGCGCGACGACCGAAAATGCGCCGTCAAGCTTGCGCATGGTGTTCGCAACTGCGTCGGCGAGCGGAGCAGGATCGTTTGCGATCAACGCGGCGATCACCTCGGTGTCCGCAGTCGTGGCGGGACGGTGGCCCAGTTCGCCGAGCTCCTCTCGGAGCTCGGCAGCGTTCGTGAGGTTGCCGTTGTGACCGAGCGCGATCGTACGTGCGCTCCCGTGCTGCACCAGTGGCTGCGCGTTCCACCACTGCGACGATCCCGTGGTCGAATAGCGCGTGTGGCCGATCGCAAGGTTGCCGTGCAGTCCGCGCAGCTTCTGCTCGTCGAAGACCTGCGTGACGAGCCCCATGTCCCGTAGGGCTGTGAGCCGACCTTCGTCGGAGACCGCAATCCCGGCCGACTCCTGGCCGCGGTGCTGGAGTGCGAACAGGCCGAAGTAGGTCAGGCGTGCGACGTCGCGCTCGGGCGACCTGACTCCGAAGAGGCCGCACATGTCAGCGCACCATGCCGATGCGCTGCAGGCCCTTGGCGCCGAGCCGCTCTACGTCGTCCGGGGCGCAGGCGAGCACGATCTGGCCGCCGCCTGCCGGCTCCGGAAGCTCCACGTCTGTGCCGAGCCCCGAATACTGCTCGGCTTCGCGCAGCGCCTCCGCAAGGCCGCCGTCCGACACGTCGTGCGCGAGCGTCAGCACAGGGGCAGCCTTCCAGACGAAGCGGACGAGTGCCGCCTCCGCTGCCAGGTCGAGCTCGCCGGCTGCGGTCGCGACGAGGACGATGTCGCCGCTCCGCCAGGCCCCGGGAAGGAAGCGGACGTCTGAAACGAGCCCGACGCAGCCCACCACCGGCGTGGGTGGGATCGACCGCCCGTCGGTGTCGTTGTAGAGCGAGACGTTGCCCGAGACGACAGGAATGCCGAGAGCGTCGGCGGTCTGAGCGATGCCTTCGATCGCCTGCTCGAGCTCCCAGCCGATCGCCGGTTTCTCCGGATTGCCGAAGTTGAGGCAATCGGTGAGCGCGAGCGGCTCACCTCCGGCGCACGCGACATTGCGGGCAGCACCCAGCACCGCGAGCACGCCGGCTCGGAATGGATCGCGTTCGCCGGGCGGTGCTCCCTGGAGGGAAACCGCGAGCCCGCGCAGCGACGGGCGCAACCGCAGCACCGCGGCGTCGAGCCCGGGACGCCGCACGGTGCGCGAGCCGACGAGCTGGTCGTACTGCTCGTAGATCCATGCCTTCGGCGAACTGTTGTGGGCCGAAGGCTCGACGTACTCCGATGCGTGGGGTTGAGTCTCGACCTCGTAGCGCGGGCATTCATCGGTGAGGAGCGCTGCCGGAATGGATCCGACGAGCTCGTCGTCGTAGAAGGCGCGCAGCTCTCCCGTGTCGCTGACGTCCCCGATCGGGGTGCAAGCGAGCTCCCACTTCGCGCACACGCGCTGCACGGCTTCGAGCATCTGTGGCCGTACGACCGCGACCATGCGCTCCTGCGACTCGGAGATCATGATCTCCCACGGCTCCATCCCGGTCTCCCTGAGGGGTACGCGGTCGAGGTGGACGTCGATGCCGGCGCCGTCGCGTGCCATCTCCGCGAGTGACGATGCGAGCCCGGCAGCGCCGCAGTCTTGCAGCGACTCGACGAGGCCACCTTCGACGAGTTCGAGCGACGCTTCGATCAGCTTCTTGCCCGTGAAGGGGTCGCCCATCTGCACGGTCGGGCGCTTGTCCGGATCGTCCTCGCCCAGCTCCGCGCTTGCGAGCACGGACGCGCCGCCGATCCCGTCGCGGCCGGTCGTGGCGCCGTAGAGGACGACGTGCGCACCGATCGCCGTCGCGCGTGCGCGTGTGACCCGATCCGCCGGCAGCAAGCCGACGCACATGGCGTTGACGAGGCAGTTGCCACGGTACGCCTCGTCGAAGACTGCCTCGCCGCCCACGGTGGCGACGCCGACCGAGTTCCCGTAGTGCCCGATCCCGGCCACTGCACGACTGAAGTTGTGGTCGGGCTCGGCAAAGCGCAGGCCGTCGAGTAGCGCGATCGGCCGCGCGCCCATCGCCACGATGTCGCGGAGGATCCCGCCGACGCCGGTCGCGGACCCCTGGAACGGCTCGACCGCGGAAGGATGGTTGTGCGACTCGACCTTGAACGCGACGGCCTCGCCGTCGCCGAGGTCGATCACGCCGGCGTTCTCGCCGGGACCCTGCAAAACGCGTTCCCCCTCGGAAGGAAGCCGCTTCAGCAGGAGGGCTGAGTGCTTGTAGCCGCAGTGCTCCGACCAGAGCAGCGAGAAGACGGCGAGCTCGAAGTCGTTCGGCTCGCGGGCGAGCAGCTCGCGGATTCGGTCGAGCTCCTCGTCGGTCAACCCCAGCGCACGGTGGAGCGGCTGTTCCGGCGCGACCTGCGTCAAGGGCAGGAGTCTAGCGAGCGAGGACGACGAGCCTTTCTGGACGGTTGGATGTGCACGGATAGCCTGAACCCGATGCGCGGGTACGTGACCCTGCTTCTGCTGCTCTCCGGGGTCTGGGGCGCCTCGTATCTCTTCATCAAGGTCGGCGTCCGGGACTTCGAGCCGGCGGCATTCGTCGAGCTGCGGCTGCTGTTCGCCGCTCCGGTTCTAATCGGCTTCCTGCTCATGCGCAGCGGCGTGCGCGGGGCGCTCCGAGATCTGCGGGACGCGGCAGTGCCCGGACTCGTGCTCGGCACCGTCAATGCCGCCGTGCCCTTCGCGCTGATCGCGTGGGGCGAAAAGCACGTCGACTCGGGCGTCGCAGCGATCGCGAACGCATCCGTGCCGCTTTTCAACTTCGTGCTCGTGATGCGTTTCGCACCCGAGGAGCGGGTCGGCCGGGAACGGCTGGCGGGGCTGCTGATCGGGATCGTGGGCATCGGCATCCTTGCCGGCGTTCATCCGAGCGGTGGCTGGTGGGCCGTCGCGGGCACACTCGCGGTTGTGCTCGCGTCCTTTGCCTACGCAGTGGGAGGGATCTACGGTCAGAAGCAGACTGCGCACCGCACGGGGCCCGTGCTGGCAGCCGCGACGATCGTCGCCGGCGCGTTGGTGACCCTGCCCTTCGCTCTCCTGCAACTGCCCTCGCACGCACCGGGCTGGAAGCCCGTCGCCTCCGCCGCCGCGCTTGGGATCGCAGGAACCGGGATCGCGCAGCTCCTCCTCTTCCGCCTCCTCCGGCTCTATGGATCGTCACGCACGAGCCTCGTCACGTTCCTCTTGCCGCCGATTGCGCTCTTCTACGGGGTGGCGCTCCTCGGCGAGCGGCTGACGGCCCAAGCCCTCGGTGGGATGGTGCTGATCCTCCTCGGCGTCGCGCTCGGTTCAGGTCTGGTGCGCCTCACGCGTGCCGCGCCCGTGGGCGAGACCTCGTGATCTCGATACGGCGCGCGCACAGCGACGATCTCGACTTCCTCGTCGAGCTTGTCAATCACGAAGACGTGCAGCCGTTCCTCGGCGGGCGGGCGGCTCGGGACCGCAAGGCGGTCGTGGCCGAGATCGAACGGTCGCAGGGAGATCCCACGTCGTACGGCCGATTCGTGATCGAGGTCGACGGCGCGCGTGCAGGCGTGATGGGATTCGAGGTCGAGAACCGCCGTTCGCGGATCGCCAACCTCGAGCGTCTGGCCATCCATCCCGACCACCGAGGGCAGGGCGTGGCCGATGAGGCGGCGCGCCTGTTTCAGCGGCACCTCGTCGTCGATCTCGGCTACCACCGGCTCCAGTTGGAGATCTACGGCTTCAACGAGCGGGCGCAACGCCATACAGAGCGCGCCGGGTTCGCACGCGAAGGCGTGCGGCGACAGGCGTACTGGCGTCACGGCGAATGGGCGGACGGTGTTCTCTATGCGCTGATCCGAGAGGATCTGGACGTGCCCTACGCGATCGCGCTCCTCCACGACTACGTCATGATCCACAACGAGTGCGTGCGTACGGGCGAGTGGGAGCCGCTTGGGGACTGGTTCGCTGAGTACGCGGAGCTTGCGTTCGACGGCGTCCCGGTAGGCCCGTTCAACGGGCGTAACGAGATTGCTGACGCCTACAAGAGCCGGCCCCCGGACGACGAGGTCGTCATCTTCGCGGCGGACGAGAACGGCGAAGAGGTCGTCGCCAGCTACGGCTGGCTGAAGGAGCCGGGCAAGCACGTGGGGCGAATGCACGTCACTCCGCGCGACGGCAAGATTCAGAAACTGATCGTGACCTTCGATGAGGACTGACTTGGAGCTCCTGTGGGGGTCACCAGGCCAAGCTGATCTACTCCGCGATCACGTCGCTCGACGGCTACGTCGCGGACGAGGACGGCAACTTCGACTGGGCTGCGCCGGACGAGGAAGTGCACAGCTTCGTTAACGACCTCGAGAGGCCGGTCGGCACCTACCTCTACGGGCGCCGGATGTACGAGGTGATGGGCTTCTGGGAAACCGCGCACACCCTCGCCGACCAGTCGCCCTTCAT
Organism: Gaiellales bacterium; assembly: GCA_038237145.1. Lineage (GTDB taxonomy): Bacteria > Actinomycetota > Thermoleophilia > Gaiellales > Gaiellaceae > 3-1-20CM-4-69-9. The sequence goes on from JBBRZA010000043.1 coordinate 22,222, forward strand.
GCAGGACTACGCCGCGATCTGGCAGGCGGCCGAAAAGATCGTGTACTCCAAGACCTTGGAGACGGTGTCCACCGCCACCACGCGGATCGAGCGAGCGTTCGACCCTGAAGCGGTCCGGCAGCTGAAAGCTTCAGCGGGACGTGACATCACCGTAAGCGGTCCGGACCTCGCCGCCCAGGCGATCAAGGCCGGGTTGGTCGACGAGTTCCACCTGTTCTTCTCGCCCATCGTGGTGGGAGGGGGCAAACAGTCCCTCCCCGACGATGTCCGCGTGAAGCTCGAACTGCTGGACGAGCGCCGTTTCGGCAACGGCGTGATTCACCTCCATTACCGCACCGGGACGTGAGGCGTTCCCGCGTTTGACTTGCGCCCGGCCCTTAGGATCCCGGCATGGCCGACTTCCTGCACACGATGGTGCGCATCACCGACCCCGAGAAGAGCCGCGCCTTCTACGAGGCGCTCGGATTCGAGTTCAGCCGGGACATGGACATCGTCCGCAACGGCGAGCTCGAGGCGACCAACTACTTCTTCTCCATGGGCGACAACGAGAACGTCCTCGAGCTGACCTTCAACCATGACGGACGCACGTACGACATGGGCGACGCGTACGGGCATATCGCGATCGCCGTGGACGATCTCGACGAAACGCTCTCGCGCTTGAAGGAGCAGGGGATCGAGGCCGAACGGGAGCCGTATCGCGTGCGTGAGGGCGGCTCGCGGCTCTGTTTCGTCCGCGATCCGGACGGCTACCGAATCGAACTGATCGACCGCAGCGGGAAGTGACGATGGGTCTTCACCGAGACTTCGACCTGCAGCCACTCACTGATCCCGCCGATTGGCGGCCCAACTCGATCTGGACACTCGTGACGGCAGAGTCCGCTAACGTCGCCGTCATCATCGAGGAGATCGGGGTTGGCGACGCGATCCCTCTCCACCGTCACCAGATCGACGAGGTGCTTCTGTACGAGGCCGGCGCCGCGGAGGTGAGGGTCGATGAGGAGACATATCTCGTACGGGCAGGAGACATCGTGATCGTGCCTGCCGGCACGGCCCATGGAACGCGCAATGTCGGTTCCGACAAGGTGAGTTTGCGGGCCGTCTTCCCTTCGCATCGGATCGATATGACGTACATCGAACGAAATCCGGCTCCTGGTACGGAGGGTGAGGCACCTCAGCTTGGAGTGGTCTGGGACACCCGAAGCGGCGAAGTGCAGCCACTATGAACAGCCTGACGTGACCGTCGACTGGGATTGGTCGCGGGTCGTCTTCGACCACGTGAAGATTGGCGTCCGCGACGCCGAGGCGAGCCGGACGTTCTACCGCACCGTCCTCGCGACACTCGACATCCCGCCGCTCTGGGAAGGCGAGCACGGCGGCCAGTACGCCAACCTCGTCGTCAGCTCGAAAGCGGAGCCGGGCGGGCCGATCCACATCGCGTTCGTCGCCAGGTCGCGCGCCGAGGTCGACGCCTTCCACCGCGCCGGAGTGGAAGACGGTTACGCCGACAACGGCGCTCCGGGAGTGCGGGAGCAGTACAGCTCCGACGAGGCAGGCCGCTACTACGCGGCTTTCCTCCTCGATCCCGACGGCAACAACGTCGAAGCCGTCGTGCGCGAGTTCTGACGTAGTTCGACACACTTCCGACACACACGCATGGCACACGTGTGACGGATTGGTGGCTACGTTGCCCTCATGGCGACAACGACAACGAAGCGCAAGAAGGCGACGGCAACTCCGTGGGGCCCGGCCCACACCGTCGAGCAGCTGACGCTGCCGCAGCGCGTCGGCGAGAAGCGGTTCGCTTCCGTGGTTCAGCTCCTCGAGACCGAGAAGGGCGAACGCTACGTGCGCTTCGCATACACGACGGGCGGCGTTGCGCGACGGGGACCCGTCACCTTGCGGCTGCGCGATCTCGAGCGATTGCGTGCAGCGCTTGCTGAACACCCGCAGCTCGCCGACGCATTCGGTTACGGGGGTGAGAGCTAGACGCTGGCGAGATAACGGTCACGCGCGGCCTCGACAAGCGAGGAGAGGATCAAGGCGCCGTCCGCAGAGCCGAGGAGTGGATCAACCGCGTGCTCCGGATGCGGCATCAGGCCCATCACGTTCCCGCGTTCGTTGACGACGCCCGCAACGTCATTTCGAGAACCGTTGACCGGCTCTGTGTACCGAAGCACGACCTGGCGGTTCGTCTCGAGCTCCTCGTAGAGGGCGTCATCGGCGAACCAGCACCCTTCGCCGTGCTTCACGGGAATCGTCAGGCATTCCCCTTCCGCACAGCGTGAGGTAAACGGTGTATCCGTGCGCTCGACGACGAGCGGAACGTCGCGGCAAACGAACGAGAGCGACTCGTTGCGGCGGAGGACGCCGGGCAGGAGGCCGGCCTCGCAGAGAATCTGAAAACCGTTGCAGACTCCGAGGACGAGCCCGCCTTCGCTGGCAAAGGCGGCGACCGCCTTCATGGCGGGCGCGAACCGGGCGATCGCACCGCAGCGCAGGTAGTCACCGTAAGAGAACCCACCCGGAAGCAGAACCGCGTCGAGGTGCGGCAACTCGGTCTCGGTATGCCAGACGAACAAGGCCTCCGCGTCAAGTGCGGAAAGCGCCCAGAGCGCGTCGCGGTCGTCGCAGGCCCCCGGGAAGCGCAACACGCCGATGCGCGGCTGCGGGCTGGTCACCCGGCGTCTCCGCGTAGCTCGATCTCGTAGCTCTCGATCAGAGGGTTCGCGAGCAGTTGCTCGCACATACGCTCGACTTCGGCGCGGGCAACTGTCACGTCGTTCGACTCGACTTCGAGATCGACTATCCGGCCGACTCGAGCCTCGCCGACCGCAAAGCCGAGCTGGCGCAACGAGGATTCGACCGCCTGCCCTTGCGGATCGAGGATGCCGTCCTTCGGGCGAACGAGAACGACGGCCCTCATCGCACCACCACCTCCGGGTCTGCGACGTAGTCGCCGAACGCGATGCCCGTCAGCCGCTCGAACGCCTCCACGTAGCGTGCGCGTGTGCCTGTGACGACACCGTCGGGAAGCTCCGGGCCCGGCGGCGTCTTCTCCCACCCGAGCGTCTCGCAGTAATCACGGACAAACTGCTTGTCGAACGACGGCTGGGAGCCGCCGGGTGTGTACTCGTCGGCGGGCCAGAAACGCGAGGAATCAGGCGTCAGAGCCTCGTCGCCGAGGACGAGCCGCCGCTCGTCCAGGCCGAACTCGAACTTCGTGTCGGCGATCAGGATCCCGCGCTGTCGCGCGTGCTCCGTCGCGTGACGGTAGAGGGCGATCGAGACGCGCTCGACCTCTGCGAGCCTGTCGGCGCCGACCAGCTCGGCAGCCTGCTCGCGGTCGATGTTCTCGTCGTGGCCGGTCGTGGCCTTCGTGGCCGGCGTGAAGATCGGTTCCGGCAGCTCTGCGGACTCGGTCAGCCCAGCAGGCAAAGCGTGGCCGCACACCGCGCCGGTTGTCGTGTAGTCCTTCCAGCCGGATCCTGCGAGGTAGCCGCGCACGACGCACTCGATCGGGAGCATCTCGAGCCGCCGGCACTCGGTGGAGCGTCCGTCCGAGCGAAGAGCCAGCAGATGGTTCTCGCAGATCTCTCGCGTGCGCGCGAACCAGAAGCCGGACAGGCCGGTGAGAACGCGACCTTTGTCGGGGATGTCGGTCGGCAGCACGACGTCGAACGTCGAGATGCGGTCACTGGCGACGAGCAGCAACCGCTCGTCGTCGAGGGCGTAGAGCTCGCGAACCTTCCCGCTGCCCACGTGGAGCGCGGCCTCAGGCATGGA
>JBBRZA010000044.1:0-25984 GCA_038237145.1 Gaiellales bacterium
GAGTAGACGGTGACAAAAACCTGCACGAAACTGGCGACGTTGTCGACAGCGTCGTAGAGCAAGCCAAGCATGGCACCGTCGGCCATCACACCCAGTTCGGCGTCAGGGCCCGTGTTCCTTGCTCAGGCCTGGTTGAAGAAGCCGCCGCGCTCGAGCAGGCGGGCGCGCTCCTCGGCCGACACCTCGACGTTTCGAGGCGTCAGTAGGAAGACCTTGTCGGCCACGCGCTGCATGCCCCCGTCGAGGGCGTACGTCAGACCGCTGGCGAAGTCGATGAGACGTTTCGAAAGGTCCTGGTCAGAGCTCTGCAGATTCAGGATGACCGGAATCGATTCCTTGAACTTGTCCGCAATCTGCTGTGCGTCGTTGAAGCTCCGCGGCACGACGAGATGGACGCGCACGGATGCCGGCGACGGCACTGCCGCGACGCGTGGCCGCAGGACAGCGGTCCTGTCGTTCCCCCCCGCCGGCTCGGGCTCGGTCCAGTCCTCGAACTCCCGCTCGCGCCGGCGTGGGGCCAGGCGGCGCACGTTGGGCCGGTCGGCATAGGTGCGCTGCAGGTCCTCGTCCGTGACGTAGGCGTCCTCGTCCCAGTCCTCTTCCTCGGCGATGCCGAAGTACACGAGGGTCTTGTTCCACACGTCTGCAAAGCCCATCTCGCGCGAAATGTTACTCCCCGTACAGGACCGAGCCTACGCGGACGAGAGTTGCTCCTTCCTCCGCAGCAACCCTGTAGTCCTGGCTGGTTCCCATGGAGAGCTCCCGCAGGCCGTGCTGTTCGGCCAACTCCCTCAGGCGCACGAAGTAGGGACGAGACGCCTCTGGATCACCCGTCTCTGGGGGCATCGTCATCAGCCCGCGCACGTCACCATAGAGCTCGAGGAAGCGCGGCAAGTCCTCGGGAACGATTCCGGACTTGGAGGACTCGCCCGCCAGGTTCACTTCAACGAGGGCCGGGACGGTGAGGCGCCCCGCGGCCGAGTCGGAGTCGAGCGAGTGCACGAGTTCGCAGATGCGATTCACGACCTTCGTCTTGTTCGACTGGAGATGGCCGATGAAGTGCCAGCGGAACGCGTCGCCATACTCGGCATGCTTTCGGTCGAGCTCCTGCGCGCGGTTCTCGCCCACGACCTCGATGCCTGCATCGACGAGCACGCGCATGTCTTCGAGAGCGACGTACTTGGCCGCGGCGACCACGGTTACGCGGTCACCGACCTCGGAACGGACTCGCTCGTAGTTCGCGCGTACCGCCTCAGGCGACATAACCGATGACTCCCTGGCGTCCGGTGACCGGTCCGTCGCGGCGATGCGAGAAGAAGCGCTGGGGGTCGCATGCGGTACACAGGTCGAGGCGCTCGACGCTCTCGACACCCGCGGCACGCAGCACGCGCTCCGCGACCGTCCAGAGATCGAGATTCCGACCACGGAGCGCGTCGGCGCCGAAGCGCGTGCGATACACGTCGGCAATGTCCTCGCCGACCTCGTAGCAGCAAGGCCCGATTCCGGGGCCGATCACCGCGGCGAGCTTCCCGCCGAGCGTGGCCACGCCCGCAGCGACGATGCCCTGGAGCAATCCCAGTCGTCCTGCGTGCAGGAGGGCAAGCGCCGGCTGCTCCCCGTTTTGGCGCACGAGCGCGATCGGCAGGCAGTCGGCCGTCACCTTCAGCATCGGGAGGCCGGGCTCGTCGGTCCAGAGACCGTCGCCTTCGCGGCCGCGCTCGCCGGCCTCGGCGCGGTTCACCGTCGCCGCGTGCACCTGCCGGTTCATCGCCAGGCTCGCAGTGTCCGCGCCTACTGCCTCGCAGAGCCTGCGCCTGTTCTCCTGGACGTTTGCGGGCTCGTCGTGAGTCAGGAAGCCGAGGTTGAGCGAGTCGAAGGAACCTTCACTGACACCGCCACCGCGCGTCGAGAAGGCAACCACATAAGGGCCCGGCGCCTCCCAGGCAGTAAGGGTGACGCTCATTGGAGCTGTGCGCGGGCGCGGTCGAGCAATCGGTCACGGGTGTTCAGCGCGGGATCGTCGACGACGGCGTCGAGCAATGCGTCGAGCGCAGCTCCGAGCTCGGGCCCCTCCCCGTAGCCGAGGGCGATCAGATCCGACCCGTCGACGGCGAGATCCGCGAGCCGGTGCGGTTGGACGCGTTCTTGTTCGAGCAAACTCCGCAACCGCGACGCGGCCTCGACCTCGTCCCGAGTGACCTTCTTGCCACGGAGATCTGCCTCCTTGTGCGTGACCAGGTCAAACGCAAGCTCGTCGCCGTGCTCGCGGAGGAAGCGACGGGCCAAGAGCTCGTCGACGTCTTCCAGCGAAAAGGCGTGCGCGCCTACGAGCCGTGTGACGTATGTGCGAAGTCGCGTCGGGTAGCGAAGCCGCCGCATCACCGCGGCCGTGAGTTTTGCGCCGCGTTCCGCATGTTTCCCGTTTGACCTCGGCTTGCCGAGGTCATGGAAGAGGGCCCCCAGCCGCACCGCGAGCGGCGCGCCCGCGTCCGCCGCAGCTTGCACGACCGCGAAGATGTGCTCGTCGAGCGGCAGGTGCTGCCGTTCGCTGTTCTGCTCGAAACCGATCGCCTGCTCGAACTCAGGCAGGAGCGCGACGAGAACGCCCGTGTCCCGGGCAAGCCGCAGCGCCCGGGCCGGCTCCGCTCCGAGCAGCAGTTTCGAGAGCTCGCCCATGCCGTCGGCGCCGAGCCCACCCCCCACGCGCTCGCCCGAGACCAGCGCCACGCTCGAGGCTTCTGCGCGCATCTGCTGCAGCGTCTCCGCGTCCGGCTCCAGCCCGAGCTGCGAAACGAGACGCAGGCCCCGCACGAGACGCAATGGATCCTCGGCGAAGCTACGTGGCCGCACCGTGCGAAGCACGCCGTTCTTCAGATCCGCGGCACCCCCGAACGGATCGACCATCTCCCCCGTCTCCAGCCGCCGTGCCATCGCGTTCACGGTGAAGTCGCGCCGGCCCATGTCGTCCTCAATCGACAACTCCGGGTCGGCGACGATCTCGAAATCGTGGCGGCCCGGTCCGGTGCTGCGCTCGGCACGGGGAGGCGCGAACTCGATTCCCGCCGGCGCAAGGAGGCGCAGATTCCGGTCTCGCGGATGGAGACGCGCGCCGACGCGCCGCCCTGCCACCTCGAGCTCCTCCACCTTTCCGTGCGGCTCGAGTGCCGCGTGCAGGCCCTCGTAGTCCACTCCCGGCACAACGAAGTCCGCGTCCTTCGACTCGCGCCCGAGCAGCTCGTCGCGCACCGCGCCACCGACGAGGTACGCGTCGAGGTGCAGCCCTCGCACGAAATCCTCGACTGTTCGATCCACTATTGCAGCGCGATTGCCTCGATCTCGACGAGCAGGCCGGGCGGCAGCTTTGCGACCTCGAAGGTCGAGCGGGCGGGTGGATGGTCCCCGACGTGCCTTGCGTAGACCTCGTTCATCCCCTGGAAGTCGTCCAGATCGGTCAGAAAGACCGTCGTTTTGACGAGCTTGTCCATGCCGCTGCCGGCCGCCTCGAGGATCGCACGGAGATTCATCAGGGTTTGTTCGGTCTGCGCGCGGATGCCATCACCAACCGGTTGGGGATTGTCGGCCTCGATCCCGACCTGTCCAGCCACGAATACGAATCCATTCGCCTTGATTGCCTGTGAGTACGGCGCGCCCTGAAATGGCGCGGGCGCCGACTCGGTACGTACGACTTCTTTCATTCGCCTTCCCTCCTCCGCGGTCGACATGCCTGCGCAAGGGCGACGCCGAGCGCCTTGAAGATTGCGTCGAGCACGTGCTGTGTGTCCCGCCCCTCGACGAGCCGCACGTGCAGGGTCAGGCCCGCGGCCTGCGCGAACTCTTCGAGGAAGCGTGCCGCCAGGTCTCCGGCCAGGCCCGCAATACGTGCCTGCGACAGATCGACATTCGAGACGAGCAGCGGCCGGCCCGATGCTTCGAGGGCGACGTGTGCCAGTGCCTCGTCCGCGGGAACCACGGCCGAGCCATAGCCACGGGCTCCTTCGGCGCGAAGCGGCTCAGCTAGCGCCTCGCCCAGCGAGCGGGCGGCAATGCTGATCTCGGCCTCCGGCGCACCTGGCGCTACCTCCAACGCGAGGTCGAAGGACGCATGAATCGCGAGCGTCGACAGCAGGTGGTCGAGCACGGGGACGCCGGTGGCGATGTTCGTTTCGCCGCGTCCAGCGACGTTGACCCGCGCACTCGCGCGGCCCTGTCCGGTCGCAGCCATGGTGAGGGAGCGTACCCGCTCTTGGCGGTCGATCCGGGCCTAGCGTCTCTAGCCGTCGATGCGATCGATCTGCGCGCCGAGCGCGCGCAGGCGTTCGTCGATGCGCTCGTAGCCCTTGTCGATCTGGTACACGGCGCCGATCGTCGAAGAGCCTTCGGCGCAGAGGCTCGCAAGCAGCATCGCCATCCCGGCGCGAATGTCGGGGCTTTCCATCCGCTGCCCACGCAGCCTCGCAGGCCCGGTGACGACGGCACGATGCGGATCGCAGAGGATGATGCGCGCTCCCATGCTCACGAGCTTGTCGGTGAAGAACAGACGGTTCTCGAACATCTTTTCGAACATGAGGATCGTCCCCTGCGCCTGGGTTGCAACCGTGAGCGCGACGGAGGTGAGGTCGGAAGGAAATGCCGGCCATGGCCCGTCTTCGATCTTGGGAACGTGACCGCCGAGGTCGTCTTGCACGATGATCTCCTGGCGCGGCGGCACGCGAACGAAGTCTTCGCCGAGCTCTATGTGAATGCCGAACTTCTGGAAGCCGTGCAGGATCGACACCAGGTCGGCCCGCTTGACGCCGTCGATCGTCACGTCGCCGGCGGTGATCGCTGCGAGACCGATGAAGCTCCCCACCTCGATGTGATCGGGGCCGATCTCCCATTCCCCGCCGCGCAGCGACCCGACGCCGTTGATGCGGAGGACGTTCGACTCGACGCCCTCGATCTCCGCACCGAGCGAGTTGAGGAAGCGACAGAGGTCCTGGACGTGAGGCTCACAGGCGGCGTTGCCGATCACGGTCTCGCCCGGCGTAAGCGCGGCCGCCATCAGGGCGTTCTCGGTCGCCATCACGCTCGCCTCGTCGAGAAAGATGTTGCTGCCTCGCAGCGAGCCGCCTCGCATCTCGTAGCGGAGGCCGATGTCGATCTGCGCGCCGAGCTCCGCGAATGCGTGGATGTGCGGATCAAGCCGGCGGCGGCCGATCACGTCGCCCCCGGGCGGCGGCGCGCTCACGCGACCAACACGCGCGAGGAGTGGGCCGGCCAGGAGGAACGATGCCCGCATCCGGCTACACAGCTCCTGGTCGAGCTCGTGCTTCACGACCGTGGCCGCATGAACCTGGACGTCGTTGGGCCCGACCCAGTCCGCCTCGACTCCGATGTCGTTCAGAAGCTCGATCATCGTCTCGACGTCGACAATCCGCGGAACGTTGTGCAGGAGGACCGGCTCGGCGGTGAGCAGGCAGGCGGCAAGGATCGGCAAGGCACCGTTCTTATTGCCGGACGCCCGGATGCGTCCTTGGAGCGGCCGTCCGCCCTCGATGACGAAGCTCTCGGCGGCCCGCCCGATCACGGCGGTCTGGGACATCGCGGTAGCCTACCCAGGCCGTGGAAACGACACGCGAACGGGCCTGGGAGACGCTCACGAAGTACACGCAGAGCGAGGCGCTGCGGCGCCATGCGCTCGCCGTCGAGGCGTCGACGGCGTGGTACGCCAGGCATTTCGGCGATGACGAGGAGCTGTGGCGCGTCGTCGCGCTCCTCCACGACTTCGACTATGAGATTCATCCGACGCTGGACAAGCATCCGCAGGACGGGGCGACGATCCTGCGCGCCGAGGGCTACCCGGAGGAAGTGATCGAGGCGGTGCTGTCGCACGCCGAGCATCTCGCGATGCCGCGAGACACTCCGTTGAAGAAGACGCTGTTCGCCTGCGACGAGCTGTCCGGCTTCGTGCACGCGTGCGGGCTCGTGCGGCCGACGGGCATCGACGGGCTCGAGCCGAAGTCCGTCAAGAAGAAGCTGAAGACTCCGTCGTTCGCGGCGGGAGTCCATCGCGACGAGGTATATGCAGGCGCCGAAGGGCTGGGGCTCGAGCTGGACGAGCACATCCGCAACGTCGTCGAGGCGCTGCAGCCGATCGCGCCCGAGCTCGGCCTGCGGACTGCAACCACCGAGCCGGCAGAGGCGTCGTGACCCCGCAGCTCGATGTCTTCGGCATCGTCGTGGGCGACATGGGGCGCTCGGTGTCGTTCTATCGGCTGCTCGGCCTCGAGTTCCCGGCAGGTGCGGCGGACGAGCAGCATGTCGAGGCGCCGCTCCCCGGCGGGATGCGCTATGCGCTCGACACGGAGGACGTCATGCGAGCCTTCGACTCCGACTGGAAGCGGCCATCCGATGGCCACACGACCGGTGGGGCCTTTCGCTGTGAATCGCCTGAAGACGTCGACCAGGTCTATCGCGATCTGCTGGCCGCCGGCGCGTCCGGGCACAAGGAGCCGTGGGACGCGTTCTGGGGTCAGCGTTACGCGCAGCTCAAGGATCCGGACGGGACCGTGATCGACCTGTACGCGGCGCTGCCCGACAGTTAGCGCTCGGTGCCGTCAGGCGCCGAGCGCAGCGACGAGACGGTCGATGTCTTCCCCGCTCGTCCACCAGCCGCACGAAGCGCGTAGCCACCCGGTTCCCGGTAGATCGCGCACGATTACTCCGGCGTCGTAGAGCCGCACGGCCTCCGCCGCGGCCTCGCGCACCGGAACGAACGAGACGAGCGTGCTCTCGCCGCCTTCCGCGACCAGCTCGAAGCGCTCGCGTATTGCGCCGCGACAGACCTCAGCCATCTCGATGGCACGATCGAAGCGCCACTCGGGCGCGCCCGCTAGCGCCGCTTCCAGACCCGCGAGGCTCGGCGTCGCCAGCCAGCCGGAATCGAATCGCGCCGCGCCCTCGGCCGGTACGAATGTTCCGTCCGGCTCCAGCGATTCCTGGGCGAAGTAACTCGGGATGCCGACGCCGAGCTGTTCCGGGTTGCGGACATAAAGTGCGCCGAGCGGCTCCGGTCCGCACAGCCACTTCTGGCACGACACCGTGTAGTAGTCGAGCTCACCCACGTCGACCGGAATCGCCCCGACCGACTGCGCTCCGTCCACGAGCACGGGCAAGCCGCTCTCGCGCTTCAGCTCGTGCACCGGCATTACCTGCCCGGTCGTCCAGAGAATGTGTGACAGCGCAAGCAGCTTCGTGCGCGGCGTGATGCACGCCAGGATCGCCTGCAGCGCATCCGCCGTCGGCCGCGCCGCCACCTCCGCAACCCGAACGCGCACACCGGCGACGTGGAGCGGCAGCAGCAGGCCCGGATGCTCTGAGTCCGTCGTCACGACTTCGTCGTCCGGTTCGAGCTCCAACCCCGACAGGACGATGTTGCAGCCGTCGGTCGTCGAGCTCGTCAGTGCCACTTGGCCTCCAGAGCTGCCGATCAGTGCCGCAAGCTGCTCCCGCACGCGGGCACGGAGCTCGAGGACGCTCATGAACCACCTGTGACCGCCTCGTCCTTGCTCCTGGTCGAACCGAAGGCGTTCCTCCATCACCGCGAGCGTAGGACGCGACAGCGGGCCTAGCGTCCCAGCGTTGAGATACGCGAACCGTTCCAACACCGGGAACAGCGCGCGGGCCTCGTCGAACGTCACGTGACCTCGCGTTCGACCGGTGCGTGATCGGAGAGCACGCGCCCTTCATGCAGGCGTCGCTCCACCGGCCAACGCAGCGGCGGCGATGCGTGCAGGCCACGCACGACGATGTGATCGATTCCCGTCGGCGTCGGGCCGCTGAATCCCCACTCGGTCCCGGTCAGGTCCGCCAGCGTCCGCGAGTTGCGCGCGCTGACGTTGAAGTCACCGCAGAGAAGAACAGGCTCGCCCGGCCTGGCCATTCCGTCCACGAACACCGCTGCGCGCAGCAGTTCGGCATCAGGCACCCGCTTGTCGGCAAGGCCCGTCGCGTGCAGGTTGCCGACGAGGAGCGTCTCGTCCCCACGCTGGACGCGCACCGCGTGACAGACACGCCGCTCCTTGCTCCAGGCGAGACGCTCGACGGCTCCCAGCTCCAGGCGCCGTGCCTGGGCCCGCCGAAAGCGGAAAGGGTTGAGGATCAAGTGCCGATGCTCTCGGATCTGCAAGTCAACGCCGAACAGGATCGCATTCGCCTGTCCGGTGAACGCCGAGCGCAGGAGTCCGTGGTGCAGCTCGGTGAGCACGCGGCCGACCTCGGGAGTCGAGGGGAACGGGCCGACATGTGGGCGCTGCGCAACCGCCCCGACAGCCGGCATTCCGCTCCAGTCGTCAAGCTGCCCGAGCGCCCAGACGGGCAGTTCCTGCAGGCAGAGCACAGCGGGGCGGTCGGCACTCGCCAGCCGCACCATCTCCTCGAGGAACGCCTTACGCCCAGGCGGCTGCGTGTTCCCGTGGAAGAGGTTCCAGGTCCGGACAAGCAGGCGCTCTACTGTACTGCCGATGCGAGTCGTCATCTCGGACCCGCCCGCCTTCACGCCGGCCTACGACCACGAGCTTGCCGCGGCGCTCTCCCGCCGCGCGATCGACGTAGAGCTCGTCACGTCTCGGTTCCGCTTCGGCGACACGCCGGCTCCGGTCGGCTACCGGCGCAGCGAGCCCTTCTACCCCATCTCGTCGAGGCTCTTCAGACGCTCGCGATTGCGCATTCCGCTCAAGGTGGTGGAGCACCTTCCTGGCACCGCGGCGCTGCTGCTTCGACGTCCGGACGTCCTGCATCTGCAGTGGCTGGCGGCGCCCGAGCTCGACCGACTGTTGCTGCGGCCGCGCGTACCCACCGTGTTCACGGCCCACGATCTGCTGCCACGGCGGACGGCGGGGAAGCAGGGGCTCTGGAGAGACCTCCTCGCCCGTTTCGACCGCGTCGTGGTTCACAGCCAGCGCGGGCGGGAAAGCCTCGTCGACCTCGGCGTCGACGCGACCGTCATTCCCCATCCCGTCTTCCCCAGCGATCCTGAGCGTGCCGATGACGGGCACACGCTGCTCAGCCTCGGCACGATCCGGCCCTACAAAGGACTCGGAGATGCGATCGCGGCGACCAAACAGATCCCCGGCGCGCGCTTGCTCGTTGCCGGCGACCCACTCGAATCGGTGAACGGCTACCGCTCCGACGCCGGTGACCTGGCTGAGTGGCGGCTCGGCTACCTCTCGCAGCACGAGCTCGAGCGTGCACTCGGCGAAGCAACCGTCGCACTCTTTCCCTATCGGCCGGAGCTCGACCAGAGCGGCGCGCTCCTCCAGGCCCTGGGTGCCGGAGTGCCGGCCGTGGCGTACGACGTCGCCGGAGTCGCGGAGCCGATCGAGAGGTTCGGCGCGGGACGCGTTGTGCCGGCCGGTGACGTCGAGGCACTCGCCCATGCCGCGCGTGAGCTGCTCGAGGATTCGGCGGCACTGGAGCGAGCCCGCGCAGGTGCACGGCTTGCACGAGAGACGCTCACGTGGGACGCCTCGGCCGACGCACACATCCGGCTCTACAAGGAGCTCCTGTGAGGGTCAGGCGCGTACGCTTTTCAGAGCTCATCGATCGCCAGCTCGACATTTTCGAACGTGAACAGCGTGGGCTGATCGAAGACTGCGTTGCGGCCGAGCGGGCATACAACAAGGCGCCCCGTGACGAAGCCGAGGAGCGCTACGGCGACTACGTCGACCTCGTCGAGACCGGCACCGAGATCCTCGCCGACCTCCGTGACAACTTCGCAACGACGCTCGAAGAGGATGCGGCCGACGAGTACGAGCAAGCCTTCAACCAGGCCGTCCTCCGGCGCTTCCGGCGCTTCGCCCTCGAGATCGAGGATCGCTGATGGCACGCATCGAGGACTACGGCCTGATCGGGGATCTTCAGACGGCCGCCCTCGTGGGAGTTGACGGCTCGATCGACTGGGCGTGCTTCCCGCGCTTCGACTCCGGCGCCTGCTTCGCAGCGTTGCTCGGCACGCCGGAGCACGGACGCTGGCTCCTCGCACCGCGAACGGATGCGTGGGAGGGCAAGCGCCGGTATCGCCCGCGCACGCTCGTACTGGAGACCGAGTGGGAAACGGACACGGGCGCCGTGCGCGTGATCGACTTCATGCCGCCACGCGGAAAGGCACCGGACATCGTGCGCATCGTCGAAGGGTTGGCCGGTCACGTCGACATGTTCTCCGAGCTCGTCATCCGCTTCGACTACGGCGGCACGATCCCATGGGTGAGGCGGATCGCGGATGGCCGGATCGCGGTCGCCGGGCCGGACGGGCTCTGCTTCCGCACGCCCGTCGAGCATCGCGGCGAGAATCTCCGCACGCTCGGCGAGTTCACCGTGAGAAGAGGCGAACGCATCCCCTTCACGCTGACCTGGTACCCGTCGAACGAGCGGCCACCGCGGGCGATCGACGCGGAGCACGCGCTGAGCGAAACGGTGGAGTTCTGGGAGGACTGGGCCAGCAACTGTCGCTACGCGGGGAAGTGGAAGGAGGACGTGCAAGCGTCGCTCGCCGTCCTGAAGGGCCTCACCTATGCCCCCACCGGCGGAATCGTGGCCGCGGCGACGACGTCGCTGCCGGAGAAGATCGGCGGGGAGCGGAATTGGGACTACCGCTACTGCTGGTTGCGCGATGCGACGCTGACCTTGCTGGCCTTCCTCAACGCGGGCTATCTCGAGGAGGCCCGCGCCTGGCGGGTCTGGCTGCTTCGCGCAGCGGCCGGTGACCCGTCGGCGCTGCAGATCATGTACGGCGTGGCGGGCGAACGGCGGCTCTTCGAGGTCACCCTCGACTGGCTCCCCGGCTACGAGGGCTCGAAGCCCGTGCGCGTGGGCAACGCAGCCGCCGGGCAGTTCCAGCTCGACGTGTACGGAGAGGTGCTCGACGTGCTGCATCAGGGTCGCGTCAACAAGCTGGAAGTGTCGAAGGAGGCGTGGGCGCTCCAGCGCCGGCTCCTCGGCTACCTCGAGGACGCATGGAAGGAGCCCGACGAAGGAATCTGGGAGGTTCGCGGCCCGCGCCGTCACTTCACGCACTCCAAGGTGATGGCCTGGGTCGCTTTCGACCGCGGCGTCCAGGCTGTCGAGCGCTTCGGCCGTAACGGCCCCGTCGAACGGTGGCGCTCGATCCGCGCCGAAATCCACCGTGAGGCCTGCGAGCAGGGTTACGACGTGGAGCTCAACTCCTTCACGCAGTTCTACGGCTCGAAGCGGCTGGACGCGAGCCTGTTGATGATCCCGCTCGTCGGTTTCCTTCCTGCCGACGATCCACGCATGGTCGGCACGGTCGCTGCGATCGAGCGTGGGCTCGTGCGCGACGGCTTCGTCTACCGCTACGCCCACGACGAGGACACGACAAACGTCGACGGCCTGCCACCGGGCGAGGGCGCGTTCCTACCCTGCACGTTCTGGCTCGCCGACAACCTCGCGCTGCAGGGCCGGCTCGACGAGGCGGAGGAGATCTTCGAGCGGCTACTCGCGCTACGCAACGACGTCGGGCTGCTCGCGGAGGAATGGGACCCGAATGCGCGGCGCCAGCTCGGCAACTTTCCCCAGGCGTTCACGCATGTCGCCCTCGTCAACACGGCCTTCAACCTCGACCGGCAGGAACGACAGTCCCCGATGGAGCAGCGCACGCCCGAGGAAGAGGCGGCGCAGTACTGAAAGCTTGTACCCGTCCGCACATCCGTTTAGGCTTTCCAAGCCGCAGTCGTCAAACCGAGGAGGGGCAATTTTGAAGCGTTTCCTGCTGACAGGGGTGGTGCTTGCCTGTCTGGCTTCGTTCTTTGCGTCGAGCGCAGGCGCCACACACGCATGGGGCACCTACCACTGGGCTCGCACTGCGAAGCCGTTCACGATCAAGCTCGGCGACAATCTCACGACCGCCGAGTGGAAAAGCGATCTCACGACCGCGTCAAACGACTGGTCGGTCGATCCGAAATGGAACAATCCGTTGAGCACGACCATCGTCCCCGGCCAGGCTAAGGGGAAAAACTGTAGGCCCACTGCCGGGCGAGTGGAGGTCTGTAACAACACCTACGGGAACAACGGGTGGCTCGGTCTTGCGCAGATCTGGCTCTCGGGCGGCCACATCACCCAGGGCGCCTCGAAGATGAACGACACTTACTTCAACACGCCCGCGTACAACATCTCGACCGAGAAGCTCCACGTGATGTGCCAGGAGGTCGGCCACACGTTTGGCCTCGATCATCAGAGCACGTCCGGGGCACCCCTCAACACGTGCATGGACTACTACTCCAACACCAGTTCGGGGGACACGCTAAGCACACATCCGAACGACCACGACTACCAGGAGTTGTCGATCATCTACAGCCATCTCGACTCAACGACGACAATCGGCGCAGCAGCGGCCAAAGGTCTAGCGGTGAGCGAGGACGCCACAGCCGAGCGCGTCGAGCGGAGCGACCGCATCGCGGACTCGACGATCGTCGAGACGTTCGCGGACGGCTCGCAACGGATCACCCACATCGACTGGGCGATTCGCAGCACGCGGCACTGAACTACCTGTGACCGAAGTGGTGGGCGCCGGGCAGGCTGGCGCCCACCTCGGTCTCCTGTGAGACCTGCCGCGCGAGCGAGCCCAGGGTTTCCAGTGAGCGGACGAGAACGTTCTGGTTGCGCTCGATCCGTTCGAAGCGGCCACGCGCGAGGATGAGCGGCTCGCCACGCACGATTGCGCGATGCCTGTCGTAGACCGACGGCGGCACGATCAGGTTGACCGCCCCGAACTCGTCCTCGATCAGCATGAAGACGACACCGTTCGCTGTCGCGGGCCGCTGCCGTGCGACAGCCATCCCCGCAATCGCCACCTGCGCCCGATTCGGTGCTCGTTCGAGGTCTCGCGAGGAGATGACGCCTGCCGGGAGATGTGCGCGCAGTAGCTCGAGCGGATGCACGCCGACCGAGAGGTTCGTCGTGCGGTAATCGGCGAGCATGCGTTCCCAGACGGTCGGCTCGGGCAGCTCGGGTGTCGCCGCGGTGGGATCGAGCGGAAGCGCGAGCTGCTTCTCCTCGCCCCCCGAGCCGGGGACGCTGTGCGAGCGTGGCACGAGGCCTAGCTGCCAGAGCAGCTGCCGCCTGAAGGATCCGCTTGACGGATCCTCTCCACTTTCTCCGAAGCAGTCGCAGGCTCCGGCAACGATCAGCGTCTCGAGCCCGTGTTCCGACAGCTGCGTGCGCTGCGCCAGGTCACGCACGCTCTGGAACGCGCCTTCCCGTTCGCGCTCCTCGACGACCGCTTTCGCCTCCGCTTCGCCAATGCCGTTCACGTAATCGACGCCGATACGCACCGCCCCGTCCTCGACCGTGCACTTGGCGGAACTGACGTTCACGTCCGGCGGACGTGTCTCCACCCCGCGCCGCTGGCCGTCGCGAACAAGCGTCGCGGGAGGATAGAAGCCCATCGGTTGCGCGTTCAGTAGCGAGCACAGGAACTCGGCGGGATGGTGGTGCCGCAGCCAGGCGGATTGGTACGCGAGCAACCCGAACGCCGCCGCGTGCGACTTCGGGAACCCAAAGCCGGAGAAGCCGACGAGCTTGTCGTAGATCATGTCGGCCGTCTTCACGCCGACGCCTTTGTGCAGCGCACCTGCGACGAAGCGCTCGCGATACGCCTCGAGCGCGTCATGCGAGCGCTTGCGGCTCATCGCGCGACGCAGGCCTTCCGCCTCCCCCACGCTGAAGCCGGCAAGCGCGATCGCCACCTCCAGCACCTGGTCCTGGAACACGACGACCCCGAGCGTTGAGCGCAGACAGTCTGCGAGCAGCGGATGATCCACCGGCGGGACGAACGACGGGTCCTCGCGCAGGCGCTGGCGGTGATCGATGTACGGATGGACGGCTTTGCCCTGAATCGGTCCCGGACGCACGAGCGCGACCTGGACGGTGAGGTCGTCGATGTTCTCGGGCCGCGTACGCAGCAGGCTCTGCATCTGAGCGCGGCTCTCGATCTGGAAGTCACCCACCGTGTCGGCGCGCTGGATCTCCTCGTAGACCGCCTTGTCGTCGAGCGGGATCCGTGAGAGGTCGATCGGTTTGCCCTGCAGTCTCGCGATCTGGTCGACGCAATCCTCGACGGCCGAGAGCATGCCGAGGCCGAGCAGGTCGATCTTGAGAAAGCCGGCGTCGGAGCACGAGTCTTTGTCCCACTGGCACATCTGTCGGCCTGCCATCGCTGCCGGTTGCACGGGCACAAGTTCGACGAGCGGCCGCGACGAGATGACCATGCCGCCCGGGTGCTGGGAGATATGGCGAGGCAGGCCCGCGATCTCGTGGCAGAGCTCGGCGAATGCGCGCCAGCGCGGCGACATCATCTTGCGGTCGGCGTCCGGAAGCAACTGCAGCTCTTCGGCGACGCGCTTCGCGTTCCAGCCTTCCGACACTCGCGCGATGCGCTCGAGCTCAGCGTACGGGAGACCGAGCGCCTTCCCGACGTCGCGGATCGCGCCGCGGGAGCGATACGTCGAGAACGAGGCGACGAGCGCTGCGTGCTCGCGGCCGTAGCGTTCAGTGACCGCGACGATCAGCTTCTCGCGGATGTCGCGTGGGAAGTCGAGGTCGATGTCTGGAACCGAGTCGAGCTCGCGGTTGAGGAAGCGTCCGAGCGAAAGCTCGGCGCCAACCGGATCCACGTGCGAGAGACCGGTGAGGTAGCAGACGAGCGAGCCGACCGAGGAGCCGCGGCCACGGCCCGGAGGCAGTGCGTGGCGTGGTGAATCGCGTCCGCGCACCTCGAGTGCGCATTCGCGCGCGAGCTCGAGCACGTCCCAGTGCAGGAGGAAGAAGCCCGCGAGCCCGAGCTCGTCGATGAGCTTCAACTCCTCCTCGAGCCTTACGCGCGCCTCGCGGCGAAGCTTGTGGCCCGCCGGGTAGCGCTCCTCGAAGGTGCTGTTGCAAACCTGCGCAAGCTGGACGATGGCCGGCTCGGGGCTGTCCGAGAAGTCTGGGTAGCGGTAGCCGAGCTCCTCTGTCAGGTCGAAGCGCAGCCGCTCGGCCAGCTCGACGGTGCGAGTGACCGCAGCACGGTCCTCCGGGAAACGCTCCATCATTTCCGCCGGCGAGAGCAGGACGCACTCGTGATTGCCGCGCCGCTCGGCTTCGCAGCCGTCGAGGGCGCTGCGGTGACGGATGGCGACGAGGACGTCCTGCAGAGGTGCCCGCCGTAAATGGTGTGCATGGACGTCGCCGGTGACGATCGTCCGGACGCCGAGCAACTCGGCGAGATCGCGCAGACCTGCGTTGCGCCGCGCGTCGCCACGCTCGTAGGGGCGCTGGAGCTCGACGAAGAAACGGTCACCGCCGAAGGCGCGGGCCAGGCGTGCTGCACCATTGGGGTTGCGGACAGCGACCCCGTGTCGTGCACAACCGGAGAGACAGACGAGCCCGTCGTTCAGCTCCTCGAGCAGACGCTGATCGAGTGCAGGATCCGCCGCCGGCTGAGTTTCCTTCCCCACCGGACGTGTGTGCGCGTGCGCTGCGGAGATGAGCCGGCAGAGGTTCGCGTACCCCTTCGCCGTCTCGACGAGCACGGTCACGTGCGAACGGTCCGCGAGCGTCAGCTCCGCGCCGGTGATGGGACGCACCCCAAAGTGCTTGGCGGCGTGCGCGAACTCGAGCGAGCCGTAGACCCCGTCGTGGTCGGTGAGCGCGAGTGCGGGATAGCCAAGCTCGGCGGCGCTGACGGCGAGCTCTTCCGGCTGCGACACCCCGTCGAGGAACGAGTACGAGGAATGCGCGTGCAGCTCGACGTACGGGACGGAGGTGCTCTTCGCGGCGCCCGGTGAGAGCTTGTCTCTCTTCCGGGTTCGATGCGGAAACTCGGGCTGCAGCTCCGTCGTCATAATCGCCGGCGATGGCAGGAGTCGTGCACAGACCCGGCGAGGGCGAAGCGCTCTTCGGCGGGCGGATCGTGATCAAGGCGAACTTCGACGAGCTCTGCATCACCGAGTCGCTTTTCCCGGACGCCCGCCCCGGAGCGGACTCGCACTTCCACCGGGAACACGCGGATTCGTTCTACGTCCTCGAGGGGGGAGTCGCGGTCCTGGTCGACGACGAGGAGAAGATGCTGTCTCCGGGCGCGTGCGTCTGCGCTCCGCGTGAGGTCGTGCATGGGTTCAGGAGCACTTCTCGTGCGCGGTTCCTGAACTTCCACACGCCGGATGGGGGTTTCGCGGCGAATCTCCAGGCTCGGGATCGCGGCGAGCCTGGCGGGTTCGACAGCTTCGACGCTCCGCCGGGCAGTGGCCTCTCCGAATCGGAAGCCATTTTCCTCAGTCCGGGGGAAGGCGAACGTCTCGAGAGGAAGAACCGCATCGCGACGATCAAGATCGGGCGTGAGGAGCTCGCGCTGATCGAGTTCGAGCTCGAGCCCGGCTTCGAAGGGCCCGGCCCGCATACCCACGACGACCACGTCGATTCGTTCTACGTGCTCGAAGGCGAGCCCGAGTTTCTCATCGAGGGCGAGCGGCTTCGTCTCGGCGCCGGCTCGTACGTCGCCGCTCCGATCGGTGTCGTGCACGCGTTTTCGAATCCGGGGCCGGACCGCACACGGTTGCTCAACATTCACGCGCCGAGCCGTGACTTTCATGAGTCCCTGCGAAGAAGGAGTTGAGTTACGGCTGAGCTCGTGCACCTGACGGTCGTCCCGAACGCATACGAAGCAGAAATGCTCTGCGCGCTCCTGCGAACGGAAGGGCTCACATGTGATCTGCGGCCGACGAACCTCGGCGTCGGGATGATGGACGGCTTGCCGGGCGGTGGCCCGAAGGAAATCGTCGTCGCAGAACAGGATCTCGCCAGAGCTCAGGAAATCCTGGCTGCATCTCGCAACGACTGATCCCTCCTCACGCGCCCCGCTGTGTGAACCAACAGGCTTTCTCCTCGTCGCGAAAAACAACGGCGTTCTCCCCTGACTGCAAGACGACCTCGAAGTAGCGCCGGGATACCGGCTCCTCGGTCCACCACCGATCCACTACACGCCACTCCTCGCGGATGAGCTCGACCGGTAAACGATTCACCCGCACCGGCGTCCCGTCTACACAAGCCTCGACGACCGCCGCGCGAGGCTCGTTTAATCGTCCCGCGGCACGAACAACGCGCGCGCTTCCGGAATGCGCGACCATGGCGCGACCTCCACGACCTGGTTGACCGACCCCGAGCCGGTGCTGGCACGCACCTGGCGCAGGCCTTCCCGTAACCGAACGTCCAACTTCCCTCCCGCAGTCGGTAAGAGCTCGAGCTGCTGTCCATCGTGCTGGGTCAGCTCGACGAGCTCGAGCCGAAGCTCGAGCACCGGTGCCGGCAGCTCCGAGAGCTTGGGTCCGAGCGCGGCCTTGATGCGATCGAGCTCGGTGGTGGGATCGCGAAGCGTCGCGCTGCGCCGCCACGACCCGCCCCCGACGAGCCGCGCCGACAGCGCGAGCTTGCGCACGAACCGATCCCCGCGCTCGGGCCGCGCCATCAGCGTCTCGACGAGCGCGCCGAAGGCACGGCGCAACGTCAGCTCGTTGCCGACCGCCTCCGGAAACTCCAACGCTTCGACGATCTCCGCCGGCGGGCGACGGCCGCGAACGCGCCCTGCCTTGCCGCCTCTCGCCAGGCCCCAGGCGCGCCGGCCGTCCGGCCCCAATCGTTCGGCCACGGCGCCACCTGGTAGCCCAGCAAGCTGTCCGACGCGCTTCACGCCGAGCTCGTGCAGCTCCGCGCGGCGGCGCGGCTCCATCGGCACGAGCTCGAGCGGCAACGGTGCGAGGAAATCCCGCAACCGCTCGTCGGAGACGACCAAGATCTGCCCGGGGCGCGCGACGTTCGCTGCGGCCAAAGCTGCGAACCGGCGCTGCGCTGCGCCCGCACGTGGATCCCAGGCAGTACCGACGGCGGTGAGCGCGCGCCGCAGCGCAGGCTCGAGCCCGCCGTACAACCTCTCCACCCCACGCGTCTCGAAGTAGACGCAACCGACCCCGGCCGGGTCGACCGCGAAGCCCGTGTCTTCGAGTGCGCGCAGGATCTCCTCCCATGCCTGCTCGGCTGCGGCCGGGTCCTGTTCGACCAGGACGAGCTCCGGACATGTCGCCAACCCTTCGCCGAGCCGCATGCCAGGGCGGACGCCAAGCCGCTCCGCAGCTGCGGTCACCGGGCCGAGCACAGGCTCCGTTCCGGCCACAGGCGACAGCCCGGCCGGACGCAGGGCGAGGCCGGGCTGGTTTCGCAAGGCCGCCCGCAACTCGAAGCCGGGGATGAGGAGGCAGGCGATCATGGGAACGTATGTTCTACACGAACACCTGTTCGCCTGTCAAGCCGGTAATTATCCCATCACACACAAGCTCCCCGATCAGAACCTCGCGGCTGCTTCCTCGACCGTCTGCTTGGCGGTTCTCAGGATCGCTCTGAGCGTGTAGAAGACCGCGCCTCGATCCATCCACCCGTACTCCTCCCCACGAAGCCTACGTAGAGGGCCAGATTTGCATTCATCTGCATCTGGGGCTTGGCCCCGGACGGGGTGATGGAAGCGCAGGCGAATACTGCGCCTCTTCGATCGGGTTATTGATGAAGAATTCGACATCGTTGAGCCTTTCGATGTCGGAACCGATGACAGGTTCGGCGTCGATGTCCAACGGCATGAGAAGGGCTGCGTGGAGGACTTGGTGCTTATCCATGTTGGAAAGCTTGCGGAGCATCGCGTGGGCGTGGGTCTCGGGACGTTCGCCGTCAGGAGCCGGGTATGGCTGTTTGCTCTTGATCCAATCCCGGTCCTCGGTGGCGATGTGTTGGACCATCGCGCGAGTCGACTTACGCTCCCAATCACCCTCTGCAACGCAGACCGGGAAAGCCGTTTGTCTGCGAGGGTTGGGGCGTTTCTTGAGAGCGAGCTGCCAAGCAACGTGGTCGAGTGCGGAACTGGCCTCATGGAGCACGTCTCCGACAATGACTCCCCACCTGATGAAGGGAGCGCGGGAGGGCTGCGCGAGGCGAAACGTGAACTTGCAGGTTTTCGGCTCGTACTCGCTGAGGATGGTTACAGGGTTGCTCTGGACGAAGGTTGTCGTTTCAACGTCGAGCGTGTCCAGGTGATCCCACGCTCGCGCGATTTTGGCACGCGCTCCGTCCAGCATGTCAGTCACGCGCTAACCTCAGCACCATGACCGACGAGAAGCAAGAACAGCCGGCTGATCCCAACAGGCCGAAGGAAAAGACCCGCAAGGGGATGATCGTCCCGACGCCTTCGCGGGATGAGTTTTTCGCCAATCTGGAGCAGGTCAGCAAGCCCGACGACAGACCGAACGGAGAGGAGGCCAGCAAGCCCGAGAAGTAGGAGAATGGTTCGGTGAAGCTGCGCTTCATCGTGCCGCTTTATGTGCTGCGGCGTTTGTGGCGCCGCGACTGACGTGCCCCTGTGTAGCGCTTGAAGCGCCGTGCGGTAGCGCAGCGAGGGCAGTAAGCGAACTCACCATCGGGCGAGTACCGCTTGCGCCAAAGCCACTGGAGGCAGGCGTCGTCGTCGGGGAACTCGCGGAAGAACTCCATGAGCGAGTACGACGACTCAGACGACTTCCGGGAAGTGCCCCTTTCTCTGAGAGGCGGGAGCGTTGGGGTAGACCAACGCATATTGAGCCGCTCGGCCCATTCCGCTCTCGTTTCGGTCCTGGGATCGTCGAACAGCCGCAACCAGGCGGGGGCTTGCGATCCAAGGTTGATGCCCTAGCGCTCGACCTACGGCTGCGCCCTCGCCTGGGCGGCCAAGCCGAGCCAGAGGGTTACCGCCAAGGGATCCCGCCAGCCACGGCGAAAACGGTCAACCCATGCGTGCCAGGGCGCTCCTTGCTCTGCCCCTGATCCTCGCCGCCGCGGCCATCACCCCCCGCGCCTCGGCGGCCGATGCGGGCGTCGCCGCCCTTCAGGTCGGCCTGCGCTCGCATGGGCTCTACCAGGGCCCGATCGACGGACTCACCGGACCGCGTACCGCGAAGGCGGTTCGCCGCCTCCAGACAAGCGCGCACATCACGGTCGACGGCGTCGTCGGCCCGCAGACGCGCAAGGCCCTTGGACGCTTCGCGCGCCATCGGCTCGGCACCCGCAAGCTCGAGGTCGGCAACAAAGGCTGGGACGTCGCCTCGCTGCAGTTCCGGCTCGCCGAGCACGGCTTCCCATCCGGCAACTTCGACGGGATCTTCGGCCCGCGGATCGACGCGGCCTTGCGCCGCTTCCAGGACCGGTCCGCGCTGAAGACGGACGGGGTCGCCGGCCCTGCGACGCTCGCCGCGCTCGCCTCACCGCCACCCACGATTCCGCTACCGCTTGCCTGGCCGTTGACCGCGCCGGTGCTCGGCGACCGTTTCGGGCCCCGCGGCGACCGTTGGCATTCGGGCGTCGACTTCCCAGCGCCGATGGGTGCGCCCGTCTACTCCGCGCAGTCCGGACGGGTCGCCTGGGCCGGGTGGCGGGACGGCGGCTGGGGGTTCCTCGTCGTCGTCGCCCACGGACACGGCGAGCGCTCGATGTACGGGCACCTGTCACGCATCGACGTGCGCGTCGGCGTCTGGATCGCACAAGGAATCCGCGTCGGGCTCATCGGCGCGTCGGGCGATGCGACCGGTCCCCACCTGCACTTCGAGGTCCGAGTCAGAGGCGCAGCCGTGGATCCGTTACGAGCTCTTCCTTAGGAGAAAGTTACTAGGGCGTCGTTCATCTTCCTCGCGCCCTCGGCACATGCATCCCGCGCAACGGCGTCTAGCTTCGCGCACCCTCTTTGGAGGAACGCACCGTTCGTGACGACGGCGAGCGTTTGCCCCAGCCACTCGTAGCATCCCCGTCGCGCGGCGCGCTCGATGCGGCCGCACTCGCGGATCAACCGCAGCTGCCCCGCCGGCTTTCCCGCCAGCGCCTGACCGGGAACGCCGCGCAGGCAGGCCGCAGCGTCCTCCCCGCGCAGCTGCGCACAGACCCGGATCTGGTCGAACGGGTTCGAGGAGATCGTGACCGCGGCCGCGCTGATGCAGCCGAACCGCTCGACCGAATGGAGGCCGCGACACGACCGGCGCAGGTCGGCCGCGTCCCGCACCGGCAGCGAAACCGGCTGCTCGAGGAAGTAGCGGTACCAACACGGCCTGACGTACGTCAGGCGTCCGTCGCACAGCACGCGAGGTGAGATCGCTCCGCGGGGCTTCGTCGTCCCGTCGGCGCCGCGGAGAGAGATCCAGTAGTCGTGGAAAACACCCTGCGCGCAGTCGGGCGCGTATGCGTGCTGCAACGCGCGACAGGCGCGCACGGCCTGCCCAATGTCACCGTGATACGCCCGGAGCAACGCGTGACCGAGCCCGTGCACACAGGTGTAGGAGCGATATCTCGTCGGCAGCTGCGCGCACGCACGCACGGCCGCCTCTCCTCCCGAGCGCAGAATCTGGGGGCCTAGGTACATCACCAGGCCCATGCCGAACCCCGCGGAACAGTTCGGGTTGTTGGAACGCGGAACGTAACGCTGGAGGCTGCTGAGCGTCACGCGATGGTCGCGTGCGAACTCCCTTCCCACCTGGTGCATCAACACATGACAGCTCGCTTCGACCGGACCGCCGACAGCGAACACCCTGCGATCGAGGCGCGGCAGCTCCTTGGCCGGATCTCCCGATGCGTCGATGTCCTCGCGTAGCAGCCTCACGTAGCAGCGGTACTGCGCTTCGAGGTTGTGGATCTGCGTGCACTGCCAGAGCCAGGGCTTGCCGGTGGTAGCGCTCCCACCTCTCGCCGGCAGGACGAGCACAGCCGTAAGCGCCACCAGCAAGAACGCGTGTCTCACGAGGTCATGATCTCCGCTGCGGGCCCGACCATGCCGACGAGGCGCGGCACGACGTCGAGCACGTTCTCGCGCGCACAGAATGCGATGTCCTCTTCCAATCCGGGCGGCCCGTACGTGCGTGCGTTCAGCGCGTCCAGCGCGTTGGAAAACGCGCGCGCGATCAACTCTGCCCCGATCGCCGCGTCGGTTCGCTCGGACTCCACGAGCTGCACGATGCGCCCCGCGCAGTAGGCATCGTCGAGCGCGAACGCGCCCTGAAAGCCCGCACACACGACCACAGCGTCGCGTTCCGCCGCCACGTGTGCGACTGCGTCGAGGTTCAACAGACTGCCGAGCACGACCTCCTCGCATCGCTGCGCCGTCTCCAGAATCGCCCGCGTCCCGTTCGTCGTCGAGAGGATCAGCGTTTCCGCCCGCGGCTCCAGGAACTCCCGCGGCGACGCGCCGACGTCGAACCCCTCGACCTGGACCGCCTTGCGCTCCCCGCCGACGAGCGAGTCGGGGATCTCCGCACGCAGCGCCAGCGCCTCCTCGATCTCGGCGCAGCAGAGGACACGCCTGTAACCGGACGCGAGTGCCTGCGCGATCGTCGACGTCGCCCGGAGGACGTCGACCACGACCCCGATCGGAGCAGGAACCGTCTCGACGGGTGTGAATGCGACGTGAATGCGCATCCAACTACGCTACTTCGCCCATGGCTGAAGCCGTCGAAAAGACCTGTTACCGCCATCCCGACCGGGTGACCGGCCTCTCCTGCTCGGAATGCGGACGACCTATCTGCACGGAGTGCATGACCATGGCTCCCGTCGGAATCCGCTGCCCCGAGCACTCGGGGAAGGCGCAAGGCGTCCAGCGCGTGACCAGGGGCGTCCAGCGCGCGGCCTTCGAGGGCACGGGCGCGAAGGTGACGAAGGCGCTGGTCGCGATCAACGTCGCCGTCTACGTCGCAG
This sequence comes from Gaiellales bacterium, assembly GCA_038237145.1. Lineage (GTDB taxonomy): Bacteria > Actinomycetota > Thermoleophilia > Gaiellales > Gaiellaceae > 3-1-20CM-4-69-9. The sequence continues at coordinate 22,774 of JBBRZA010000044.1, forward strand.
AACTGGTGACAGGCGGCGGAGTGAACGGGACCGGCAGCACGATCTACCTGCACGGTGTGCTCTTCGGTCCTCTGGTGGAGCAGGGCGAGTGGTGGAGACTGGTGACGGCAGCATTTCTGCACTACGGGCCCGTCCACCTGATCATGAACATGGTTGGCCTCTACTGGTTCGGCTCCCTGCTGGAAGAACGAATCGGCTCGGGCCGCTACCTCATGCTCTATCTCGTCTCCGGGCTCGCGGGATCTGCCGGCGCCCTACTCTGGTCGAACGGTTTCCTGACGCCCACGGTGGGTGCCTCTGGCGCGATCTTCGGGATCCTCGGAGCCGGGCTCGTGCTCGAGCGGCAACGCGATTACGTCTTCGGTGGAAGCGCTCTGGGGGTGATCCTCATCAACTTCGTGCTCACATTCTCGATCAGCAGCATCTCGAAGGGTGGACACATCGGCGGTCTGGTGGGAGGAATCGTCTGCGCGCTCGGCCTGACTCGCTTCGGACGCGGACATGCCGCCTACGGTCGCCCTGGGTTACTCGGCGTAGCCACGATCGTGCTCGTCGGCGTCGCGTCGATCGCCGTTGCGTACTGGCGGGTGAAGAGCTACAGCATCTAGGAGCCGGAGGTACAACTCCGGCATGGCAACCGTGCTCGTCGACGGGGAGAACGTGCGTCGATCGCTCTGGCCGAACATGCCTCCTGAGGAGCTCGTCGAGCGGAGCACGGCCTGGGGCAAGCCTCAGGGACATGAAGTGCAGGTCGTCTGGGAAGACTCGGAGTCCGGCGACGACCAGATAGCCCGTCTCGCCAAGGAGCTCGAGCCCCCGGTCTGGGTCGTCACCTCGGATCGGGGCTTGCGGGACCGCGTCCGTGACCACGCAGAGCGCATCATCGGCGGTGGTTCGTTCGCTCGGGAGCTGCGCAAGAACTAGTCGACCCCGTCCCTCGATCGAGGCACCCCCGTTCGAGGGAACTATGACCGCACGACCTTGCCGATCCACAAAGTGTGGCCCGGTCGCTCCTCGCCCTCGTTTCACTCGTCTGCGTCAGCGCAGGCGCCGCTGCTCTTGCTCCGGCGACTGCTGTGGGACGCGTTGAGCTCGATCCACCCGCAGCATCCGCGGGATGGGTGCAGGTCGAGACTCCAAAGCCCAAACCCGCGCACGTGATCGCTCAGGTCCGCCCCGGCCACGCCCTCGCGCTACGAAGTCGGCCGTTCGGCCCCGTGCTTGCGCGCGTGGGCTCGCGGACACCGTTCGGATCGCAGCGCGCACTCGGCGTCGTGACCACGCGGCACGGGCGCTGGCTTGCCGTCACGGACGCAGCCGTCGGGAACAATCGCATCGTGTGGGTCGACGCGAAGGCAGGCGGATTGCGCTACACCCGTACACGTCTGGAGCTGGACGTCGATCTTTCCGCGCGCACGCTCACCGTGCGGCGCAACGGCTCTACGGTGCGCCACTTCAGCATCGGCGTCGGTCGCGCGGGCTCACCGACTCCGACCGGGACTTTCGCTGTGACCGACAAGCTGAACGGCGGCGCCTACAACCCTGCCTACGGTTGCTGCATCCTCTCGCTCTCCGCGACGCAGCCGAATCTGCCCGCCGGCTGGACCGGCGGGAACCGCATCGCGATCCATGGCACGCTCTCGGCCAGCGACTTCGGCCGGGCTGTGTCCGCGGGCTGCCCGCATGCGAGCGATGCGGATCTGCGCTACCTGATGCGGACGGTTCCGCTCGGAACGCCCGTCGTCATTCGACCGTAAGCCCGGGCTCGAGCCCGAGGAAGGCACCGATGCGTTCGGCCTCGCCATCGATCCCCGCACGTTCGGCACGCGTGAGCTTCCGGCTCGGCATGACGTGGAGCTCGATGCGCTTGCCTCGCTTCTTTCGCTCCCAGAGCCCGGCGGCGATCCCGTCGATCATCAGGAAGCGAACGCCCGCAGGCCCTTCGTACTTGCCTCGTCCGTGGGCCGCAACCTGGCGACGTGCCTCATCGGGCACGAGCTGGTCGCGCTCGCGGAAGCCCATCACGTAGACGTCGTATTCGGCCAGCAGGCGGACGCTCGTTTCCGGCTGCGGGAAGTCGGTGTCACCGACGAGGACGAAGGCGTCGTGTCCTTCGACGTCCACCACCTCCAGCTCGCTCGCGATCGAGTCGAACAGGGCTCGCGCGTCGGCCGGCTTAAACTGCCGTGACGTGAACCACTCTCCGAAATCCTTCGGCGTAGCCGGGCCGTACGTGCGCAGGTAGCGGCGGCAAACCTCGCGCAGGCTCTCCTGCTCGTCCACCTCTTCCCAACGCTCAACCCACTGATCCGGGCGGGCAAGCGTGATCTTGCTTCCCTGCGGCGGCCCTTGGCAGAGGATGGCGCCGCCGAAAAACGCGAAGCCTGACAACAGGCGCCCTTGCGCCTTCGGGCCGACACGTTGCACGACTTGGGCGGCCAGTTCCTCGCGCAGCAGGCAGCGGCCGTCGAGTGCGTCCAACACCGCGGCGCTCATCTCTTTCACGTCGTCATGTCCGAGGGCCGGGTGCAGTTCGCCCTTCGGATCGACCCAGGCTTCCAGCTCCTGCGGCTCGGCCGGCGACACTGCTCGTCGAGCCGAGCACCACATCGGCAGCTCAGCGGCTGGATGGAGATGGAGGGTCCCGCGCAACGTCCACGCCTTCACGAGCTCCCGGCGCTCCCAGAGCGCGTCGCGGACGTCCTGCTGGGTGATCCCATCGACGCGCACGGCGAGCTGCAGCTCTGCCGACGCCTGAACCTGCGCGTGGACACCGCCGAGGTCGTGAACGACGTCGAGCAGACGGTCGGGGCTTGCTCGTGTGATCAAGAAACTGCGCGCAAGACGCCGCGCGCGAACCTCATCCCAGGTGGGCAAGGCGGTTAGAGGAACCGTTCGCGGTCGATGAGCTTGCCGCCGGTGAGCTAGGCAAACGCGCCGCGCTCGAGGATCTGGACGTGCGCTGCCGCAGGGTCGTCGTCTGCATGGTCCTCGCGGTACTTCGCGAGCCAGACGCGGACGGCGCTGTCCGAGTCAATGCTGGTCACGCGCTCTCCGTCGAGCAGGATCGCGTAATCCGTCATCAGCCGCCAGCGGCCGCGTAGGCCGCGGCACCGCTGGCAGCGAGCGCCGCCTGTGCCGCAGCGAGACGTGCAAGCGGCACGCGGAAGGGCGAGCAACTGACGTAGTCGAGCCCCAGGTCGTGGCAGAA
>JBBRZA010000045.1:0-25113 GCA_038237145.1 Gaiellales bacterium
GGGCCGGCGCGACACTCAACGGTGCATTTCGCGAGCTCGGTCTCGTAACGCGCGACGAATGGGACGAGCTAGAGCTGCGCGTCGCCCAGATCGAGCACAGGTTGCGTCTCGTCGAATCCCGGCCACGTTCCGTGCCCCCGCCCTCCGCTTGAGGTCTGGTGTGAAATTCGGCCGTCGTCGGAGGGCGCTCCAGACCAAGTCGGGCAGTGCGGTCGTTCGCGGTGCGTAGCGGAGCTACGTGCCGGGGGCGAACGTGCTGATTCGACGCCGTGTCTGGGCGTCATCCGGCCCGGCGGAATTTCGCATCAGGCCTCTCATCAAAACCGGGCACCCAGGTACCCTGCCGGCGTGGGGCTTCGCCGACTTCGCGGGGAGCTCGTGCTCGGTTGGGCCGCCGCGGCGGTGGGAGCCACCGGCATCGCCTCCGCTCTCACTCCCGAATTCGCCAACCGCTCGGACTTCGTACGCGGCGTGCTGCCGCCCGGCGTTCCCGGCGCCGCGCGCATCGCGGCACTCACGTTCGGGCTGACGCTCATCTGGCTGTCACGCTCGCTGGCGCGCAGGCGTCGCCGCGCCTGGCAGCTCGCGGTCGTGCTGGTGGTCGGGTTGAGCATTGCCCATCTCGTGAAAGGTCTCGACTTCGAAGAGGCTTCGCTGAGCCTGCTCGTGCTCGCGGCGCTCTTCCGGGTCCGCCGACGGTTCGACGTTCCGGGCGATCCACTCCTCGTGCGGCCGCTGGTCGTCACCGCGCTCGCGTTCTCGACGACTGTCGCGCTCTTCCTCGTGCTCGACCTGAGGGGGTTCCGCGGCGACCAGATCGAAGACACCCTTGCCGCCTTCAGCCTCGTGCTCGGCTTCCGGGCGCTGCACCTGTGGCTGCGGCCGATCACGCAGCGGGTGCGTCAGTCCGCCGACGAGCGGCGTCTCGTCCGCTCACTCGTGCGCTCGCACGGCGACGACAGTCTCGCCTTCTTCAGCCTGCGCCGGGACAAGAGCTACTTCTTCTCGCCGACGCGAAGGAGCTTCATCGCCTACAAGGTCGTGGGCGGCTGCGCGCTCGTCAGCGGCGATCCCGTCGGCGACAAGACCGAGCTCCCGCAGTTGCTCGCAGAGTTTCAGCGCGTTTGCCATACGCGCGGTTGGCGGCTCGCGCTCCTGAGTGTCAGCAGCGACTCGCTGCCGGCAGCGCGCTCGCTCGGGCTGCGCGCGATCAAGATCGGTGACGAGGCGGTCGTGCGACCTGACGGGTTCTCCCTGGAGGGCCGCGCAATTCGCAAGGTCCGCCAGTCGGTCACGCGGCTGGAGCGCGAGGGCTACCAGTTCCGCGTCGTTGCTGCGGGTGACGTCGACACGCCACTCCGGGAGGAACTGGAGCGCGTCTCCGCTGTTTGGCGTGGCTCGAACGTCGAGCGCGGCTTTTCGATGGCGATGGACGATCAGTTCAGCGAGCCGGAGACGTTCTTCGCGATCGCGGAGCAGGGCGACGCGGTCGGCGGTTTTCTTCACGTCGTCCCGAGTGGACGCGGGTTCTCGTTGGGGGCGATGCGCCGCTCCCGCGATACACCCAACGGCTTGATGGAGTACCTCATCGTCGAGCTGCTCGGCTGGGCGCGTGACCGCGACGCGGAGGAGATCTCGCTCAATTTCTGCGTCTTCGCCGATCTGCTTGTGGAGATACCGCGCAACCGGCTCGAGGCAGTTGCGCGTAGCTTCCTCCGGGTCGGCGACCGACTCTTCCAGCTCGAGCGGCTGCTCGTGTTCAGCCGGAAGTTCACGCCGGAATGGCGTCCGCGGTACCTCTGCGTGGAGCGACGCGCCGACCTGCTGCTGGTCGGTCTTGCGTATCTCCGGGTGGAGTCACTGCTGACTCCCCCGGGCCTGTGGACTTGGCAGCGCCCAGTTTCGCTTGCCCGCCGTGAGTAATCCGTCACACTGAAGCGATGGCTCAAACGGCAACGCGCAACCTCGGACGTCTTTCGGAGATCGCTCAGGTCGCCGTCCGGCACGGCTTTGGCTACTGGTTCGACACCCACCGGCTGACCGATCTCTTCCCGCGTCGGGGGACGCGGGACGAGGTCGACGGGCAGCCCTCGCAACGTGGCCAGCACCTGCGCGAGATGCTCGACGAGCTCGGCCCGACCTTCGTCAAGTTCGGCCAGCTGCTCTCGACCCGGCCCGACGTGCTTCCTCCCGACATCATCGCGGAGCTACGCGGCCTGCAGGACGACGTTCGCCCGTTTCCGATCGCCGACGTCGAGAAGGTGATCGAGGAAGACCTCGGTCTCACGATCGCCCAGCTCTTCGCGGAGTTCGATGAGAAGCCAATCGCCGCAGCCTCGATCGGACAGGTCCACCGCGCGACGCTTCCGAACGGCAAGCAGGTCGCCGTCAAGGTGCAGCGCCCAGGTGCGCCGCGACAGATCGAAGCGGACGTGGCCCTGCTCTATCAGGCGGCGAAGATCGCCAAGGAGCGCGTGCGCGCGCTCGACTTCATCGATGCGTACCAGCTCGTGGACGAGTTTGCGCGTTCGATCCGGCAAGAGCTCGACTACAGGCTGGAGGCACGGAACGCGGACACGTTCCACCGCAACTTCGCCGGCCATCCGCACGTTCGCGTGCCGCGCGTCTTCTGGACCTACACGCGCAGTCGCGTGCTGACGCTCGAGTGGATCGACGGGATCCAGGTTGCCGATCTCGATCCCGAGCACTGGTCGGTCGAGGACCGTCGCGACATCGCGTACCTGATGACGGAGACATGGATGACGATGATCTTTCGTCACGGGTTCTTCCACGGCGATCCACATCCGGCCAACGTCCTCGTGCTGGGGAACGGCGACCAGATCGGGCTCGTCGACTTCGGCGCCGTCGGGAAACTCACGGACGACGACATCTCGAAGCTGACGCGCATTTTCATCGATGCCGCGGCGGAAAACATCGAGGCGTTGCCACGTCGCCTGGCCGAGCTCGGCGTTCGCTACCCAAAGGAGCGGGAGGAAGAGTTTCTCGCCGAGTTGCGCGAGATGTACTACAGGTATTACGGGGCGAGCCTTGCCGAGATCGATCCATTGCAGGTGATCCGCGAGGCGTTCCAGCTGATCTACTCGATGAACCTGCGGCTGCCGACACGGTTCCTGCTGCTCGACAAGGCGATCGCGACTCTTGGTTCCGTCGGCGTGGATCTCTATCCGGAGTTCAACGTCTTCGAGGTGGCGCGCCCGTACGCACGCGGCCTGATGATGGAGCGGTTCACGCCACAGCGGATGGCCAACCGCGCGCGCAAGGAATCGTTGCGTTTGGGCGCAATGGCGCTCGAGCTCCCGTACCAGATCCACGACGTGCTCGAGGAGTTCCGGGACGGCCAGATCGAGATCGGGTTCGTGCACAAGGGGCTCGAAGACCTGATGAACCGCATGGACGTCGTCTTCAACAGGCTGGTGATCGCGATGGTCGTCGCCGGCGGCCTGATCGGATCGAGCCTGATCGGCATCTTCGCGAAGGCGGGGCCGCACGTGCTCGGCATCAACGTCATCTCCGTGATCGGCTTCGCCTTCTCCGGGATGCTCGGGCTCTGGCTCCTCTGGGGCGTTGTCCGAAGCGGCCGTTTGTAGATAGTTCGTCACGCTCTCGCGTGAAAGGACATCTGGTCGCGCGGCCACGCCGGCGCTACGTTCGCTCACATGATGTCGACGGCGTTGCTGCTCGCCGAGCCCCAGCCCGAGACGCGGGGCTTTCTCGAGCGCCATCTGACGAATGACGGCTTCCAGGTCGTGGACGACGGCGCCCGCCCGGACCTGGTGTTGCTCGCAGACACGGCGGCCCTGGACGCGTGCCGCGAACGTCACGGCGACGTCCCGGTCATCGTCCTCGGGGAGCCCGAATCGGACACGGTCGACCGCGTGCGGGCGCTCGACCGTGGCTGCGATGACTTTCTGGCTAAACCGTTCGACTACGAGGAGCTGCTGGCGCGGATCCGCGCTGTGTTGCGGCGGACGACACCGCCGGCGCACGAGACGCTCCGGGCCGGGCCGATCACGGCAGACCTTGCTACGCGTTGCACGACGGTCGACGGCGTCCCGGTCTCCCTCGCGGGCAAGGAATACGAGCTGCTGCTGAAGCTGATGTCGGATCCGACGCGGGTGTTCACGAAGGAGCACCTGCTCAGGGAGGTCTGGGACTTCAGGTCACTGGGACGGACAAGGACGCTCGACTCGCACGCGTCGCGGCTCCGGCGGAAGCTGTCCGCCGCTGGGCAGGGGACTTGCTTCGTGCTGAATGTTTGGGGTGTTGGCTACCGGTTGCTGGACGGATAGGCCAAAGATCGTGGCCAGCCGATACGCGTTGCGTATGAATGGTGTGGTGGGTCCGAATCGATCTGCGGGGAGCATCTACTGCCTCAGCCTTCGTCGTCGTCATCCGACGACCGGAAGCAACCGCTGTGCTGTTGCACAACACTCACATGACCAGGATCTCCACAGGAGGGGGTCGCGACGGAGCTATCATCTCCTCACGAGGCGGCGCCAGACCTCGCTGACCAGCGCGCGTGGGAGTGCCGCAGGGAGGAGACACGATGAAGGCGTCCGTCATGATTCACGTGGAGACGCTGTGGTCGAATGGCGCCGAACTGGTCGTGGAGGCCGAGTTGGACAACCCCCACTCGCCGACGAACCAGGAGGTGATCTCGATGATGTTCGAGGCCGCGCGGCTGATGACGAGCGAGGCGCGTGGCGAGACTGAGCGGGCGTTGTTCAGCCAGATCGAAATGAACATGCGCTACCGCGAACTGGATGATCGCGAGGCCCGGCTGGACGAACGCGACAAGCGTGTAACCGCTCGCGAGGTGGACGCCGCTGAGCGCGACGATCGGGCCAACGAGCGCGAGGACGATGCAAACACACGCGAGCGGGAGCAGATGGAGCGCGAGGTTCGCTCGGAACCGCAGTCGTAAGACTGGGGTTTGGGCACAGAGTGGGCACGAACATTCCGAACTAGCGCCGGTTCAAGCCACGATCCTCAACGTCTGGGGCGTGGGCTACAGACTGCTCGGGGGGGAGTCGTCACCGCAGCGACGCCACCGCGGCCTTGACCGCCTGCAACAGATCTTCGTCGTGCCCGCCGTACGTGACGAGGACGTTGCCGAACCGCTCGTCATAGGGCTCGAGCCTCGGTCCCCAGCTTCCTTTGCCGGCTCGCGGCGCGACCATGACGTTGAGTGCGTCCGCAAACGCTGCGGGTTCGTTGCTGAACCCGGTCCAGGCTGTCGCCGGGCCGTCGAACGCGTACAGCCTGATCTGCTGCGCGGCGAACGCCTTCCGCACAGTGGCGCCGGCGTAGTAGCGCTGCTTGGAAAAGTCGATCATCTTGCTCTCGTACTGCGGGTGGTACTGCGGCCGGGCGAAGGTGAGGACCGTGAAGATCGCGAGGCTCGCAGCGAGCACGACGAGGATCGACACCGAGTACCGCGGCAGCAGGGCCATTCCCGGAAACATCGGCACTTGCGCCACGGGGGGTGAGAGCGGCCGCTAGGCTCACCGCCGTGGGGCGGGAGATCACCGATGAGACCCGGAAGTGCCCGATGTGCGGCGGCTCGAAGTGGATCCTGCTGGACGGCGTCTCGACCCTCCAGGCATTGGAGGGCGGAATCCAGGCGATCGCGTACTCCTGCGACGAGTGCGGCTTCATGCGGTGGCACCGCCGTGACAAGGTCAAGCCGTGAGCGCCCTCGCGGATCTTTCCTCGCTCGACCTCCAGCGCATCTGGGACGGGGTCCACGGGCGCGTGCTGCACGGCGAGGGGATCACGCTGAGCGTGATCGAGCTCGATCCCGACAGCCACGTTCCCGAACACCAGCACGCGAACGAGCAGCTCGGCATGTGCCTCGGCGGCTCGCTCGTGTTTCGAGTCGCGGACGAGAGCCGCGACATCGGGCCGGGCGGGACCTGGTCGATCCCGGGCAACGTGCCGCACGAAGTTCACGTCGGCCCCGCGGGCGCCGTCGTCATCGACGTGTTCGTGCCGCCGCGCGACGACTGGCGCGAGGCCGAGCGCGTCGAGCAGCGCGAGCCTCGCTGGCCGTAGCCGGCCGTTACGTGGGCAGCGGGCTCCAGAGCGGCTTCGGCCGCGCGGCGAGGAAGGACGTCATCCGGTTCGTCGACAGCTACGCCAGCCTCCTGGTGCTGCTGCTGGCGAACTTCTTCCTGCTCGAGCTCGTCGACGATCGCCGTTGGGGTGCGATCGGGAGCACGCTTCTCTCCGCGCTCGCGCTCGTCGTCGCGATCAGCGACCCGGAGTCGGGACACCGGGTGACACGCCGGCACTGGATCCTCGTTGCGGCCTGCGTCGCGCTCGCACCGGTCGTGTTGCTCGTCGACTCGGCCTCGGTGATCGGGCTGACGTATCTGCTCCCGGTGGCGCTGCTGGTGACCGTGACGTTGCCGATCACCATCAACCGCGTATTGCACCACCGGCAGGTCACGTCCGAGACGATCCTCGGTGCCCTGTGCGCCTACGTTCTCATAGGACTTCTGTTCGCGTTTCTCTTCCTGGCCGTGCACGACTTCAGGGACTCGTCGTTCTTCGCGCAGCCGGGCACCCGCACGCAAGGCGAGTTCCTCTACTTCAGCTTTGTCGCCCTCACGACGCTCGGCTTCGGCGATCTCTCTCCAGCGGTCGGTCTGCCGCAGGCCCTGACTGTCATCGAAGCCCTGCTCGGCTCGATCTTCCTCGTCACGCTGGTTGCCCGCCTGGTGACGCTCTGGGTCCGCCAGGACGAGGCCCGCCACCGCGGCGAGACCTGATCCAGGATCGCCGCGCGCATGAGTGGGCTACAGGATGGCGCCCTCGAGTCTCAGCAGCGCCTCCTTGCGCTCCAACCCGCCCGCGTAGCCGGTGAGCTTTCCGTTCGCGCCGATCACTCGGTGGCACGGGAGGACGATCGGCAGCGGGTTGCGGTTCATCACCATCCCGACGGCGCGAGCCGCACGCGGTCGCGCGGAGCGTGCTGCGAGCTCGCCGTAGGTGACGACCTCGCCGTAGGGGACGCGGGCGAGCTCGCGCAGGACGCGACGGTTGAAGTCGGCGAGCAGAGCGACGTCGAGCGGTAGGTCGAACTCGTGCCGCGTTCCCTCGAAGTACTCGGCGAGCTCGCGGCGCGCCGGATCGATCGGCTTCGCCGAACGCAAGACCCGGACGCCGAAGTCGCGCGCGAGGCGATCGAGCTCCCGCTCGGGCTCCGCGTCATAGGAGATCCGGCAGACGCCGCGCTGGCTCGTGGCCACGAGCAGCGGGCCGACAGGCGAGTCGACGAAGTCGTAAGCGGCGTCGAGGAGGCCTTCGTCCGTCGCAGCCTCGCGGAAGCGGCGATCGAGATCGGGGGAGACGGCGTTCATTGGAGCTCCTTCTGTCGTAGCCGGCGGATGCCGGCCGATGCCGCCTGGCGGGCGGCGGTCGCGTTCGATCCGAGTGCGGCGCCGATGTCGGAGTAGTCGAGGTCGTAGCCGTAACGCAGGACGACCGCGGCGCGCTCGGTCGGTGGCAGCTGGTCGGCGAGATGCTCGAGCTGCGCGAAAGCGGGGCGGCCCTCGAGCGATTCGAGCTCGGGCAGATCGGCGTCGGCGCGTGGGCGGCGATGCTCGTCCACGGCGATCCGGCTCGCGATCGTGTACGCCCAGGCGCGGAGGTGCTCGCCGTAACGAAGCTTGGGATAGGCGCGGAGCGCGCGCAGGAACGTCTCCTGGAACGCGTCCTCGGCGCGGTCTCGTCCGAGCCGGCGGACGAGGAATCCGAAGATCTCCTCCCGGTGTTGCTCGTAGAAGCGCTCGAAGGGCGGCAAGGTCATCCTCGACATCTTGAAACGCAGGAGGGGGCCCAGGTGTGAGGATCCCACCATGAGGGTCGCTGTCGTGGGTCACGTCGAGTGGGTTGAGTTCGTCCGGGTGGGGACCGTTCCCCTTTCCGGCCAGATCGTGCACGCGCTCGAGACCTGGGAAGAGCCCGGGGGAGCCGGGGCCGTCGCAGCGGCGCAACTGGCGCGGCTCGCCGGCTCCTGCTGGTTCTTCACCGCGCTTGGGTCGGATGAGCTCGGCCGCCGGTCCCGCGCCGAGCTGAGTCGCCTCGGCGTCGATGTCCGGGCGATTCCGGAGACCGAGGCCACTCGCCGCGCTTTCACCTACGTCGACGACACCGGCGAGCGGACGATCACACTCTTGAACGAGAAGCTCCGGCCTCGCGGCGGGGACAGCCGGCTCCCCTGGCGTGAGCTCGCCGGGATGGACGGGGTCTTCTTCGTCAGCGGCGACGCCGAGGCGCTGCACCACTGCCGCATGGCCCGCGTGCTCGTCGCCACGTCGAGGGCGCTGCCGACGATCCAGGAGGCGGGCATCGAGCTGGATGCGCTGGTCGGGAGCGGGGAGGACGAGGCCGAGCTCTATCACCCGGGCGACCTGGTTCCGCCGCCAAAGCTGGCGGTCACGACCGCCGGCGGGCTCGGCGGCTGGCTGCAGCCGGGGGGCCCGTTCCGTCCGGCCCCGCTCCCGGGGCAGGTCGTCGACACGTATGGAGCCGGCGACTCGTTCGCCGCGGGCCTGACCTTCGCGCTGGCTCGTGGGGATGCGGGCGAAGACGCCGTGGCGCTCGCGGCCCGCTGCGGGGCGGCCGTGATGACCGGCCGCGGGCCCTATGCCGGGCAACTCGGCGCTGAGGCTCTAACCCCCTAGAGAGGCCCCAAAATCCCCCTTCCGGGGTGGACAGGTGGGGGATGGTGGTTTAAAGTGGGGCGAAGTGGTAATCTCCCCACGGTCCCCAGGATGCTCCTAGGCGCATACGACCACACACTCGATGACAAAAACCGTCTCACTCTTCCGGCCAAGTTCCGTGAAGCCTTCCTTGACGGTGTTGTCGTCACCCGCGGCCTCGACGGCTGCCTGTACGCCTTCCGTCGTGCGGATTGGGATCGACTCGTCGACTCGCGACTGTCCACGCTGGATCCGCTCAGCCCGGGGGGCAGGCGTCTCCAGAGGCACTTCTTCTCCGGAGCGTCCGAGGCCGAGCTCGACAAACAGGGCCGCGTGATGATTCCCGTCCAGCTGATCGAGCACGCAAAGCTGGGTAAGGAAGTCGTCATCGCCGGCGTCAACGACCGGCTCGAGATCTGGGACCGCGCCGCCTGGCGCAAAGAGCTGGCAGAAGTCGAAGGGAGTGCGGAGGATGTTGCCGAACGCCTTGCAGACCAGCGCGACTGATCACGTCCCCGTTCTCGCCGGCGAGGTGCGCGAGCTCCTCGCGGTCCGGCCCGGGGACACGGTCGTGGATGCCACCTTCGGCGCCGGCGGACACGCCTCGCTGCTGGCCGGCGACCTCCAGAAGAACGGGGGAAAGCTGATCGCGATCGATCGCGATCCGGGCGCCCGCGTGTACTTCGACCGGCTCGCGAAGCGAACGCCGGTTCAGATGCGCTTCCTCCGCGGCGACTTCTCGGTCGTACTCGAGCAACTCGCGTCCAACGGTGTCGAGGCGGATGCGATTCTGCTCGACCTCGGAGTCTCGTCGATGCAGATCGACCGTCCTGAGCGCGGCTTCTCTTACACGGCGGACGCGCCGCTCGACATGCGCATGGATCCCTTGGCCGACGTGAGCGCGGCCGGAATCGTCAACGAGGCCGCAGAGCGGGACCTGGCCACGATCTTCAAGCGCTACGGCGAGGAACGGTACGCGCGCCAGATCGCGAAGGCGATCGTCCGGCGCAGGAAGGAGCAGCCGTTCGAGAGAACAGGCGATCTCGTCGAGACGATCAAGGCCGCCATTCCGGCGCCGGCCCGCTTCGGCGAGGGACATCCCGCCAAGCGCGTATTCCAGGCGCTGCGCATCGCAGTCAACGACGAGCTCGGCTCCCTCGAGGCCGCGTTGCCCTCCGCTTTCGCGATGCTGCGGCCCGGCGGGCGCCTTGCAGTGATCAGCTTCCACTCGCTCGAGGACCGGATCGTCAAGCGCTTCATGCGTGACCGCGAACGCGGATGCGATTGCCCGCCCGACTTCCCGGTGTGTGTGTGCGGCAAGACGCCTGAGCTCCGCTCGACCTCGCGGAAGGCGATTCGTCCAAGTGCTGCCGAGACAGCGGCCAATCCGAGGTCATCCTCCGGGCGCCTCCGCGTAGGAGTCAAGGTCGAATAGTGGCCGCCTGGGCCGCCGCAGCCAGGGCCGAGGAGTCAGTCGCCGTCCCGCGCTCGCGACCGCGCGTGGTCAAGCGCGAGCGCCGGGTTACGGGCGGAGTCTTTTGGATTGGGATCGTGGCGACGTTGCTCGCGGGCGTCGTCGCGACCAACGTCGCCGTTCTGCGCCTGAACATGAAGCTCGACAGCCTCGGCCGTGAGCGCGCCGACCTGCGCGCTCAGAACGCGCAGCTCTCCTCGCAGCTGTCGAGTGCCGCCTCCGCTCCGCGGATCCAGAAGCTCGCCGCGAAGCAGCTCGGGTGGGTTCAGGCCACCTCTGACCAGACGACGTACTTCACGCTCCACCCCTAGAGGAACTGTGAACCGCCTCGTCAACCGGCGGATCAGGCTCTTTCTCACGGCGATCGCTCTCACATTCGCGGGGTTGCTCATACGTGCGACGTGGCTGCAGACCGTGCGGGCCGAATCGCTGTCGAGCCTTGGACTGACGCAGCATCGAGAATCTGTGACCATCCCGGCCGGTCGCGGGACGATCTTCGACCGGAGCGGCCTCGAGCTCGCATTGGGGGAGCGTGCTACGACCGTCTACGCCAACCCGATGCAGATCGCAAATCCGCGGCGCGCCGCGGTGGCCGTGGAACGCACGCTCGGGGTGAGCGCAGATCGGATCCTCCCGGTCCTCGCGGACCGTTCTCACGGCTTCGTCTACGTCGCGCGCCAGGCTGACCCGGCGCAGGCCGCTGCGCTACAGCGCCTGAAGCTCCCAGGGTTCGGCTTCTATCCCGAAGAGCACCGCACCTACCCGCAGGGATCGGTGGCGGCGCAGGTTCTCGGATTCGTCGGGACGGACGGCAACGGACTGTCGGGCCTCGAGCTGCAGTTCGAAAAGGAGCTCGCGGGCCGCGCCGGCAAGGAAACGGTCGTCAAGGATCCGACCGGCCGTGTCATCGACGTACAGGGCGAGCGTGCGGAGGTCCCGGGTCGCGATCTGTACCTCACGCTGGACCACAGCATCCAGGCGAACGCGGAAGAGGTGCTTCGCGACACCGTGCGCAAGTGGGCGGCCAAGAGCGCGAGCGCCATCGTCCTCGACCCGCGCACCGGCGCGATCCTGGCGATGGCGGTGCAGCCGGGTTACGACGCGAACCGTTTCCCGTCCGCGCCGATCGACTTGCAGCGGAACAAAACAGTCACGGATACGTACGAGCCCGGCTCGACGTTCAAGCTGATGACGGTGGCCGGCGCGCTCTCGGAGCGGATCGTTGCGCCGACGACGCGCTTCAGACTGCCGTACTCGCTGCACGTGGCAGACCGCGTCATCCACGACGCCGAGGAGCGAGGCACCGTCAACTACTCCGTGGCGCAGATCCTCGCGCACTCGTCGAACATCGGCGCGATCACGCTCGCGGAGATGCTCGGTCGCACTCGACTGTCGTCCTGGATCACCCGGTTCGGATTCGGTCGAACGACAGGCGTCGACTTTCCCGGAGAGAGCCCGGGAATCGTCCTGCAGCCGGACAAGTGGTCCGGCTCGACGATCGGAAACGTGCCGATCGGCCAGGGGATTGCCGTTACGCCTGTCCAGATGGCGGCCGCTTACGCGGCGATCGCCAACCGCGGCACCTGGTCCCGGCCGCACCTGGTCGACCATGTAGCCGGGGGAGGCCGGCCTTCCCTCAACAAGCGGCGGCTCGTCTCTCCGCGGACCGCGGATCAGCTGATGATGATGCTGAAGGACGTCGTGGCCGAGGGAACCGGGCAATACGCGGCGATGCCTGGGTACCAGGTGGCCGGCAAGACCGGGACCGCGCAGAAGCCCGATTCGCACGGCGGCTACGCGACCGGCCGCTACGTCGCGTCGTTCGTCGGGATCGTGCCTGCTTCCCGGCCGCGGTTCGTGATCCTGGTCGCGGTCGACGAGCCGCGCGGCGCGACCTCGGGCGGCACCGTCGCGGCGCCGGCCTTCCAGCAGATTGCGCGCTTCGACCTGCAGTACCTCGAGGTTCCGCCGGACGCGGCGCCCGGCCATTAGCTCGGTCGCTCTCGCGTGTACCTATTAGACGCGGCTGAGGTGCGTGTCCTTGAAGGCCGTCGGGTACTTCAGCCCATAGCCGAGCAACCGGTCCGCGCCGATATGTGCGAGCCAGATCAGCGCGATCTTCGTGGTGGCGCTGGAGTCGGCAACGACGCCCACGGCGCCGAGCGCGATCGCGAAGAGCGCCGTGTGCACGGCGTCATAGGCGATTGCCCCCACCTTCGGCCCGAAGGCATAGCCGGCGAACGAGAGATCCGGGGCCAGAATCAACGCCACGAAGAGGATCCACCCGAAGTCCTCGTGGAAATAGAGCACGACGGCGGCGACGAGGACCGCGAGGCCTTCGAGGCGGAGCAGCAGGTGCGGGAGCCGGTCCAGCATGGTGCAACCGTAACGCCGTAGGACGCCCGCACTAGACTTGGGCGGCGAAATGCAGCTGGAGCGGCTCATTGCAGCGCTCGCTCCGACCGACGTCGTCGGAGACGGTGCCATCGAGATCCGCGAGCTGTCCTACGACGCGCGGGAGGTGGCGCGCGACTCCCTGTTCTTCTGCGTCCCGGGCGCGAGGGCGGACGGACACGACTTCGCCGCCGAGGCTCTCGAGGGAGGAGCAGCAGCGCTCGTGGTCGAGCGCAGGCTCGAGCTCGAGGCTCCGCAGCTCGTCGTGCCGAGCGTGCGTGCAGCCATGCCACGGGCCGCGGTGGAGTTCTTCGCCGATCCGACCGCACGTCTGCCGGTCGCGGCTATCACCGGCACCAACGGGAAGACGACGACCGCGTATCTGCTCTGGTCGATCCTCGCAGCCGCGGGTGAGCAGCCCGGATTGCTCACCAACGTGGAGCGGCGCGTGGGTACCGGCGTGCGTGAGGTCGGTCTCAACACGCCCGAGTCGATCGACTTGCAGCGCCTCTTCTGCGAGATGCTCGAGCAGGGCAATCGCGCTTGCGTGATGGAGGCGACCTCGATGGCGTCGGCCAAGGGCCGGCTCGAGGGAACGCGGTTCGCCGTGCTCGTCTTCACAAACCTGACGCAGGACCACCTCGACTTCCACGGGACGATGGAGGAGTACTTCGAATCCAAGCGGCGCCTGTTTGCGCAGGCGGTCGGTGCGGTCGTCAACGTCGGCGACGAGTACGGGGAACGACTCGCTGCCGAGTTCCCCGACGCGATCACCTTTCGGCCCGGGGATGCTCTCGGCGACCTGGACCTGAAGCTTCCTGGGCGCTTCAACATCGAAAACGCGCTTGCAGCGGCCGCCGCCGCGCGCGCACTCGGGATCGGCGAGAAGGCGATCAAGCAGGGCATCGAGGCCGTCGACCGCGTCCCCGGACGCTTCGACCGGGTGGACGAGGGACAACCGTTCACGGTGTTCGTCGACTACGCGCATACGCCTGGAGCGCTCGAGACTGCGCTCGAGGCTGCACGTGAGCTCGGACGCGGAGGCCGCGTGATCTGCGTCTTCGGGGCGGGCGGCGATCGCGACCGGGCGAAGCGGCCGCTGATGGGACAGGTCGTCGCCGAGCTCGCGGACCTCTCACTCGTGACGTCGGACAATCCGCGCAGCGAGGATCCGGCTGCCATCGCCGACGAGGTAGTTGGCGGACTGGACCTCGAGGTGGAGCTCGACCGGCGCCGCGCGATCGAGCGGGCGCTCGAGCTTGCGTGCCCAGGCGACGTCGTCGTGATCGCGGGCAAGGGCCACGAACAGGGCCAGGAGATCGCCGGGCGCAAGCTTCCGTTCGACGACCGCCAGGTGGCACGCGAGGCCTTGCGCCGCCTGGGGGCGCCGACGTGATCGCGCTCGACACGAGCGTGCTGGACGGGCTCGGCGACGTCGAGGCGCGCGCGGACAGCTTCGCCGGGGTGCAGGTCGACTCGCGGCGCATCGTCCCCGGAGATCTCTTCGTCGCCGTCGGCCGCGGTTCGGAGTTCGTGGACGACGCGCTCGCGCATGGCGCAGCCGCGGCGCTTGTACCGCACGACGCTTTCGCGGCGCTTGCCCGCATCGCGCGAGCCGTACGCGAGCGCAGCTCGGCGCGCATCGTGGGGATCACGGGCTCGATGGGGAAGACGTCGACGAAGGACATCCTCGCTGCGTTGACCGCTCCGTCCGCGCGGACGATCGCGGCCGAGGCCAGCTTCAACAACGAAATCGGAGTGCCGTTGACTCTCTGCCGACTCGAGGCGGACACGGAAGTCTGCGTGCTCGAGTTGGCGATGCGCGGCTTCGGTCAGATTGCCGAGCTCGCCGCGATTGCGCGCCCTCAGATCGGTGTCGTGACGAACGTCGGTCCGGTCCACCTGGAGCTCGTGGACTCACTTGACGGCGTCACCCGGGCGAAGGGTGAGCTGATCGCTGCGCTTCCTGCGGGCGGCACGGCGATCGTGCCCGAGGACTTCCCGGTCTCCCGCGATGACGTCGAGGTCATTCGCGTGGGAGCGCCCGAGGCGATCCGCGTCGACGGCCGAACGTCCGTCGGCGGGGTGAGCTTCAACTTCACCGCGCAGCATCAGGTCCAGAACGCGGCGACCGCGCTCGCCGCCCTCGACGCGCTCGGGCTGCCGCGGCCGGGGTCCGTCGACGTGGACTTCGCCCGCTGGCGCGGAGAGGAGCAGGAGCTCCCGGGGGGAGGCCTCCTCATCAACGATGCCTACAACGCCAACCCGGTATCCATGCGCGCGGCCCTCGCCTATCTCGCCGAGCGGGCCGGGGACAGGCGACGTGTGGCGATCCTCGGCGACATGGCCGAGCTCGGGCGCACCGGGCCTGATTACCACCGTGAGGTCGGCGCCGCGGCGTCAGAGCTGGGCGTGGACGAACTCCTCGCCGTCGGTGAGCTGGCGCGCGGGTACCTTGAGGCCGGCGTCCCGGGGCGGTGGGTCGCAAACGTCCACGACGCGCTGCGTCAGGTGGACGAGCTCGTGCGCCCGGGTGACGCGGTGCTCGTGAAGGCATCACGGGCCGTCGGTCTCGAAGCTGTGGCAGCCGCACTCACTCAGATCCGGGCGACGATTTGATCCGCGTCCTTGCGGCGGCAGTGGTCGCGATGATCGTGTCCGTCGTCGTCGGTCCCAAGTTCATCGCGTTCTTGAGAAAGAACGAATTCGGCCAGCACATTCGTGCAGAGGGACCGGAAGGCCACCGGGTCAAACAGGGGACGCCGACGATGGGCGGCCTGCTGATCCTCGTCGTCGCCACGGGTGCGTTTCTCGCCTTCTCGAAGTACAAGGTCCCGGCGCTCTCCGTACTCTTCGTGACGCTCGGCTGCGGGGCGATCGGCTTCCTCGACGACTTCATCAAGCTCACGCACCGCCGTTCCCTCGGATTGCGCGGACGCTGGAAGATGCTGCTGCTCGCTCTGATCACGGTCGGCGTCGGCTTCGCAGCCGATCACCAGCAGCTGCCCACGAACGTCTTCATCCCTGTCGTGCACTGGAATCTCGAGCTGTCGTGGGGTTGGTACGTGCTGCTGTTCCTCGTGATCGCGGGAACCACAAACGGCGTCAATCTCACCGACGGCGTCGACGGCCTGGCGGCGGGAACGGGAATCATCGCCCTGATCACGTTCACGGCGATCTCGGTCGTGACCTACATCCGCTCGGGGAATCCCGGCGGGCGCTTCGACAGCCGCCTCGATCTGGCCATCGTCGGCGCCGCGCTGATCGGGGCCACGATCGGGTTCCTCTGGTACAACGCCTTCCCTGCGGAGGTGATCCTGGGCGACACCGGGGCGATGGCGATCGGCGGCGCGCTCGCCGCGATGGCGATCTTCACGCAGACCGTGTTCCTGCTGTTGTTCATCGGCGGGATCTTTGCGATCGAGGCGCTCTCGGTGATCGTGCAGGTCATCGCGTTCAAGTACTACGGCCGGCGCGTCTTCCTGATGGCACCGATCCACCACCACTTCGAGATGAAGGCGTGGTCCGAGACCAAGATCATGGTGCGCTTCTGGATCGTCACCGCGATCCTGTGCGCAATCGGCTTCGCCCTTTTCTACCGCGACTTCACCTTCTTCCGACGCTGAGCGAGCGGCCCGGAGATACCGTCGTCAGGATCGGAGCAGGCGATTCGGTCTCTGACCTCGCGGCGCGAGTTGCTCCTGAGGGCGATGTGCTCGTCGTCGATCGGTCCGTCGACGCACTGGAACGCGTGCGGAAAGCGACCACGGCCTCGAACGTCTTCTACCTCGTCGGTTCGATGGACGTACTCCCGCTTACAGATGCGGCCGCCGACGAGATCTTGGCGAGCTCCGTGCCCAACCCAGAGGCCGCGGCTGAGTTCTTTCGTGTCCTCCGACCTGGTGGGGAGGTGGCTGTCGCGACGGGCGACCAGGACGCCACCGGTGCCGCGTTGAACTTAGAGGCGGATGAGATCGAGCGACTCTTCACCGAAGCCGGATTCGCCGCCGTGACGGTTGCGGCCGCACAGGGCCGGCTGGCAGTCGCGGCGCGCAAGCCGTGAAGCTTCCACGCCGGGCGCTCGTCCTCGGGCTCGCCCGCTCAGGTCAGGCAGCCGCCCTCGCGCTGGCCCGTCGCGACGTGCCCACGGTGGGTGTCGACCGGGCAGCCGGCCTGGACACCGGGAGGCTTGCCGAAGCCGGCGTCGAAATCCACCTCGGGACTGAGGAGGAAGGTCTGCTGGACGACGTCGAGCTGCTCATCAAGAGCCCGGGCGTGCCCGGGGAATCGCCGCTGGCGGCGGTCGCGCGTACGCGTGGGATTCCGATCTGGAGCGAGGTCGAGCTCGGCTTTCGGCTGCTCCGCAACCCATTCGTCGGGATCACGGGAACGAACGGGAAGACGACGACGAGCGAGCTGCTCGGCGCGATGTTCCGCGCTGCAGACACGCCGGTCGCGGTCGCCGGGAACGTCGGCCGGCCGCTGACAAGCTTCGACGGCGCGCTGGACAAAGACGCTTGGATCGTCTGTGAGCTCTCGAGCTTCCAGCTCGAGGACGTGCACCGCCTGCGGCCTCGCGTTGCCGTGCTGCTCAACCTCGAGCCCGACCATCTCGACCGCCACGGTTCCTACGACTCGTACAGGGATGCGAAGCTGCGCATCTTCGAGAACCAGACCGAGGCGGACGTCGCCGTCGTCCCGCGCGACTTTGAAGCTGTTCCCGGCGGCGCCGACCGCGTCGAGTTTCGTGCGGACGACCCGCTGCCCGCGGAGCCGCTCATCCCCGGTGACCACAATCGTGAGAACGCGGCCGCGGCGACTGCCGCCGCGCGCGCTGCTGGAATCGAAGAGGCCGCGATCGCCGAAGCGCTGCGCACGTTTCCCGGCGTCGAGCACAGGCTGGAGCTCGTTGACGAGCGCGACGGTGTTCGCTTCGTCAACGACTCGAAAGCGACGAACACGGCAGCGGCCCGTCGAGGCATCGCGGCGTACTCAGGCCAGCCGCTCCGCTTGATTCTCGGCGGCTCGCTGAAAGGCGAGTCGTTCGACGAGCTCGCCGAGGGGCTTCCCGCCTCCGTACGTTCGATCGACCTCATCGGGGAGGCAACCGAAGCTCTCGCGGCGTCGTTGGGTCGCGCAGGCCGCTCGTTCCGCCGCTCGGGCGACCTCGCAACAGCCGTGGGCGCCGCTACAGGAGACGCCGAGCCGGGTGACGTCGTGCTGCTGTCGCCCGCGTGCGCGAGCTACGACCAGTTCCGCGACTTCGAGGAGCGTGGGGAAACCTTCCGCAGGCTCGTCCGGGAGCTGTGGTGAAAAAGGCGCAGCTGGAATCGCACCTGCTCGTGCTCGTGACACTGGCCCTCGTCGCCTTCGGCCTCGTGATGGTCTACAGCTCGACGTCGGCTCCCGCCGCGCTCGCGAGCACCGACCCGATGTCGTACCTGAAGAAGCAGGGCGTGTACGCCCTGATCGGAGTTGCGCTGATGATGTCTGCCTCGCGATTCGACTACCGGCGTCTCCGCCTGCTCGCGCCTGCGCTGGTGCTGACCGCACTCGGCGGATGTCTTGCCGTGCTCGTGATCGGTTCGCGCATCAACGGTGCCCGCCGCTGGATCGACCTCGGGCCTGCGACGTTTCAGCCTTCGGAGCTCGCCAAGCTCGCGCTGGCCGTGTGGGCATCCGCCTATCTCTGCAAGCGCCCTGCGCCGCGGTCGTTGCGCGAGCTGTGGCGCCCGATCGGGCTGCTGCTCGGGGTCTTCTGCGTGCTGATCCTCGCCGAGCCGGATCTCGGCACTGCGATCTCGCTCGTGGTCGTTCTCCTCGCGGTGCTGCTGATCTCCGGGACGCCGGTCCCGACGCTGGCGGCCGGCACGGGGATCGCCGTCGCTCTCGGTCTAGTCGCGATCTGGTTCGAGCCTTATCGGCGCGCCCGGCTCTTCAGCTTCATCGATCCCTGGAAGGACCCTCAGGGCGCCGGCTTCCAGACCGTGCAGGCTCTGATTTCGTTCGGGTCAGGCGGCTTCCTCGGCGCCGGACTCGGCCACGGCGTGGCCAAGATCAACTATCTGCCCGAGGCGCACACCGACATGATTTTCGCCGTGATCGGCGAGGAGCTCGGGCTGCTCGGAGTGACGGCGGTGATCGCGGCCTATGCGACCTTCGCCTACGCGGGCCTGCGTGTCGCGCTCGCGTGCACGGATCCGTTCGGCAAGCGTCTAGCCGCCGGGATCGTCGGGCTCATCTGCGGGCAGGCGGTGATCAACCTCGCGGCGGTCCTCGGCCTGGCTCCGTTGACCGGGATTCCGCTGCCGTTCATCTCCTACGGTGGCTCGAGCCTCGTTGTCGGGCTCCTGGGAGTGGGGATCCTCCTTAACATCGCCGGCAGACATGGAGCAGCAGAAGCGAAACGTGCGGTGCCTGATCGCAGCCGGCGGGACAGCGGGACACGTCGCGCCGTCGCTAGCGGTCGCTGAAGCACTTCAGCGGCGAGGCGTAGAGGTGACGTTTGCCGGATCGCCCGATCGCATCGAAGCTCGCCTCGTTCCCGAGGCAGGCTATGAGCTCGACACCTTTCGCATCTCCGGCCTGCCACGCCGGCCGTCGCCCGCGCTCGCACGCGCGCTGCTCCTGGCTGCACGCGCTCCGCGCGCCTGCGCGCGCATCCTGGAGGCGCGAAAGCCGGACGTCGTGTTGGGAGGCGGCGGGTATGTCGCGGGACCGATGGTGTATGCAGCGGCCCGCCGGAAGATCCCGACGGCTCTGATGGAGGCCGATGCCCATCTCGGCTTCGCCAACAGGCTGGCCGCTCCGTTCGCTCGGCGCGTGTTCCTCGCGTTTCCGATCGCGGGCCGTGAAGGGTCGAAGTACCCCGTCACGGGCAGGCCGATTCCCGCGCGCTCGCGATCTGTGCCGCGCGACGAAGCACGTCGCCTATTCGGCCTTCCCGAAACCGGGCCGGTGCTGCTCGTCTTCGGCGGCTCGCTGGGGGCACGCGTGCTGAACGAGCTTGCGATCGATGCGTTCGGCGAGGCGGGACCCGCGGTGCTGCACCTCGCGGGCACGCGCGACTACGACGACCTGAGTTCGAGGGTAACCAGGCCGGATTACCGCCTCTTTGCCTTCACCGAGGAGTTCGGCGCCGCACTCGGGGCGAGCGACCTCGCGCTGGCGCGCGCCGGCGGCTCGGTCTGGGAGCTGGCCGCGGCGGGCAGGCCTGCGGTGCTCGTGCCCGGTCTCTTCGCCACCGGCGACCATCAGGAGAAGAACGCGCGCTACTTCGAGCAGGGCGGAGGTGCGGTGGTCGTGCATGAGGCGGAGGTCGGACGTGCGCCCGAGCTGATTCGCTCGCTGCTCGATGATCCGCGCAGGCTTGCGGAGATGTCCGCCGCGATGACGCGGCTTGCCCGGCCGGATGCCGCGGACGAGATCGCCGAGGAGCTCATTGCCCTCGCCTCTTGACGGACGCAGATTCTGGATCGCCGGTATCGGCGGGGCGGGCATGAGTGCCTACGCGCAGCTTGCGCGGGCGTGGGGGGCGGAGGTGCGCGGCTGGGACCGGGTGCAGACCCCCTACCTCGAGCAGCTCGAAGGGATCGACGTCGAGATCTCGGACGAGCCGTCGCTGCCGCCGGAGGGCTGGGAGGCGTTCGTCTCGACGGCGTTCGCGGGACGCGTCGCGGGCAAGACACGCGCGGAGCTGCTCGCCGAGCTCGTGTCGCTGCGCGACTCGATCGTGGTTGCGGGCGCGCACGGCAAGACAACGACGAGCGGCATGATCGCCTTCTGTCTCGAGCGGCTCGGCCACGACCCGGCCTGGCTGATCGGCGCCGACGTCCCGCAGCTCGGCGGGAACGCCGGGACCGGAGCGGGATGGCTCGTCGTGGAGGGGGACGAATCCGACCGGACGATCGCCGAGCTGCGGCCACGCGTCGCCGTCGTGACGAATGTCGACCTCGACCATCACGCGACGTTCGGGTCACGCGCGGAAGTCGTCGAGCTCTTCGAGCGCTGGCTGGCAAACGTCCCGGCGGTCGTACGCGGAGAGGAGCTCGCACCGTATGACGGACAACTGGGGATTGCAGGTGAGCACAACCGGCGCAACGCGGCGTCCGCGCTCGCAGCGCTCGAGCTCGCGGGAGTGAGCCGTGAGGAAGCCGCAGGCGTGCTCGCAGAGTTCCGCGGCGCAGCGCGGCGGCTCGAGCACCGCGGCGAAGCCGGAGGCGTCGGCGTCTACGACGACTACGCCCACCATCCGGCCGAAATCGCCGCGACACTGGACGCATTGCGGAACGGAGAAGGCGCACGCCTGCTCGTCCTCTTCCAACCGCATCTCTACTCCCGCACCCGGCATCTCGCGCGCGAGCTGGCGGATGCTCTTGCCGCCGCCGACGTCGTCGCGGTGACGGATGTCTATCCCGCTCGCGAAGAGCCGATCGTGGGAGTGACGGGCAAACTCGTCGTCGACGCTCTCGCTGAGCGGCGGCCGGGGATGCTCGTCGGGTGGACGCCCTCGCTCGAGGATGGCGTGCGCTTTCTCGCGGGCCTCGTCCGTGCCGGTGACCGTGTCGTGACAATCGGGGCCGGTGACGTGGATCGCGCTGCGGGACGCCTCATGGAGACGCTCAGGTGAAGATCGACGAAGGAGTCCGTCTTTCACGCTTCACGACCCTCGGCACGGGAGGCCCCGCGCGGGCCTTTGCGCGACCCGAGACGGTCGAGGAGCTCCAGAGCGCACTTGATTTCGCACGCGAGCAAGGCCTGCTCGTGGCGGCGCTCGGCCTGGGCTCCAACCTACTCGTCGCCGACGACGGCTTCGAGGGCCTGGCCCTCAAGCTCGGTGGGGAGCTGGCGCAGGTCGACACGCAGGGAGAGCTGCTCCTAGCGGGCGGCGGAGCGCCGAATGCTGTCGCCCTCCACCGCGCCCGCGCGGCGGGGCTCGGCGGCTTCGAGTTCGCGTGTGCGATTCCAGGCACCGCGGGCGGCGGCGTCTGGATGAACGCAGGCGCGTACGGTGGAGACTGGTCAGGCATTCTCGAGCGCGCGCTCGTCGTCGACGGCGACGGCGCTCGATGGCGGACGTCGGACGAGCTCGGGCTCAGCTACCGGCACTCCGACCTGGAACAAGGACAAGTCGTGGCGCGCGTCGAGTTCCGGCTCATTCCTCGCCCGCCGAGCGAGATCAAGGCGATCGTTGGCGAGCTACAGGCGCAGCGGAAGGCCGCGCAGCCGACGAACAAGCGGACGTACGGCAGCGTGTTCAAGAACCCTGACCACGAGCTTTCCGCGGGGAAGATGCTCGAGGCCTGCGGCCTGAAAGGTCACAAGATCGGCGGGGCTCAGATCTCGCCGCGTCACGCAAACTTCATCGAGAACGCCGATGGAGCCCGCTCTGCGGACGCGATCGCCCTGATGACCGAGGCCAGGCGACGCGCCTGGGAGCAGTTCGGGCTCGAGTTGCAGCACGAGGTCGAGTTCCTCGGAGCCGTCGAGTTGCCCCCGGTCTCCAGGTAGGACCCGCGGGCGTAGCGGCGAAGTCACCCGCGTGGGCGAGAAGGTTCTCCAGCTCCCGCGCAGGCGGAGCTTCGACGTGCTGCGGTTTGCGCCCTCGGGCCGGTCGTTCGCGATCGGCGCTGTGCTGGTGTTGCTCGCCGGCGGGTTCTACGCCCTGGCGCGCGAGACGTCCATGTTCGCCGTGCGCTCGGTCAAGGTCGAAGGTGCGTCGCCGGCGCTCGCTGCGAAGGTGCGTGCGGAGCTTCGTTCGTTCGACGGCCGCAGCCTCGTCGCATTGAACGGCGGCGCCGTCGAGCAACGCATCAACGGCCTGCCGGCCGTCCGCAGCTCGGTGGTCGACCGGGCCTTCCCGCACACGCTCCGGATCCGTGTCCTCCCGGAGTTGCCGGTCGCCGTGCTGCGACGAGGGGCGGAGTCTTGGCTGGTCTCGGCGCGGGGGCGTGTCATTGCGGCGCTTGCGCTCCGAGCTCGCCGCGACCTGCCGCGGATCTGGCTGCCGACGCGGACCGAGATCTCGAAGGGCGCCTTTCTCACCGACGAGCCCGGCGCCCTGGCGGCCCGCTCGCTCGCCGCGTTCGTCGGGAGCGGCTTCTCGAATCGGGTCGCCTTCGTGCGCGCGCTCGACGGTCAGATCACCCTCGGACTGCGTGGCGGGCTCGAGATCCA
This sequence comes from Gaiellales bacterium, assembly GCA_038237145.1. GTDB lineage: Bacteria > Actinomycetota > Thermoleophilia > Gaiellales > Gaiellaceae > 3-1-20CM-4-69-9. The sequence continues at coordinate 22,774 of JBBRZA010000045.1, forward strand.
ACTCGGCGCCCCGATCGACCTGCGCCTGAAGATCGCAATCGCGCGGGGCATCCTGCCGACCCTCGCGTTGCCCGGGCAGGGCGGTCCCGACTATCTCGACATCACCGTTCCCGAGCGTCCGATCGCGGGCCGTAACCCTCAACCCTCAGGTTTAGCTTGATGGTTGTCCCCGTTGACACCTTGGTATCGGCAGCGTACCCTGCTGCGCAGGAGGCGCTCGGCTGCCCAACGCTTTAGTCCAGCTTGAGGCCGGGCCACTTTCAATGTCATGAGCCAAACAGGGAATTACCTCGCGGTCATCAAGGTCGTCGGCGTCGGCGGCGGAGGCACCAACGCGGTCAACCGCATGGTGGACGCCGGTCTGGCCGGTGTCGAGTTCATCGCCGTGAATACCGATGCGCAGGCGCTGATGATGACGGACGCCGACGTGAAGATTCAGGTCGGCTCGCAGGTGACGCGCGGGCTCGGCGCAGGCGCTGATCCCGAGATCGGATTTGCCGCTGCGCAGGAGAGCCGCGACGAGCTCAAGGAGGCGCTCAAGGGCGCTGACATGGTCTTCGTCACCGCCGGAGAAGGAGGCGGCACCGGAACGGGCGGTGCCCCGGTCGTTGCAGAGCTCGGTCAGGAGATCGGTGCTCTGACGGTCGGCGTGGTCACACGGCCGTTCGCTTTTGAAGGTCGCAAGCGTGGCGATCAGGCTGAGCGCGGCATCGACCAGCTGCGGGACCGCGTCGACACGCTGATCGTGATCGAGAACGACCGGCTGCTCCAGGTCGTCGAGCGCCAGACCTCGGTCGTCGAGGCGTTCGGAATGGCGGACGACATCCTGCGACAGGGTGTCCAGGGGATCACCGACCTGATCACGGAGCCGGGCCTCGTGAATCTGGATTTCGCCGACGTCAGGACGATCATGCGTGACGCCGGCTCGGCGTTGATGGGCATCGGCCGCGCGTCGGGTGAAAACCGTGCGGCGGAAGCCGCGCGGACGGCCGTCTCGTCTCCGCTCCTCGAGGCGTCGATCGAAGGGGCGACCGGGATTCTGCTCAACATCACCGGCGGCCCCGACATCGGCCTCTTCGAGGTCAACGAGGCCGCCGAGGTCGTCACGGGGGCTGCGGACCAGAACGCCAACGTCATCTTCGGCGCCGTGATCGACGATTCACTCGGCGATGAGGTTCAGGTCACTGTCATCGCGACGGGGTTCGGCGGCCAGGGCCGGCGTCGGCGGCGCCGCGAGACCGAGCGGGAGCCGCCGATCCCGGCGTCGGCGCCGGCCACTGAGGGCTTCGACGTCTCCCAAGATGTGCTCGACGTGCCCTCGTTCCTCCGTGACGACTAAGCCGCGAAAATGCTGCGCATTTTCCGCGGGTGGGGGCTAGGACTTCGCCTTCGGCTCGTCGGGCAGGTTTAAAGCCCTTCGGTCCGGTTATCTGTGGCCTGCCCTCATGGGGTTCTTCCTCCCCGGTTGGCCCCACGACCCGGTCCGTCGCTCCGGCTGCGCCTCCTAGTGGCCCAGCTGGAGCGGCACCTTTCCAGCGCTCGTTAGCATCGTCGGGCTATGGCGCAGATGCTGCTGAAGACGCCCCTCCACGACCGGCACGTCGCACTCGGGGCGCGCATGGTGCCGTTCGCCGGCTGGGAGATGCCGGTGCAGTACGAAGGAGTCATCTCCGAGCACCGCGCGGTCCGTGCCGACTGCGGCGTCTTCGACGTGTCGCACATGGGCCAGTTCGAGGTCGAGGGCCCGCGCGCGACAGCGCTCCTGCAGACGGCACTCTCGAACGACCTCGACAAGATCGGCCCGGGCCAGGCGCAGTACACCCTCTTGACGAACGATCGCGGCGGGATCATCGACGACCTGATCGTCTACCGGCTCGAGGAGCTCCGCTATCTGCTGATCGTCAACGCCGCCAACCGCGAGGCCGACCTCAGCCGGCTCAAGGAGCAGGAGATCCGCGGTTCCGACGTGCGCGACGTCTCGGACGAGTACGCGCTACTGGCCGTCCAGGGGCCTCGCGCGATCGAGCGGCTGGGCTTGCCTGAGGCCCCGCAGTTCACGTTCGCCGAGGGAGAGATCGACGGGATTCAGTGCATGGTGAACCGCACGGGCTACACCGGTGAAGCGGGCTGCGAGATCCTCGTCATGGCAGAGGACGCGGGCGACCTCTGGGACCGCGTGCTCGGGCGAGGGGCGGTTCCGTGTGGCCTGGGAGCCCGGGACACACTGCGTCTCGAAGCCTCGCTGCCTCTACACGGGAACGACATCACGCCCGACACCGACGCGATCTCCGCCGGGCTCGGCTGGTGCTGCGCGCTGGACAAGGACTTCACGGGTGCCGA
>JBBRZA010000046.1:0-25071 GCA_038237145.1 Gaiellales bacterium
CTTAGCTTCTCGATCGAGCCCCGAACAGCAGGATCGTCTGTGGGACTTCGGCCTCCGCCGCTCGCCATTATGCGGGTGTCAACGGACTGGCGGAAACGTCGACGGGAGCGCGCGCCGGCCGAGGTCTCTGTCGCACTTCCAACAAACCGCGACAATGCGGCACGGTCGAAGCCGATGTAGTCCGGCTAGACGGCGGCCTTCGGCTGTCGTCTTGCCTGTCGCGCCCGCTTGCGGAGAGCTCGCTCGAGCGGGCCGAAGATCGCCTCCTCTGTCGCCTTGTCCTCCTCGGAGAGCACGATCGGCTTTATGACGATCTTCGCGTCGGCGTACTTGGCCTTCCACGCCGCGATCCGCTGAGCCACGTTCGTGATGGCGATTCCGGCAGCAGCGAACTCGGCGGTGATCCTCTCGGCCAACTCTTGATCCGAGGGCAACGTATACTCCACGTCCGGCTCCCAGCCGTCGGCGACGGGAGCGCCGCGAAGCTCGATTGTCACTCGCTCGTCGACCGGCTGGCGACCACGCTCGACGTACGCCACGACCTCGAACGCTTGGAGCGCGCGCCGCCGCTCCGGGGCGGTCATCGTCCCCCACCGCTCCGCCAGCGTCAGCCGCTCATCATCGAGCCCGGCTGTCTGCCGAGCCTCGAACAGCCGCCTCTCAGCCTCCTCGCGTCGAGCCTTCGCCGCATCGTAGGCGGGCCCAACGACCTCGGGCGCGACGGTGCCCGCCACCGCCGCCTCCTTCCACTTGGCCTCGTCCGCCTTCGCCAGCGCCACCGCCTGCTCGAACGGGGCCAGGTCGGGCGGAGCCGCAGCGACCGGGCGGTACGCCAGCCAGTCGAAGAAGCTGCGCGTCACGAGCGCCTCGACCTCGGCCGCGGGGACGCTCGCCGGAGCGTCGCACTCGGGACCGGTGACCATCCTCGGGCGACACCTGTAATACCCGTACACCTTGCTCTTGCGTGTGCTCGTGCTCGGCGTCAACTTTCGACCGCAGCACGCGCACCGGAGCACGCCCGAGAGGAGCGACCCGTCCGACGTGCGCCTCGGCTTGCCCTCCTTTGGCTGCGCTGCCTTCCACAGGAGCGGGTCAACGATCGGTTGGTGCGCTGTCTCGTTGATGATGTCGCCGTCCTGTTTGCCCTTCGAGCGTAAGTACGCCCAACCCTTGTAGGCCGGGTTCCGCATGATCGCCTGGACGGACGAGTGAATCCACTCCGGCTCGCCCTTTGCGTTCGGGACGCCCGCATCTTCGAGCAGCTTGCAGCACTCCGACCACGACCCCTTCGCCGCCCGGAGCTTGAACAGGGCCAGGATCGCCGGGGCGTACTCCGACGGGACAAGCTGCCGCCTGACGGGATCGGCCCACCGCTGCTCAGGAGTGAGCTTCGCCCGCTCGGCCTTGCCGGAGACCTTCGGCTCGACCTCGTTCCGACGGTAGCCGACCGGGACGAAGGTTGACGGATGGATGCCGTACTCCACCGCCGAGCGTCGGGCCTTGTGCCAGCGCAGTCCAATCTCCTCGCGCTGGGCCGTGTGAATCTGGGCCACAAGATCGGCCGGGAGCGCCGCGAAACCCTTGGCGTCGAGCACTTCGGCCGCCGGGTTGTCCGGCACGAGCAGGACGGCCCCTGCCGCGAGCAGGCGAGCCTTCAGCTCGTGGGTAAGTGCAACCGGACCCAGACGATCCTGCGAGCTGACCACGAGCCCGGCGAGCTTCCCTGCCTCGATCTTGGCTAAGGCCGTGCTCATACCCGGCCGATCATCCAGCGGGGTCGTGTGCGAGACGTTCAGGTCCTCGAAGACCTCGAACTCGGTGAAGCCGCGCCCCCTCGCGTAGCCCGAGCCGCCCGCAATCTGTAGCTCGGGCGAGATGAAGCGGTCGCCCTTCTTGTCACGCCCCTTCACGTCCGAGACCCGGACAACGAGCGCGAGCTTGCCATTTCCTACCATGACCCTCCTGGGAGTGCGTGGGTGGGTTATTCGCCCCTGATCCTCATTATCCCAGGATTCAGGCAAACCGCAATGCCATATGCATCGGCCGCCGCTGCACGTGGTTCAGCACGCAGTCGGCCACGTCCAGGTAGTACGCGACGAGATCACCCTTCGTCCGCCCCGGCTCGGGAAAGTAGACCTTGTCCGGGTTGGTGATGTTGACCTCCCGCCGCCCGATCCGCATCACTGGAGTTTGCCCGTCCTCGGCAAGCGAGAGAGAAGCCCGTCGCCGCTGTCAAGGAGGGGCGCACGGGGGAACCAGGGGTTCCCCCGTGTTACGGAGAGGGCGGGATTTGAACCCGCGATGGACCTTTCAGCCCATACGCGATTTCCAGTCGCGCTCCTTAGACCGCTCGGACACCTCTCCAGGCGGAAGCCAGGGTATCGCGCTCTTGGTTCACGTCGCTCAGCCGCCGGAGGCCGGCTTCGCCGGCCTCCGGGAGGCTCGCTGCGCGCCCCCGAAGCTCAGAAGGAATCGGCGGGTCCTGAAACGCCAGCAGACCGCCCACGATGGCAAGGAGGGGGCTCGCGGGGGAACCAGAGGTTCCCCCGTGCTCAGGACACCTCTCCAAGCGGAGGAGAGGGTACCGCGACTTAGGATCGGTTCTCGATGGCGACGGTCGTCTTCTTCCCCGAGGGCGCGTACGGGCCGACGAACAACTGCGTCGGGATCGGCGACGTGCTGCGCCGGCGCGGCCACCGGGTGGTGTTCATCGTCGAGGAGTCGTTCGCGGGCACGCTCGAGGAGAAGGGCTTCGAGGAGGCGACCATGCGGCTCGGCCCGCCGCCCGAGCAGGAGGAGGAGCCCGGCCAGTTCTGGAAGGACTTCATCCGCGAGACCGCGCCCGTCTTCCGCCGGCCCACGATCGAGCAGCTCGAGGGCTTCATCCAGCCGACCTGGCAGGCGCTCGTGGACGGCGCGAAGTACGTCGAGCCGCGCCTGCGTGAGCTCCTCGACGAGCTCGCGCCCGACGTCGTGGTCGAGGACAACGTCGTCGGCTTCGCCGCGCTCCCGGCTGGCGAGACCCCCTGGGTGCGGATCGTCTCCTGCAACCCGTGCGAGCTGAAGGATCCCGAGGTGCCGCCGACCTTCTCGGGCTACCCGGCGGGCGAGCAGGCCGGCTGGGCGGAGTTCCGCGCCGAGTACGAGCGCGTCCACCGGCCGCTCTGGGAGGACTTCGACTCCTTCATGCGCGAGCAGGGCGCGCCGCCGCTGCCGGAGCTCGAGTTCATCCACGAGTCGCCCGCGCTGAACCTCTACCTCTACCCGGAGGAGACCGACTATCCCCGCTCGCAGCCGCTCAGCGCGACCTGGCAGCGGCTGGACTCGTGCGTGCGCGGCACCGACTCGGAGTGGACCGTCCCGGACGGTTTCGTGAAGGCCGGCCAGAAGCTCATCTACCTGAGCCTCGGCAGCCTCGGCTCGGCCGACGTCGAGCTGATGCGGCGGCTCGTCGAGGAGCTCGCCGACAGCCAGCACCGCTACGTGGTCTCGAAGGGCCCGCAGCACGAGCTCTTCGACCTCGCCGAAAACATGACCGGCGCCGAGTTCCTGCCGCAGACGCGGATCCTGCCGGAGGTCGATCTCGTCATCACCCACGGCGGCAACAACACGGTCACCGAGAGCTTCTTCTTCGGCAAGCCGATGGTCGTGCTCCCGCTTTTCTGGGACCAGTACGACAACGCGCAGCGGGTGCACGAGCTCGGCTACGGGACGCGGCTCGACACGTACGGGCACGAGCCGGACGAGCTGCGCGGGGCGATCGACCTGCTTTTGGCGGACGAAATGCTTCGTCAGCGCCTCAACCGGCTCTCAGCCCGCCTGCAAGCGGATCCCGGAACAGCAAAGGCAGCGGGCCTGATCGAGCGGGTGGCGGAGACGGCAGAACGCTTGGCCTAAGCCAGCAGAATGGTCGGCTATCCTGTCCCTTCCGGAGAAGTGGCCGAGTGGCTGAAGGCGGCGCCCTGCTAAGGCGTTAGGTGGGGAGAATCCCTGCCTCGAGGGTTCGAATCCCTCCTTCTCCGTCCTGGCCGCGGCACCTACGGGCGGCGGAGCCGCCCTCCGGTGCCGCTCGCGCCGCTGGCCCGGCTCCAGCCGAGAGGCCGTGCATAAGCACTGTCCTCTCGGCTTACGCCGACCCAGCAACACGCCAGAACGGAGAACGGGAGGCGAGGTTGGGGGGCGGTAGTCTTCCCCCGCACCGATCGTGGAGGGGTGGCAGAGCGGTCGAATGCGGCGGTCTCGAAAACCGTTTCGGGCCTTTGGGTCCGACGAGGGTTCAAATCCCTCCCCCTCCGCCTGTTGAACACGGGGGAACCTCGGTTCCCCCGTCGGGTCCCGCTAACTGACCGTCACCTTCTGATCCATTCCAGCCTGTTTGTGGCCTGGGACGGAGCAGTAGAAGTCATACGAGCCGGGCTTCAACGTCACCGTGAGGGACTCGCTCTTGCCGGGGCCGAACGCCGGCGTGGCCTCCTGGACGCCGGCCCCCTTGACGACGAGGTCGTGCGGCACTTTGCCATCATTGGTCACCTCGAAGGTGTACTTGCCTGCCTTGAGCGTCGTTTCCGGCAGGCGGATCTTGAATTCGACCTCCGACACCCGCACGGCCCGAGACGTCGCCGGACCCGTCTGGGTGGTGTGCGTCTCCGCCGTCGTCTCGCCTCCGGCGGCCTCCGGCTCCGACTCCTTCCCGAGGACGAAGACCGCAACCAGCATCCCGAAGAAGGCCAGCACGCAGACGGCGAGGAACAGCGGCAGCCCGCGTCCGGGGAACTGCGGTCGCCAGCGCGGCACCACCATCGAGACGATCAGCGAGAAGCCTGCGAAGCCGGCCGCCGCGAGGGCGAGCCCAACCTTGTGACCGGTGGAGAGGCTGAGCAGCAGCACCGCGGGAAACTACCACGGCGCGAGCTGTTTCTAGGTCGCGGCCGCCTGCCCCGGACCCGGCTCTTCGAGGCCCGTCTCCGGAGGCCCGACAGGCTCGGGCGAGAGCGGCCGTAGATAGAGGTACTCGTAGAGCCAGGCTGCCGCGACCGCGCCGATCGCCGGCCCGACGTACCAGACCCAGCAGTCGCTCCAGACGTTCTGCACGAGCTGCGGCCCGAGTGCCCGCGCGGGGTTCATCGCGGCGCCCGTGTAAGGGCCGCCGATGAAGATGTCCAGGGTGATGGTGAAGCCGATCGCCAGCCCGGAAATCGCGGAGAAGGCGCCGCGTGGATCGGCGGCAGTCGCGAAGATCACCCAGACCAGGAAGAAGGTGAGGACGATCTCGATCACGAGCCCCGCGCCCGGGCTGATTCCCGTTCCGAGCGCCGGCACGCCGAGGTCGACCGCGTCCACGGCGGGCTCGGGCAGAACGGCCGTCAGGAGGAACGCGGCGAGCACCCCCGCGGTGATCTGTGCGAACCAGTACGTCGCCGCGAGCCGCGGCTCGATCCTCCTCGTGACCAGGAAACCGAGCGTGACAGCCGGGTTGAAGTGCCCGCCCGAGATGTGGCCGACTGCGGAGGCCATCACGCCGATCGCGAGCCCGTGGGCGAGCGCGATCGCGGTCAGGTCATTCCCGTGCACGGCGATGATCGAGCCGGCGCCGACGAAGACGAGCGTGAAGGTGCCGACGAACTCGGCGATTCCGCGCTGCAGAGGGGCCGACTGCACGCGTCAACCCTAGAAAGCAGGCCGGATGGAGTGAGAAGCCTTCCTTCGAGGGATCGGGCGAAACGGGCCTTCGGCCGACTGTCCATTTCGGCGTAGCACTGCGGAACGAAGGGCGGCAAAACATGTCTGCGGACGACCTCAGGCGCAAGATCCGCAACTTCCCCGTTGCGAACCTCGGCCAACGCATAGCTGCTGTTAGCTGAGCCCCGAGGGCCAGGTCCAATTCATGGACCTGGCCCGGAAGGGGTGACCAAACGGCTCAGCTCTCGCCGCGCGGGCGCGGGAGCGGCGGCAGCTCGCGGCCCTCGCCGAACGCGCGCTCCGCTGCGCGCGCCTGTACCCAGTGCCGCACGCCGAGGCCGACGGGAACCAGCAGGATCAGGAGGAAGATCCCGAGAGGCACGAAGAGCCAGCGCTGAGTCAGGTGCGGGCCGATCCCCGGATCCTTCGGCTGCGGCCCCGATGCGGGGCGGTCGGCTGCCGTGACCAAGGCCTCCCGCGGCTGGAAGTAGTCGACGAGCCATCGCCGCGCCTGCCCTTTGCCGACGGCTCTCAGCTCGACGTCCACGCCCAGAGGCTCGACCTTGCGGCTCCGAGCACGCACGTACAGCTGCAGCATCACGTCGTTCTCGTACGACTCGGCAATGCGAACGCCGTGCTTGAACACCGGGTAGCGGTAGATCGGGTTGTCGCCACGTACCCATTGGTCGCGCGTGACCCCGGCATGGAGGCTCGCCGTCGTCAGGTCGTAGGCGGCGGCCAGATCCTTCCCTGCGACGCCTGCCTGGACGAAGCGGTTGACGACCGCGAGGACGGCGCGGCGGTCGGCGGGCGCGAGCCTCTTCGGCACCAGGTCCTGCGTGACCTGCGCCTGGCCCTGCTGGAAGGTCTCCTTCTGCGGCTTGGCGGTGTTCGAGAAATGCAGTCCCAGCACGGTCGCCAGCAGGGCCGCGCCGACGGCCACGGCGGCGACGAGGACCCGCTTCCGGCGCCTCGGCGAATCGGGCAGAGGTCGCATGGACAGCACGATAGCGACGACTTACGCGCGTAGCCGCGAACCTCCGTCGCAGGCCACCCTGTTGTATGTTCAGCATCCGAAGCAGGGCACAAGGAAGGGGAGAGAGATGACGAAAGTCCGTTTGGGCCTGCTCTTGCTGGTTGCGGTGGGCATCGGCCTGTTCCTCACCACGAGCGTTCGGGCGGAGCCGCCGGGCGGCGAAGGCGAAGGCGAGAAGCGCTCGATCGCGCCCTTCGCCGCGATAAAGCACGTCCGGCACGGCTGGTCCTTCGAATGCACCGCCGCTTCCGGCGGTTTGAACACACGGCTCGACTGCGACGATCCATTCCCGAACAACGAGCCGCACATCGTGGTCGATGCGGCCAACCCGCAGCACATGATCGCGAGCTCGAACGACTACGGCTCCTGCTGCGACCAGTACTACACGACCTTCAACGGCGGAACGACCTGGTCGACCGGAAACATGTCGGTCAGGGACCCGAGGCGAACCGGGAGCGACCCGGTCACCGTGATCGACGTCAAGCACCACGTGGCCCTGCACTCGTCGCTGAACTACAAGTTCAGGCCTGACGGGGAGGCCTGCGATGGCGACCTGGTCGTGTCGCCCTCCTACGACGGCGGTCTCAGCTGGGCGAGGCCGGTGGTCGTCTTCAGCGGCAACGGCTGCGATCTCGACGCCACCCAGGTCTTCAACGACAAGGAGTGGATCACCACCGACAACAACCCGAGCTCACCGTTCTACGGCCGCACATACCTGACGTGGAGTGCGTTCGTCTCGCACGGCGGCGCGTACGCATCGTCCGCGATCTGGGAGTCCCACAGCGACGACGGCGGCCAGCACTGGTCGACTGCCAAGTCGATCTCGGGCTCGAACCCGCTCTGCACATTTCAGGAGGACGGTCCTACCGGCGTATGCGACGAAAACCAGTTCTCGGTTCCCGCTGTCGCGCCCGACGGCACGGTCTACGTCGCCTTCCAGAACAGCCAGAACACGGCGCTGTGGGAGACGGGTGAGGTCAACGACGACCAGTACCTGCTGGTCAAGTCGTCCGACGGCGGCAAGAACTGGTCGAGCCCGAGCTTCATCGTCGGCCTCGAGGACGGCTCGCTCGACTATCCGATCAACGAGAACGACCGGCAGACGCTGACCGGCTACCAGGTTCGCGTCAACTCGGCCGGCAACATCGTCGTCGGCGCGGACGGGACGCTCTACCTCGTCTACTCGGACAACAGCCACGGAACCCACGACAGCTCGACACCGGTAACGAACACCGACGTGTTCGTGATGAGCTTGGCGAGCGGGAGCAACACGTGGACGACGCCGGTGGCCGTGGACACGGGCGGTGGCGACCAGTGGTTCCCGTGGGTCGACGTCAACCCGCTCACCGGGGCGATCGGCATCATCTATCACGACCGCGGCGCCTCCAACGGCCCGACGTACGACACGGCGCTGGCAGAGGGCACGCCCGGCTCGCTCGTCAAGACGGTGCTGAGCACCGCACCTTCGAACCCGACGATGTCGGAGTTCTTCCAGGCAGGGAGCGCAACGTGTGAGTTCTGCGCGCTCTTCCACGGCGACTACATCTCCGTCGCCTACGGGAGCGATGGCCACGCGAACGGCGTCTGGACGGACATGCGCGACCCGTCGACGTTCACGTCCGGCCTGTTCCTGCAGTTCATCTACTACGCACGCAAGTAACGGCTGGCGAGGAGGAGGGCCAAACAAGTTGCGGCCCTCCTCCCGCTCCGTCCGCGGCGACTGAGACAGTCCGCTCGTGAGCACGTATCGCGAGGAGGTCAGTCGGCTCTTCTCGTGGGGTGTTCATCACCGCCGCCTGCTCGCCCGGCTGGCGATGGTGCTCTCCCTGACGGCCTTTGTCGATCTCTGCGGGACGGTGGTCATCTACTTCGCGGAGCGGCACGCGGCCGGGACCGAGATCACGTCGGTCGGCGACGCCCTCTTCTTCACGACCGTGCAGCTGCTGACCGTCTCGTCGCAGCTGAAGAACCCGCTGACCACCGTTGGGCGCGTGACCGACGTCGTGCTCGAGTTCTGGGCGGTGCTCGTCGTCGCAGGATCGGCGGGAGCGATGGCGGACTTCTTCCAGAACGCCCGCACCACCAGCCGCTGAGCGTCCGAACCAAGCCTTAACCGAACCGGGGGCAAGGCCTTCCTGGTCGAGTGTTTCGGCGTCGCCTTTTTGACGCGCGCATTTGCGACCCACGAAGACCTGGACGCCAAACGTCTGTCCGAAGTCCGACTACGAAAGCGTCGTCAACCAGTTGTCGCCGAACGTGCCACTTGCCATGTTCGCAAGTCCAGTCGCGACGGTGGCTTGGCCGTTCTCTCCTCGTACGCCACGTCGAGGAGGTGGCACGGGGGTAGGCACCGTCCGAGCACGTCTGGGCGCTTTTTCAGTCCAGCAGCGTCGAGTAGTCGAGCTCGGCCTGATCGACCAGCACGTGGTGTAGACGTTCGCAGTCACGGCAAGATCACGTTGGCCAACGGCCTGGCCGATCGTCGCCCACGACACCCCGCCCAGGTGCAAAAGCGAGATCCGCCGCCGGCCAGGCCGAGTCGGTGCGCTTCGCAGACAGCCTCGACCACCCGACTCCCGACGGAATTCCTCTGGGAGCGCTTATCCCCGACGAGCGCAGCAGTTCTGAGGCAGATCGGAACCTTGAGGATGGAGGGCTTCAGCTGGCAAGAGATCGGCTTGCAGTTGGGGATCAAGAGTGCATTCGCGAGAGCGCTGCTCGACGAGGCGGTCCGCGAGGTCGGCGCAGCGCTTCACCGGCTGACGCCGGCGACTAAGACCCGCGAAGAGCCGCCCGGCGCACCGCCGCGGCGATCTCGGAAGGCACAGCACCAGGATCCGGCGTCGTTGCGCCATCCCGAGCGGCGACGCATTCCGAGAAGCTCTGATGCGTTCGAGGTCGATGTCGACGAGTCCGTGCCGGGCGCACATCGAGGGCGGCGCGTTCGGCCCTTGCCTCGCGTAGACGCTCTTCGGCGGCGGCAACTTCCCGCTCTGCTTGAGCCAGAACGTCGGCCAGCACCCTCTTTCGCTGTTGGGTTTCTTCGTCGCGTTCTGATCTTTTTCGCGGGGAGCCGGATGCGTGATTCTGAGCGCGTTCACGCTGGCTCCTCCGCCTCTCAATGTAGTTGTGCGTGTGCTACTGGCCAGTGCGAGACAGTGAAGACGGTCGGGCACGCTCGGGCGTGAGCCACCGACGCGGCAAGACGGAGAGGGTAACGTCGCACCATGGCAGTAATCGTCTCCGCCTCGAGGCAGGAGCAGCGATGACAGGCATCCGCGCGCTCGAACGCGAGGATCTTCCGGGTGTCGCGGCTCTCTACGCCTCAGTGATGCGAGTTGGGCGGCCGACGTCGCTTTCGGCGTTGAGCACGTATCTGGAGCGTACGCTCCTCGACCATCCATGGGCCGACGCTGATATTCCGTCCCTCGTCTGGGTCGACGACGGCGAGATCCTCGGGTTTCTCGGCTCGTACGTGCGGCACTCCTGCTTGGACGGTCGGCCAATCCGAATCGCGTCCAGCGGCCAGTTGGTCGTAGAGCCTAGCGCTCGTCGGCGTGGCGTCGGCGCGTTGCTCATGCGCCGACACTTCCTGGGGGCCCAGGAACTCACGTTTACGGATGCCGCGACAGAGGTTGTTCGCAGAATCTGGGAGAACCTCGGCGGTGAAACGGCGCACCTCCGGTGCATCGGATGGACGCGCGTCTTCAGGCCGGTTAGTGCCGCGAACGATTTCTTCCTCCGGCGTCCTGCTTCGTTGCAGCAGGTCGGTCGCGCGGTCGCACGCCCGATAGATGCGGTCGCAGCTGTGCCGCTACGCCCTCGTCACGCGGGCGACCGAAGCGTTAGCTTGTCCCCCCAGGAACTCGCCAATCGCTTGGCCGACGTCGTTGCGCCTTTGCGGTTCTACCCTGCCTACGACGGAGCATTCCTGCAGTGGCTCTTCGGAGAGCTTCGCTCCGTCACGAGCGAAGGGTCGTTCGTCGCGAACGTCGTCGAGGACGGGCACCGCATCAAAGGGTGGTACTGGTACTTCCTGCGGCCTCACGGCGTCTCGAAAGTCCTTCAGATAGCAGCGACCGAGCGCGCGGTGGAGGACGTCATCGACAACCTGTTCGAGCACGCAGCCAGCCACGATGTCGCGGCGCTGCACGGGCGCGTCGAGCCACTCCTGTTGGAGCCGTTGTCACGACGTCGTTGCATCCTTCGCTATACGGGTGGTGCCCTGGTTCATTCGAAAGATGATGCGGTCATCCAAGCCGCCACTTCTCGTGACGCGTTGTTGACGCGAGCGGATGGAGACTGGTGGATGGGACACCACCTCGTCGCCAGGGATTCGTTTTCGCGCTCCTAAAGGCGCGCGTAAATCCGGTCGCCGAGCTGCGCCGTTGCGGCGAGAGGAAGCCTCCGCCAGACGGACTGCGCAGCTTCCAGGAATGGGGCGCGTCCTCGCGGAGTCTGCGGCGCTTCTGCGTCGGACGGGTACGTGTAGCGATAGAGCATCCGCACCTGGTTCGACCACTTCCTCTTGTACTGCGCGAGTCCATCGTTTCCAGCGGGAACCTCTCCGAGGTCATACGTGCGATAGCCGGCCGTGCAGGCGCGTTGAATCGCCTCCCAGTGAATCGCATCATTCGGTCGGGCCGAAAGAGCATCGCTGCGCCGGCCGTTGAAAGCGTAGAACATCGTGCCACCGAATTCGAGGAAGATCGACCCGGCGATCAGCCGCCCCGCGCTCTCCGCGAGCAAGACCTGCATCAGCGGAGCATCTCGGGTGTTGCGCCAGAGCGCTTCGAAGAAGCGAACCGGTCGCGGCGGAACAGCGTTCGTTCGCATCGTTTCGAGGTAGAGCTGGTACCAGCACCGTAGATCTTGAAGGGAGTGGGCCTCACGGACGCGAACCCCGCTCCGACGCGCCTTGTTCACAGCGCGTTTGATCGCGGCATGCTCCCGCGACGAGCCGAAACGGATTTCGGCGGGATCCGCCGGCAGTTGGTACGCATAGCTCATGCGCCATGGACGCCGCGTCACTCGGTTCACGAGCCCGTCGAGTTCGGTCGCTTGGGCCTTCAGTTGTAGATGGAACCCGGGTCTGGTGTCGACGTGTTCGACAGCGGCCCGAACAAGGGAAGCGGCGGCTTCGCGATCGTCGGCGAGCACGCCCGCCACCGGCGTTCTTGGCAGGGACGACAGGCGGCGGCTGATGAGCTTTCCAGAAGCGAAGCCACGCGTCTCGACGAGCGGCAGGATCCCGACCACTTCCCCGCCAGCTCTCTCCGCGACAAGCGCGACCGTTGATCGTCCGTATTCCTCCTCCAGAGCTCGCAACCACGCTGGATGGTGGTATATGAGCGCGTCTGGATGACACTCGAGGAACGAGACCCACCGTGGATCCTTGTGCGGATCGACAGCGCCGACATGAAGTGGCTTGTTCAACGGAGCTGGTCGAGGATTCGAGGGCAGCAAGACCGGTTATCTTCGCAATCGTGGCCGAATAGCAGGTGTTCCGGTGCTATAGGGCCGCGGCACCCATCATCTTCGCCGTGCGCTGCGACGATAACGACACGGTGCCTCAGTCGCTCCTGCGATCGTAACGCGTAGGGGTTCGTCAACGTTCTTGGGGGATGACTGAGTACCTTGTCCGCGTGAGTTTTGATGACAGTATCGCGTGACCTGTCGCTCGCCACCAACCTTTTTGCGCTCGCAGCCTTGTCAGCTTGCGGCGGCTACCAGGGCGCTCCCACCGGGGCCGGGAGCGATATTGGGGCATTTACGAGCGACGGGCGCCCCTTCGGCACGAGCACCGCGACGGCGACGAGCGCCACCGCAGCCAGACTTGTGAGCAGGCTCAGCCTGCACGAACGGTTCTGCATTTGTCCTCCGGTCTCTCCCCAATGACATGGTGGTGAACCGAAGACAGCGGGAAAGGTAAAAGCGGCCTCAGCGAGATCGATCACCCCTCGGATGTCGCCCTTGTGTCAAGGTGCCGGCCACCGGCCACGAAACGAAGCCTGCCGTTGCCAGCGCTGTAGACAATCCGAGGTGGCACGGGGTAGGCACCGCACGAGCATTTCCGACACTCCTGTCACGCCTGACCCGCGGAGCCATGCGGTTTGCGCTTGGCCAAGCGCTTGCGGATGGGCGTGCCTGGGATCGAACCAGGGACCTCCCGCGTGTGAAGCGAGCGGAGGCCGTTGCGGCTGGTTGCCGCTAGCCGCTGAAGCGGCCTTCTGCCACGGTTGCCAGCGTCCCCTCTTGCGGCTGGTTTCGGGGAGCCGTTTCCAGGCCGTTTCCAAGCAGCCCGCCGAACTGCGCCGAGAGCGCGCTGCGAGCCGCGTCGGCGTTGCGTACCCGGTCGAACTCGCTCGCATAGACGCGGAGCGTGGTGGCCGGGTTCGCGTGGCCGAGCTGCCGCGAGACGAAGACGACGTCGGCGCCGTGGGCGATCAGGATCGAGGCGAAGCTATGGCGCAGGTCGTGCATGGTCGGGTCACGCTTGCCCTGCTCGAGCTTCGCCTGCTCGACGGCCTTGTCCATCCCCCGCCGCTGGACGTTGCGAAAGTGGAGCGGCTTGCCGACCGCACCTGCGAAGACGAAGTCCTCCGGCCGCGAGTGGCGCGAGGCCAGGGCGTGTCGGCGCAGCAGAGCCGCCAGCTCGGGCATCAGGACAACGTCGCGCTTGCCCGCGTTCGTCTTCAACTTCACCAGCTCGCCCTTGCGGCTCAACTGATGCCGAACGCGAAGCAGCTCGTTCTCGCGGTCGACGTCGCACCAGCGCAGGCCGAGCAACTCCATCAGCCGCATCCCTGAGAAGACGCCCGTTGCCAGCAGCGTCCGGTACGGCGCCGGTGCTGCGTCGAGCAGCTTTCCGATTTCCTCCTGCGAGAGGATTCGCTTGTCGCGACCCTCGGCCGTCGGCCGCTCCCCCCGCTCGAGTTGGCGGACGGGGTTGTGGGAAACCTTGCCGCGCCTAACCGCCCAGGAATACATCGCCGAGAGCGCGGTCAGAACGCCGCGGATTGTCCAGCCCGCGAGTCCCTTCTCTTCGAGCTCGCGGATCAGGCGGGCGACGTCATCGACGCTTAGCTCCTGCGCCCGCTTGCGCCCGAAGCGTGGCCGCAGATGCAGGCGCAGGTCGCGCAAGTAGTGCTCGCTCGTGCGCTCGCTCACGTTGAGCTGCGCCGTCCATTCGTCGGCCAGCTCGCCGAAGCTGAGCCGGGAGGGTCGCACCGCCTCGCCCTTCTGCAACTTGCCCTTGACGGCAACGAGCGCCGCCTCGGCCTCTTTGAGGTCGCCAGGGACGGTCTGCCAACGGCGTCGGCCGTCCGTGTCGAGGTAGGTGATCTCGTAACGGCGGGCGCCGCCGACCTCGCGGTAGTAGATCCCCGGCTTGCCCTTGACCTTCGTGCGCCTAGGCATCGTCGCTGCCCTCCTGAGTCGCGTTCGCAACCGCCGCTTTGAGCCCGCGGAATCGGCTTTGCATCTCAGTGATTTCGGGGTCGATCCTGAGCGCCATTTCCAGCGTTAGGTCCTCCTCATCGACTCTGCGATAGAAGTCACTCGCAGCGGCCAGAAACCGCGGTTCCAACTCGTCGATCCCCGCCGCTATCTCGCTCCAAGTCGGCGACTCGCTCATGGTGCCTCCCTTAGCGCGAAGGCCTCCGAGCACGGCGATGATGGCGCCGGCCCGGAGGCCGCACGCATCTTGGCACGTTGATCGAAAGCTGCTTGCCATCATCAAGCATGCCTCCACCCTACGCCTCCAACAACCAGGCGTCTAGTTCGGCGCGGTGGTAGAGCACGCGGCGGCCCTCCCGGTGGCAGGGGATGCGCCGATCCTTCTCGAGCCGGCTCAGCGGCAAGCTGAGGTAGCGGGCGGCCTCGCTGCGCGTCAGCCAAGGCGACGACTCGCAGCCGAGCCGGTCGAGCACGAGCGCAGCAGCACGCTCGGCGATCGCCTCAAGCGCCTCCGGCGGCAGGGTGATCGCGAGCGGCTCGGTCACGAGCCCTGCGCCTCCGCGGCGCCATAGCCGGCCTCGATCGGGTCACGAGCGACGAAACCGAGACAGACGTTGCCCAGGCGTCGGCCATCGGTGAAAACCGACACGAGGTTTTCGCCGATGCCGTCCGGATCCTCGAAGACGAGCTCAACGCAATCGAAGCCATCGACAACACCGACGAGTCTTCGACCCGACACCCGCCGAAAGAGCCGGATCAATCCCTCGCGGTCGAGAACTGTCGTGTGGGAGCTCGTCATGCTCCCTCCCATTCGTCGGTCTCGCGGAAAGCCTCGATGGATTTGACGAGGCGAGTGTTGCGCTCTCCCGCGAACTCGACGGCGAAGCCCTCCTCGACGAGCCGGTCAATCGCCGTGCGGATGCCGCTGCCCTTGCCCTTGACGTCGTCTTCGATCTGCTTTCGCGAACACGGCTCGGGGCGCAGCTCGAGATACCGACTGACCTTCTCCATCAGGTTTGTCGGCCGGAAGGCGCCCTCCTCACTAACGCTGTGGTCGGGTTCGATCCGCCACGAGCAGCGGCCGCTGCCTGGATCGCTCGCAAGCACGAATAGGCCGGGGCTCGGACGCTCGAGATACCCCGGCCGGTCCTTATGGACGGTCAGCTTGAACTTGCCGGTGCGGCCGCGACCGAACGGCTCGACCATTGTCATGCCGAGCTGCACCTCCACCGCCGATTTCTTGCGCTCGCTCCCGATTGCCCAACTGCCCCGCGCTTCTCGTGCCTTGGCGACGTTGTCACTCAAGACGACGGCGGCGCCGGCATCCCTGAGCGGATTCGCGACCCGGCGCATGAACGACTCGATGCCGACGCCCTTGTCCGGGTCACAGCCGTGAAGGAAGAGCAGGGGATTGAAGCCGTCGAGAACCACGAGATGGCCTCCGCGGGCCTGGAGCGGCTTCACGAGGTCGGCGCTATCGCCGAGCGGCTGCTCGGGCACGAAGTAGAGGAAGCCGTCTCGGATCGCGTCGTCCGCGACGCCCAGACCGCGCAACCGCTCGAGCAAGTCGCCGGCACCGACGAGGTCCCCATCGACCCAGACGACGCCGCGGCGCTCTCGTAGCTCGACGGCGGCGGCCGCGAGCAGGAGCCAGGTCTTCGCCGTCTCGCTCTCCCCGGTGACGACGTGCCGCCTGCCGACGTAGAAGAGCTCGGCGATCGCGGGCGGTTCGGGCGCCGCCGTACCGAGCGAAACCAAGTCGAGCGGGTGCCATCCACGCTCGTCACGGGACGACGAAGGGACGAGCTGAGGGACGAGGTCGTCCACCACCTCGTCCCCTACGGGGTAGGGGACGAGGGACGAGGTGGTGAACTCACGACCTGGGGACGAGCTCGGGACGAGGTGGGACGAGGTCGTCGACGAGTAGAAATCTGAGCGGTTTTCGAGCGCCTTCGCGACCGTCTGAGCGCCGTAGGTCGACTCTCCCCTGCGGCTGTCCCACTTCTCCCGCGTCAGCCCCGAGCGGCGGAAGACACTGTCGATCCTGGCCGGGTCTGGACCCGTCCAAAAGGCGAGCAGGCCGCAGAGGGCGAGGTCGGCCTCGGAGTGCGAGCCGTAGCCGGCGGTGTCGCCGTTCCAGAGCGCCTCGAAGGCGGCGCCGTTGCGAGCCGCGCGAGCACGCTCGAGCAGCTCCTCGTCGTCGCCCTCAAGCCCCGTGGCCGACGACCAGTCGTCGTCCGGCGAAATCTCCTGCCCGGCCGGGAAGATCGCCGCGTAGATCGCCTCGAGCTCGGCCTGTCGCTCCTCGACCGTCGTCGGCGTACCCTCGATGTGGTCGCCGGTCATCGCGAAGAAACGGCCAGCGTCGTACATCTCAACCTGGCCCTTACGTCGGCGTGGCCCAGGCACACGGGCGCGTACTAGAACGTGCGCCCCCTTGCCCGAGGGACTCCACTCGCTGTAGCTGTCGAGCTTCAGCACGAGCACGGCCGCATCGGGGACGAGGCCGCTGCCGTTGCGGCAGTGGTCGAGGTCGATCCCGCAGTAGGGGTCGTCGACCGAGAAGACGTAGCCGATCCCGTCGAAGCCGACTACGAAAAGGACGGCCTCGAGAGGGGCCCAGGTCGACGGGTCGGTCGTCGAGGCCATTCGGCCGTCGACCTGGCAAGGAAACCTTCGTGCGTTTGCCGTCGCGCTCCTCGAAGCGCCAGACGACCCACTGAGGGCGTTCGCGCAGCTCGAGCGGGATCGCCTCGACGTTCACGCCGCCTTTCGCAGCCGCTGCTCGCGCACCTTCAGCGCCTGATCGAGCAGGTCGGCTAGGTCGCGCTGGGAACTGACCCAGTCGCGCAATCGCGACGCCTCGTAGTCAGAGATCGCGTCGACCACGATCACCGGCGCGCGCTCGAGCTGGAGCGTGATCGTGACCGCCGGCGGTGCGCAGCTCGGTGCTCGTCCCATAACAGGACACAGCGAAGCAGGGGCGCCGTAGAGAAACTACGAAAACTAGGGAAACCCTTGCGGAGCGGGTTTGCGGGGCGGTTACCGCAGAGCTTTAGCGGCCGAATAGGTGAGGCGGATCCGCCGTTTACGCAGCTGATCGGGGTCGAGATGCTCGCTCTCGTTCAAGTAGCCGATCAGGTGCGGGAACTTATCCTCGGCCGTGGCGGCGACGTCTTCGCGGACGTCTCCCATTCTCACTCGTGCCGAGGGGTCTTCCTGAACGCGACGCTGAAGCTCGTCGACGATGTACTTCCAGAGCTCATCGCGGGTGCGAGGGCGCCCGCCCGTACGCTTCGGTGGCGGCACGAGCGCAAGCTCGGCGCGGATCTGCCGGAGGATAGGCAGCCCCTCGAACGGGGCCGCTAGCCGCTCGAGGCGCCGCCGGCGTTCCTCGGCAGCCCCTTTGGCTTCGCTCTCCGCGATCTCATGCTCCCGCGCGAGGAGCTCCCGCTCGAGGCGCTGCCGTTCGAGCTCGCGCTCGCGCAGACTAATCTCGAGCTGCCTGTCGCGCAGCCGGTCGTCCATAACGCTAGTAAGCCTACGGACGGCGGTGGACGAACCCTGGAACGAGAGAGGGCCGCCTGCGCAGACGACCCTCGAGCTCGGTTATGGACGAACCGTGGCACCGATACTAACAGCGGAGCCGTTGTCTCGCTAGGCGACTAGTTGCCTATGTCGGCACCAGCGGAGGTTAGAATCTCCGCATCGAGACGTTGTGGCGAGTTCAGCGCAGGAACAAGAGCGGGATGGCGAAAGGGGCAGCGCTCTACGTGTTAGCCCGCTCGGAAGCGGAGTCATGTCTCTGTGCCGCTCGGGCAACCACCTGCCACTCGCTCGAGCGTCAGCGACTCTTCGCTACCGCTGAAGCTGAGCCAGCCGGTGACAAGTTGCTTGGGCCGCGCCGATACTCGGCCACGAAGTTCCTCTCGCGCGCGAAACGTCGCCCCGACTGACGACTAGAAGGCTTGATGTGAAACTCACGCAGCTGGCCTCGCAACCAGGCGCCCGGAGCGCTCGGTCGTACTGGGAACTGTCGAGAGAGCTTCTGCTCGCACACGTCGAGGTGGAAAATCTAAGCGTCGCTCCGGTGCCCGGCTACGAGCCGGGCACCGGAGCAGGTCTTGCAAACGTCCTTTCTTACGAGCTGGAATCCGCCCCGCGTGCCATCACGCGCAAGGCGGCGGGTCGTCCTCGCTCCGGAAGACGGGCGGGCTCGGCGTAACCTGCGTCGCATACTCCGTCGCCCCACCGGCGCTCGTAACCTGGATTGGGGCGTCGCCACCCTCGACGAACACAGCACCGTTCGGAAGGCCTGGCCCGTACGTCTTCGAAGTGCAGTCTGCTTGCCAGACGGTCACCGCACCCGACTGCACAGACACCAGAATGATGCCTGGGTGGTGATGCCAGCCGCTGAACGCGCCCGCAGCGACAACGACCTTCTGGGTGCGGACGACGGTCGGATCTTTCGTCTGGAACTTGACCCTGTCGCTGTTCATGTGGACCGTCTCGTTGAAGTTCGCCGCCACGAGAGTCGTGAACGTGAATCCGGACCCTGTCGATCCGAGAGCCACGGCCGCGAGCGTTCCGATCACCGCAACTCCGACGGCCGCGGCAGTCCACTTCCTCCTCAGACGTAGTACGCGCATAACGCGCATAACTCTCTCCCTCCCCTTGAGATCCGCCCCGACCTGCGGGCATTTGGATCATCGCACTCTTGTGACGTCTGTGCCAAATCGAGAAACGCACTAAGGAGGGAAGCGAGGTCGTCTCAGTGACCGAGCCACTTTCATCAAGCCTCTAGCTCTCCGAGACGCTTGGTGTCGCGCTGCATCTGGTGGGTGCCGCCTAAGGCCAAGGTGCCACCGATCCGCGGTGAAACTCCTCGATCGAGGAGTAGGTCGCGGTGTAGTGCCGCTCGCTTTCACGCTCAGGCTGCTGATCGAGCGCAGCGCGCGCCGCCCTAGCCTCGGCACGGCGCTGCTCGGCCCGCCCTACGTCAGCCAGGGCGCGGGTGAGCGCTCCCGATGGTCGAACCAGAGGCCGAGGCGCTCGAGCAGGACGGCCGGGCGGGTTACGTAACGAAAGTGCCTCGTTACGCAACTTCTGCCGGCGTCTTGCGCCTTTCATCCGGCAGGCAACGCCGCAATAGAGCTTTGAGCGGCCAGTTTCCGGCTGTTCAAGCAGTTTCGGGCAGGCGAGACAGCGGCTAGGACGCTCAGCGCCCACGGAAAACCAGAAACTCGAGACTTTCGCGGGCTGACCTAGCCGAGGGGGATCGACGCTCGACTTTCGGCCCGACCACCCCCCTCCCATGCACCCACCTGTAGAAGAAGGAGCGAGAGGCACGCGCTTGATCAGGGCGCGCACCTCCCACGCCCCGAGTGGTAGAGCCGAGGAGAAGCTTCATCAGAACCCGCTTGGTGGGGTGCCGCCAACGACCTTGCAGACCGCCTTCGCGTTCAGGACAGCCAGCGCCGCGTCGAGGTGCGCGCTGAAGCGGACCGTCTGCGTGCTCGATCCGACCTCTTCGAAGACACGGATCGTCGGCTGGCCGGCGATCAGCTGCACGGCCGAGCGCTCGACCACCAGCGACCAGTCCTCGTTCGTTCCAGCGCCCAGATTGAGGGGCGCGTTCGGCACGAGCACGAGCTTGCCTGGCACCAGCTGGTCAAGCGGGTAGGCGAACCCGGCTTGCAGCCAGGCCGCGCGTCGCGGATGCAGCAGGGTGAGGAACTCGCCGCGGTCGGCCGAGCCGTAGCCGCTCGAGCCCGAGACGGCAGAGAAGGCTTGCCAAAGGCTGTTCAGGTAAGTGCCCGCGTTCGTCACCACACCCGAGACGCTCAAGATGGAAGCCCACTGCAGGAAGCCGCGCAGCGAGCCGGCACCGGCGCCGCCGTTGACCAGCTGCGCGTCCAGGTTCTCAGCGAGGCGCACCGAGAGATCATCGGTGAGCACTCCGTCGATCTTCGGCTTGCTGAAATCGACCAGCTGACGGGAGGTATCAACCTGCCCGGCGAGCGAGCCCAGCGGTGCTGCGATCCCCGCCGAGGTGGGGTCAAGCTCCGTAACGGCGGCGTTTTCGTCCTGACCCGCAACCGTGGCGCCCGTTGCCAGGGCCGGCAGGCGCACAAGCAACTGCGTGCCGCTGGAATCGACCATCCCGCGCTCGAGCGCGATCTTCGGTAGCGCGTCTGCTAGCGCTGAGACTCTGCGCGCAGCCTTGCCCCAGATAGCGCTCAGCGCGCCGGGCAGGCTCGGGCGCATCGCGTCCGGCGTGCTGCCGGTGTCGCTGGAGATGTCTCGCTGCTGCACGGCAGCTCGGCTGAGGCGTTGCTGCGCCTCCAGCACGGTCGGTGCTCCGTAAACCTCCGAAGCGGGATCAGGGCCGGGATCGCCGATCCTGTAGTGAGGAGCCTCAAACGTCCCGTGCGTGCGTGCGCGCGCTCGCTCGAGCGTGAGCAGGTCGCGGAAATAGGAGTGCGGCCCCTCGAGCGCGTAGACGTCTGAGCGCGCCTTGGCGAGGCTGTCCAGGCGGTCGGCCTCTCGCTGCTGCTCGCTTAGTCTGACATCCGGCGGCGTCCGGCCGTCGCCAGCCACGTAACGCGGGCTCATGACCTCGCCTTGCGGAAAAAGGAGCGGATACGCGCCCACCTCGAGCGCGGCGAGGGCTCGGGTTCGGGCTCGTCGTAGTTGACGACCTGCATCCCGGAACGGCGGTAGTGGGCCGGATCGGCGAGCATCTGCACAAGGCCGGCGTCGACCTTCCGCAACTCGCCGCTCTCAAGCCAGTAGCTCACGTGGTCTCCCGTGGATCGCTAAAGAGCCAGCGCTCCAGCTCGGCCTCATCGACGCGGATGCTCGTGCCCTTCTTGCGGCCAAGCCTGAGCGCCGGGATCTCGCCTTCGGCGATCTTGCGGCGCACGGTGGAAATGCCGAGGCCAGTGCGGACCGCGACCTCGGGTACAGCGAGAAGGCGTCCGTGCTCGTTTGTGCTCACGGGCCTGCCTATCGGCTAGGCGAAGCAAGCTGACGGGGCCGAGCGGCTCTTAGGCAGCCACTACAGAGTTGTGGCCCTGCAACTCGAACTCTGTTTGCCGAAGCTCCCTCGTCTCACGCGCCAACGCACGTTGACGGCTTACAGGGGTTTCGGCCGGGGCTCTGGCCGCAGGGCCAGTCCAGCCATCCTACTCCTCTCTCAGCCCGCGCGCGGCATCGCGCCAAATCGAAACGTTGGCCGTAGAGGCGAACAGCGGGGCGCGGCACCGAGGCAAGAGAGCTCGAGGCCGCGCCCCACCGATTGCGTTAGGTCGTGACGGGTTGCGCTTCGATCGTGATCTTCTCGATCAGAGCCGGCGGTCCCGCGCTCGGATCGATCCCGTGCAGCTCGGGAATCACGTGCGATACGAGGTAACGCTCGTGACCCGATTGCGGCGACTGCATCACCTCGGCCATCCCCTTCGCAGCCTTGTCCTGATCGACGCCTTCCCAGACGAGCACCATTACGTGTGCTCCCGGCGTCTTCTGGTGAAAGATGTGCTCGCGCGTCACGCCCAGCCTTCGGAGCATGTCGCGATGAGCGGTGGCGTGCTCACCGCCAGCCTCGATGCCTTCGCAGAACTCTCGCCATTCCCGCGGCTTCGCGATCGGCAAGACCTGCACAGCAAATGTGTCTGTCTTCATGTTGCTCCCATCCTCGTAGGCGGAGAACCTTGGAGGGGTTCTCCCGGTGCGCGTGAGCCTCAATGGCAGTCGCAAAGCGAGCCTCGAAGCCTCGACGGCTTCCGCGAAGGTCTCAGCGCAACCTCCACCATAGCCGCGATCCCACAATCCCGTCGAAACGCATGAGAGGGCCAGGTGGTGGCGAGCCGCCCCTTCGGCGGCCGCTACCGGTCGACCGACTGCGGGAGCCTTGAGGCCCTGAGAGCAAAAGAAAACCCCCCGGCCTTGCGACCGAGGGGCTGAGGGGGGAAGGGCCACGGGGCAGGCCCCTTGGTCCCGCCCTATTGCGGCTTCGCGTACGCCGGAGACGGCCCGAAATCGACGGCGATGCACGGCTCGTCACCGATGACCCAGGCGTCGTGCCCCGGCTCGATTCGAGCGACGTCACCAGGCTTGATCTCCATCTCTGTCCCATCGTCCATCGCTACTCCCATCCGACCGGACAAGGCGTAGAGGAAATGCGGAGACTGGCAGCTGTCCGTCCCGGCGATCGGTTTCACGTGCTCGGACCAGCGCCAGCCTGGCTCAAACGTCCCACGCAGCACCGTACCGCCGCCGATATTCACGACGGCGGCCTGCCCCTTGTCGGCAAAAGGCCTCGTCTCATCCGGCGAGTCCAGACTCTTAACTTCGATCGCGGCCATACGCCACTCCCTTCGACTCTCTAGAGGATTGGAACATCCACCTTATGCGAGCGCAGCCCACTTCGAAACGCGCCAGAGTGATCCCTAGACCGCGCTCGCGTCCTTGGGCTTACGTCCTCGCCGCGCCTTCTTCGCGCCAGCGGGATCGTGTCGCCCGGCCGCCTGAAGCGGGTGCGCGCCTTAACCACGCGCAGACAGCCGTCCGTACCGCTTCGCACGTTAGCGCAACAACCGGTTGTCAGCTACCTGAGAGAGCGAGGTTTCCATGAACGTTTCCAGAGGCGAGCGTGCTGCACGAACCGCAAACCGTCCGCTAAGAGAAACCCGCCGTTTCCAGCGGGTTTCTAAGTGGGCGTGCCTGGGATCGAACCAGGGACCTCCCGCGTGTGAAGCGGGCGCTCTCCCGCTGAGCTACACGCCCTCGATGGCCAAGATTAGCGGGTTCACTCATCTCCACACCGCTTGGAAAGCGGCTCCTGGTAGCAGATTGGTAGCGGCGGCAAGTCCTAGTCCCTGATCGGCTCAATGCTGGATGCGCTCAGGTCGCCTATGCCGTGCATCGCCGTGACGCCATCTTTACAACGAGCAAAACGTGACGATGATGTGAGAAACGATCACGAGGCGTCTTGCGGCCCGCCTGGATAGGGAGGGCTTATGAATCTCGAACCGAAGAGCAGCTCCAGATGAGCGCATGGATGTGGCTAGTTGTCGCGGTTGGTGCGTTTCTGGTGGTTTCGATCACGATCTCGCTAGTGGTAGCCGCGATTCTCAGTCAGATTGGCCGCGAGGCCAGCGACCTTCTCGACAGCGCGCCCTGGGCCGCTTCTGAACACGAAGAGTCTGAGTCGTGGGCCTCCGCTCCGCTTGCTCGGGAGGCGATTGCAAAGAAGGGACGCATGCCGACGGAAGGCAAAAGATCCACGCGCGCCTCTGCATCTAAAACGCGAATTCTGTAAACGAGCCCAGCCGGCCGCACGCTCGGGAGCCGCTCAGCTTTGTTGCGGCGGCCTTCGGCACGGGGTCGAAGCCGTCACCGCCGCCCGCGCCTTCTGCGATCAGCGCCTAGCCCCGCTGAAGCTACGCGCCCTACGAGTCTGAAGATAGCGTCGAACTGCTGCGGCCGAGGAGCTCGCGGGCGCGCTCGTGGGCCTCGGGGTCCTGCGTCCGCCAGAGCCGCTCGACCAGCGTTCGCATCACTTCGCGGACACCCATCATCCCGAGCAGGTTCTCGCCTTCGAGCACGGGCACGTGGCGGATCTTGCGCTCGCTCATCAGTCGCGCGGCCTCGAGTACGTCGTCGTCCGGCCGCAGCGTGACCGGGTTGCGAGTCATAACGTCGCCCACGCGGATCTCGGCGAAGTCAGAGCCCTCGCCGGCCAGGCGCAGCACGTCGCGCTCGGTGAAGATGCCGACGAGGCGCTCGCCCTCGCAGACCGCGACGGAGCCGATGCTCTCCTCGAGCATGCGGGCGATCGCGAGGCGGACCGGATCGTCCGGGCCGACGGTCACGACGCGGAAGGTCAATACGTCTGCGATGGCCACGACGGTGAGTCTAATGGCACAAAGGCGTTCGCTTGTGACGCCGACCAAAGAGGGCGTGCCGGCTTAGCCGGAGCGTCCGTCTTAGCCATTGCTACCATCGTCGCCTCGCGCCGCGGGCTCGGGTCGGGCCCCGCGCGGTGAGAGCTTGCGAACCGCGTCAGATCCGGAAGGAAGCAGCGCTAAGTAATGCCTCTCAGGCGCGCGGTGTGCCCGGCCCGAGGCCGCGGTGTGTCTGGTGATGTTCCTTCGATAGAGTCGTCACGTGGCTGCCCTGTACCGGAAGTACCGCCCTCAGGACTTCGACGAGGTCGTGGGGCAGGAGGCGGTCGTGCGAACGCTGAAGAACGCGATCGCGAACGGGCAGATCCGCCAGGCGTACCTCTTCGCGGGGCCGCGCGGAACCGGCAAGACCTCGCTCGCCCGGATCCTGGCGAAGGCGCTGAACTGTGAGCACGGGCCGACGCCGACTCCCGACAAGACCTGCCACGCCTGCCGGGCAATCGCCGACGGGACCTCCATGGACGTGATCGAGATGGACGCGGCCTCTCAGCGCGGGATCGACGACATCCGCGAGATCCGCGAGCGCGTGGTGCTCCAGCCCGTGGAGGGGCGGCACAAGGTCTACATCCTCGACGAGGCACACCAGCTCACCGACGCCGCCTTCAACGCGCTCCTGAAGCTGATCGAGGAGCCTCCGCCCCACCTCGTCTTCGTCTTCTGCACGACCGACCTCGGGAAGATGCTCCCGACGGTTCGCTCGCGCTGCCAGACCTTCGTCTTCGCGAGGCCACGACTGCCGGAGCTCGTGCAGGTGCTGCGGCGGGTGGCGGACGGCGAAGGGATCGATGCGCCGGATGCGGCGCTGTCGCTGATCGCGCGCGCGGCACGCGGGGCCTACCGCGACGCGGTCTCGACCTTCGACCAGCTGGCCGCGGCGACCGAGAAGCAGGTGACCGTGCAGTCCGTGCTGCAGCTCCTGGGCGCCGTCGA
>JBBRZA010000047.1:0-25030 GCA_038237145.1 Gaiellales bacterium
CAACGGCTCGACACGCTCCCACAACTCGTCCGACACGATCCATGGCGCAACAGCCATCGGCACCCCTCCCAGCTTGACGACGGATGCCGACGTCGTTCGTCGTCAGGGAGCGGGTCCCTTCATTTCGATTCGAGTTCTAAGTCCGCTTGGCGAGCGCCGCCGTCGCACCGAGCGCGATGAAGACGATGCCCGAGCCGTAACGCACGGCGTTTCGCTGACGTCGCAGCAGGCCGCCGACCGTCCCGGCCGCCACCGCGTAGACGGAGTCTGTGACGAGGCCGAGCCCAACGAAGACGAAACCGAGGACAAGCGCCTGAGACCAGACACCGCCGCGGTCAGGAGCGATGAACTGGGGCAGGAACGCAAGGAAGAAGAGCGCGGTCTTGGGATTGAGCGCGTTCACGATCGTGCCGCGCACGAACGCCCGCCGAAGCGGCTCACGCTTGCGCTCGACTCGCGTCTTCGCGTCGCGCTCCAGCAGCTTCCGGATGCCGAGATAGACCAGGTACGCGGCGCCTGCGTATTTGACGACGCTGAAGGCGAGCGAAGAGGCGACGATCAAAGCGGACAGCCCTGCGGAGGCCGCGGCGACGTGAACGAGCGTGCCGAGATGGACGCCGGCGACCGAGGCCAGTCCGACACGGCGACCCTGTTCCGCGCTCTGGAAGACGATGTAAAGGACGGCCGGCCCGGGAATCGCCAGCAGCGCCAGGGCAGCCAGGCCGAAGAGCCACATGGACGTGGAGTCCGGAAAGACCACGGGTACCATTCTGGCCCGTGCGCCGGTACCACGTCACGACCTTCGGCTGCCAGATGAACGCTCACGACAGCGAGCGGATCAAGGGCATGCTCGAAGAGCTTGGGCTGGGCGAGGCGGCCACGCAGGACGACGCGGACGTCCTCGTCTTCAACACCTGCACGATCCGTGAGAAACCCGACCAGAAGTTCGCGGCGCACCTCGCCCAGGCCGCCGCGGTCAAGCGACGCGACCCGGACAAGGTGATCGCCGTCGGGGGCTGTTATGCGGAAGCGCAGCGCGACCGCCTGTTCCAGCTCTATCCGTACGTCGACGTCGCGTTCGGGCCGGGATCGATCCCTCATCTCGGCGAGTGGCTCGGCGCCGGCGGTCTCGGTGTCGAGCGCGGGCGCTTCGGCCTCGACGACCGCAGCTTCGCCGGCGAGCTGCCGATGCATCGAGAACGCAGCTTCCAGGCGTGGGTGCAGATCTCGATGGGCTGCAACTCGACTTGCGCCTACTGCATCGTCCCGGCCGTTCGCGGACGAGAGGTGAGCCGTCGCCCGGGGGACATCCTCGCAGAGGTGACCCGGCTCGCTAGCGAAGGTGTGCGAGAGGTCACGCTGCTCGGCCAGAATGTCAACTCGTGGGGCCGCGATCTCGCGCCGGAGATCACCACGGAGTTCGGGGAGCTGCTGCGCGCGTGCGACGCGGTCGACGGTGTCGAGCGTCTCCGGTTCACCAGCCCGCATCCAAAAGACTTCCGCCGACCGGTGATCGACGCGATGGCCGAGTGTGGGACCGTCTGCGAGCACGCGCATCTGCCTCTGCAGTCCGGCTCGTCACGCATCCTGAAGGCCATGCGCAGGACCTACAACCGCGAGCGCTACCTGCGGCTGGCCGCTGAACTTCGCGAGGCGATCCCCGATCTTGCGCTCACGACCGATCTGATCGTCGGTTTTCCCGGCGAGACCGAGGCTGAGTTCCTCGAGACGATCTCGGCCGTCGAGGAGGTCGGCTTCGACAGTGCGTTCACGTTCGTGTACTCACCTCGCGCGGGTACGGACGCCGCGGCGATGACCGAGCAGATCCCGGAAGGGGTGAAACGCGATCGCATCGAGAGGCTGGTCGATGTCGTCCAAGAGGTGGCCGCGTCCCGCAACGCGGAACGTGTCGGGCGGGTGGAGGAGGTCCTCGTCGAAAGTCCCAGCCGCACCGACCCGAGCCTGCTGCGCGGGCGCACCCGGCGCAACACGACCGTCAACTTCTCCGGCAGCGCTGCCCCGGGGGATCTCGTCGAGGTGCGGATCGAGGGAGCGACGTCGATGACCTTGCGGGGCGTCCAGGCCGTGCCGGTCGCCGCCTGATGCGGATCCTCGTCACTGGCTCGAGCGGCCAGATCGGGACGAACCTCGGTCAGCGCCTGCTGCGTGAGGGACACGACGTCTTCGGCATCGACAAGCGCCTGAACACTTGGACGGACGACTTTCGTTACCTCCTGCAAGACCTCTCCGGGCACTACCCGTCATTCCCGGACGGCATCGGCGGCGTCGAGTATCCAGAGGTCGATCTCGTCGTGCACCTCGCCGCGCACGCGAAGGTGCACCAGCTCGTGCGTCAGCCGCACCGCGCCCTCGAGAACGCGGTCATGACCTTCAACGTCCTCGAGTTCTGCCGGCAGCGGAATCTCCCCATCGTCTTCTCGTCGAGCCGGGAGGTCTACGGCGACGTGCACCGGTTTGCGGAAGAGGAGGCGAGCGAGGCAAGCGCAGACTTCGCGTACACGGAGTCCACGTACTCCGCCTCGAAGATCGCCGGCGAGGCCTTTGTCTACTCGTATGCGCGCTGCTACGGCCTGCGCTATCTTGTCTTCCGCTTTTCGAACGTCTACGGGCGCTACGACAACGATCTCGCGCGGATGGTGCGCGTCCTGCCGCTGTTCATCCACACGATGCTCCGCGACGAACCGGTGACGGTCTTCGGACAAGAGAAGACGCTCGACTTCACCTACGTCGACGATTGCATCGACGGGATCACGCGCGGGATCGAGGCGCTCGCCGAGGGACGTGTCGTGAACGAGACGATCAATCTCGCCTACGGCCACGGCAACTCGCTCGTCCATGCTGCCGAGTTGATCGCGGGCGAGCTCGGCGTCGAGCCGAAGATCGCGCTCGCTCCGTCGCTCCTCGGCGAGGTCACGCACTACGTCGCCGACCTGACGAAGGCACGCGAGCTGCTCGGCTACGAGCCCTCGGTCCCGCTCGAAGAGGGGATCTCCCGTTCGGTGGAGTGGTTCAAGGAGCACCGCGCTGCGCACCCCAAAGAAGACGGGCCGCTCCCCGCCGACGTTCTCTTCCCGCAGGACGCGGACATTGGCTGGAAGTCCAGCTCCCCAGTCAGCTCCTAGCGTCGTTGCCCTCTTCGGCCCGACGGCGTCGGGCAAGACGGCGGTCGCCGAAGCGGTGGCGGATCGCCTCGAAGGCGAGGTGCTGTCGGCCGACTCGATGCAGGCCTACCGGGGCCTGCCGATCCTCACGGCTCAGCCCGAACGCCCGACGAGGCTTGTCGGCATCTGGCCTCTTGCTCACGAGGGGTCGGTGGCGGAGTACGCGCAGCTGGCGCACGCGGCGATCGACGAGCTCCTCGCCGGGGGCCGCACACCCGTGGTGACCGGCGGCACCGGCCTCTATCTCCGTGCGGCGCTGGCGGAGCTCGAGTTGCCTCCTCGGCCTAGCCCGGAACAACGGGCCCAGTGGGAGGAGCTCTATGACCGACTCGGACCGGAGCGCGGCTACGCCGTCCTGGTAGAGCGTGATCCCGGCGCGGCGGCACGGCTGCATCCCAACGATAGACGGCGGATCGTCAGGGCACTCGAGCTCACCGAGCTCGGCTCCTCGTTGCGACCGGCCGCCGACCGGCTCTGGACCGCCGAAACGCGCCGGCCGACACTGATCTTCGGCCTCGATGTTCCCCGCGACGTCTTGACTGAACGGATCGAGCAGCGAGCCCGGTCCATGTTCGCTGCCCGTGTCGTCGACGAGGCTCGAGCCGCGCTTGCCCAACCGATCTCGTCGACCGCGGTCCAGGCACTCGGCCTTCGAGAAGTCGCGGAGCTTCCGCCCGAGCAGGCGCTCGAGGCACTCGTTGTCCGCACGCGCCGCTACGCGGCATACCAGCGGAAGTGGATGCGACGCATCCCCGGCCTTGTTAGCGTCAACGCCGATCGTCCCGTGGACGACATCGCCCATGAAATTGTCGAAGTGGCAAGCGCTTGGCAACGACTACCTGCTGGTCGAGCAGGCTGAGCTCACGCAACCGCTGACGCCGGACCGCGTCCGGCAGCTCTGCGACTACCACTACGGCGTCGGCTCGGACGGGCTGCTGGAGGTCGCGTCCGTCGACGGTGCACGAGCCGAGGTTCGCATCTGGAACCCCGACGGCTCGACCGCCGAGCTCTCCGGCAACGGCGTTCGCATCGTTGCCGCCTGGCTTGCGCGGAGGTCTGGTGCAAAGCGCGTAGCAATCTCGGTCGAGTCGCGCGTCCTTGAAGCCGTGATCGGCACGGACGGCAACATCGCGCTCGACGTGGGACGGGTCGAAGTGGGGGAGACGGAGACACTCGACCTGGGTGACGAACGAATCGAGTTTACGCCCGTGTCGGTCGGCAATCCTCATGCTGTCGTCCGGCGCGAACCAGAGCGCGGTGAGTTGCTCCGGCTCGGGCCGCGCATCGAGCGTGACTCGCAATTTCCTGACCGCACCAACGTGCAGCTCGTGCGTGTCGACGGAACGCATGACCTAACGGTCGGCGTCTGGGAACGCGGAGCAGGCGAGACGCTGTCGTCGGGAACGAGCGCGGTCGCCTCCGCCGCCGCAGCAGTTGCGAACGGCTGGTGCGAGAGCCCCGTTCACGTCCACCTTCCTGGAGGTGACCTCCTTGTCGAGTTGGACGGTCACGGTGGAGCCCGTCTGACGGGACCGGCGGAGGAGATCTGCCGAGTCGAGGTCGACTAAAGGCCGTGCTCGCGTAGGGCGTCGTTCAAGCTGACCTTCAGATCGGTCGATTCGCTGCGCCAGCCGATGATCAGCGCACAGGCGAGGTGATACGTGCCGGCAGGAAAGTCCTTCAGCCGCGTTCCCGGTACGACAATCGCGCGCGGCGGAACGAAACCACGGTGCTCGACCGGCTCGTTGCCGGTCACGTCGATGATCGGAATCGACGAGGTCAACGACACGTTCGGCCCGAGCACCGCACCCGCACCGACACGAACACCTTCCGTCAGGATCGTCCTTGAGCCGATGAACGCGCCGTCCTCGACGATGACGGGGCGCGCGCCCGGCGGCTCGAGCACTCCTCCGATCCCGACGCCCCCCGCAAGATGCACGTCCGCGCCGATCTGCGCTCCGGACCCGACCGTCGCCCACGTGTCGACCATCGTCCGCGGCCCGACCCACGCGCCGATGTTCACGTAGCTCGGCATCATCACGACGCCCGGCGACAGAAACGCGCCGTAGCGGGCGACGGCCGGGGGCACCACCCGCACGCCGAGCTTCGCGTAGTCGTGCTTCAGTGGAATCTTGTCGTGGTACTCGAAGGGGCCGACCTCCTGCGGCTCCATCTGCCGCAGTCGGAAGTACTCCAGGATCGCCTCCTGCGCCTCCGGATTCACCCGCCAGTCGTCGCCTTCGGGCTCCGCGACCCGTAGCTCGCCGCGGTCGAGTGCGGCAATCACCTCCTCGACGCGCTCGGCGTTCACAGGGCCTCCTCGAGAATCTCGGCCGCGCGACAACACTCCGCCTCCGTAGGGACGAGCGCGAGCCGCCAGTAGCCCTCGCCGGCCGGACCGAAGAAGGTTCCGGGGGAGACGACCAGTCCATGCTCGAGTAGGCGAGCGGCGAATGTCTCCGATGACTCGCCTGCGGGAACTTCGAGCCACAGGAACATCGTCGCCTCGCTGCCGGCTACGCGTATTCCCTTGCGCGCGAGTTTCGGGAGCAACGCTTCCCGCTTGCGGCGGTAGGCCGCTCGCGTGCGTTCGACGTGCTCCTCGTCGTTCCACGCAACGACCGAGGCGCGTTGCACGAACTCCTGCGGCGCGGTCCCGACCGACGGCCTGAACTGCTTTAACGCAGCGATCAGATCCGGGTCTGCAGCGACGAACCCGGATCGATAGCCCGTCATGGACGACCGCTTGCTGAGTGTGTTGAACACCGCCACGTTCCCCCGGCCGCGCGCCTCGAGCGCGGAATGTGCTGGCTCGTCGAACCAGAGCTCCGTGTACGCCTCGTCGGCTGCGAGCAGAAATCCGTGCTCCGCCGAGAGCCCGGCCAGACGCTCGAGAAAGTCGAGCGGAGCGACCGCTCCGGTCGGATTGTTCGGGTAGTTGATCCACACGATCGCGGCGTGCGCCCACGTGGCGGAATCGACTGCGTCGAGATCCGGCAGGAAGTTGTTCTGCTCGAGGAGGGACAACTGCAACACGTCTGCGCCTGCAAACACCGCGCCGCGGTCGGGCACCGGATAGCCCGGCTCGGTCGTCACGACCAGGCGCCTGCCGCCGTCGCGATCGATCAAGATCTGTGCGAGCAGAAAGATCGCCTCCTTCGAGCCGTACGTCGGAATGATCTCGGTGTCGGGGTCGAGCTCGACGCCGAAGCGTCGCGCGCACCAGCCGGCGACTGCTCCTCGCAGCTCAGGCAGGCCCTCGGCGAGCGGATACGTGGAGATCTCCGTGAGGTTGTCCGCGACCGCCTGCCGGATCATCGGATCGGTCGGTTCCCGTGGATCGCCCTTGCCGAAGTCGATCAACTCGACGCCACGGGCGGCCAGCCGCCGCTTCGCCTCTTCGAGCTTCACGAATGGATACGTCCCCGTCGCTTGGAGCGCGGGGGAGAGCTGAACAGGCGCCATGGGGGGATTCTGCCGAGTTGGCGGGCATAATCCGTCCGTGACCCAACGCCAGCCCGAGCCCGCGCTGGAGCGCGGGTTCATCGTCGCAGTCCTGGCTCAGGGAATCGATTCCGAATCGGAGTTGGCTGAGCTACGTGAGCTCGCGGACACAGCGCTCGTCGACCCGATCGGGGAGCTCGTCCAGTACCGCCCGCGGCCGGAACGCCGTACCTACCTTGGCAAGGGGAAGCTCGAGGAGCTCAAGCGCGTCTACAAGGAGTCCGACGCCGAGGTGCTCCTCGTGGACGATGAGCTCGATCGCGCCCAGCAGCGCACGCTCGAGGATGCCCTCCAGGCCCGCGTGGTCGATCGCACGCAGCTGATCCTCGACATCTTCGCCCAGCACGCGAGGAGCGCCGAGGGAAAGCTTCAGGTCGAACTGGCGCAGCTCGAGTACAACCTGCCGCGCATGCGCGGCATGTGGAAGCACCTCGAGCGCCTTGGCGGCGGTATGGGCTCGCTCGGGGCGGGCGTGGGGACCCGTGGACCCGGGGAGTCGCAGCTCGAGACCGACCGTCGCCTCGCGCGCCGACGGGTTACGCTCTTGCGCCGGCGCCTGAAGGACCTCAGCAAGCAGCGCGATGTTCGCCGGAAGGAACGTCAGCGCTCCGAAGCGCCGACGGTCGCGCTGGCCGGCTACACGAACGTCGGCAAGTCGACGTTGTTGAACGCATTGACCGACGCCAACGTCTCCGTCAACAATCGCCTGTTCGAGACGCTGGACCCCACGACGCGCTCGTTCGAATATGACGGGCGGCGCTATCTCCTGACGGACACGGTCGGCTTCATCCGCCGGCTGCCCACTCAGCTCGTGCAGGGATTTGCAGCGACACTCGAAGAGACGCTTGTCGCAGATCTCGTCCTTCTCGTCGTCGATGCGTCGGCTCCGGATGAGCGACTCGACGAGCAGGAAGCGGCTGTCAGAGGCGTGCTGCATGACATCGGTGCCGACGATCTGCCGCTCGAAGTGGTGGTGAACAAGATCGACGCGGTCGATGCTCTGCGTCGCCGCAGGCTCGCGAATCGATTCCCCGACGCGGTGCAGATCTCCGCCCTCACCGGGAAAGGGCTCGACGCGCTGCGCGCGCGGATTGCGGAGCGCTTCGCCGATCGCTTCGAAGCCGTCCATCTCTTCCTTCCGTACGAGGACGGCGGGAAGCTCGCCGAGCTCTACGCGCTGGGCGCGCCGATCGACGAGCGCGAGGACCAGGCGGACGGCGTTCATGTTCGCGCGCGCCTGCCGCGCCGCGAGGTGCGCCGCTTCGCGCGGTATCTCGTCGCCGAGGCGCGCTCGGAGCCCGTGCGGCGCGCGCGTTGATCGAACTGCCGATTCAGCGCTTGCGGGAGGACGCCGTCGTCCCCGAGCGCGCGTACGCGGGAGACGCGGGGCTGGACCTCTCGGCCTGCGAGCGAGTCGCGCTCGGTCCCGGGGAGCGAGCACTGGTCGGCACCGGGCTTGCGGTCGCGATCCCGGAGGGCTACGCGGGCTTCGTGCAACCGCGATCGGGGCTGGCGGCCCGCCACGGCCTCACGGTGGTGAACTCGCCCGGGCTCGTCGACTCCGGGTACCGGGGCGAGCTTCGGGTCGTGCTGCTGAACACCGATGCAACTGAACCATTCGTCGTCGAGCCCGGGATGCGAATTGCGCAGCTCGTCGTTCTCCCGATCCCGGAGTTGGAGCTCATAGAAGTCGATGAGCTCCCGTCGAGCGAACGCGGTGTGCGCGGGTTCGGATCCTCGGCCACGTGATGCAGGCGGAGCCGCGCGTCCGTGTCTCGGCGATTCTGCGCTGGAAGGGGTGCGTGCTCCTCTGCCGCCACGAGAAACCCGGCAAGGAGTACTGGCTCCTGCCCGGCGGCGGCGTCAACGGCGGCGAGAGCCTCGTCGACGCCCTGCACCGCGAGCTCGCCGAGGAGATCGGTATCGACGACCAGTTGCCGGTGGAAGGGCCGGTCGCGCTCGTCGACTCGATCGCGCCGCCGCGCAGTGTCTCGCCCAAGCACGTGGTGCACATCATCTTCGCGGGCGATCTCGGCGGGCGATCGCTCGAAGCCGTTACGTCGCACGACGCCGCGGTACGCGGACACCGCCTGTTCGAGGCGGGCGATCTCGACGACGTCGTGTTGCACCCGCCGATCCAGCGCTTCCTCAACCGCTGGCAACCCGGCGACCCAGCGGTCTATCTAGGGGAGCTGTGGGTTCCTTGATCCGCCACTTAGTAGCTTTCGAGCCACTAAAGTCTCGCTCAGCGACGCCGGCCACCGCGCGTTTCCGCTCGGCGTGCCGAGACCGCATGCGCTTCGTCCTCGAGCTCATCGTCGAGCGGTAGCAGCTCCGGCGCCTCGCCGAGGCGATGGGCGAGCGCCTGCGCGAGCAGCCAGTCGGCTAGCCAGGGGTTGCGCGGCAGGAGCGGGCCGTGCAGATACGTCCCGATGGCACGCCCGACACGGCAGCCCTCCCAGCCGCTCACGCCGTCGTTGCCGAACCCGGCCACGACGCGGCCGAGGGGCTCGGCGCCCGGGTCAAGGTGTGTTCGTCCCGCGTGGTTCTCGAACCCGGCGAGTGTCCGAGTAACGCCTGGCTCGAGCTCGCACTCCAGCAGGACGTCACCGATCATCCGCGTGTCCCCGGCGACGGTGTCGAACGGGAACAGGCCGATTCCAGGCAGGTCGGCACCGTGGAAGTCACGGTAAGTTCGCCCGAGGAGCTGATACCCGCCGCAGACCGCGAGCACGGCGGCACCTTGGGCGACCGACTCCCTTACCTCGGCGGCCTTTGCGAACAAGTCCTGAGCGACGAGCGCCTGTTCGCGGTCCTGGCCACCGCCGATGTAGAGGAGATCGTGCTCGCCCGAGTCGACAGGCTCTCCGATCGAGACGGATCGCACGTCGAGCTCGTGCCCGCGCCATGCTGCACGCCGCGACAGGACCGCGATGTTGCCGCGGTCGGCATAGATGTTCAGGTAGTCCGGGTACAGATGCCCGACGACGATCTTCACGCCGCTCGCTCCCAGTAGGGCCGCACGAAGCCCCGCGCGCTCACGATCTGCCGCAATCCCAACATCGCCGTATAGGTGGGGAGGACGACGAGCTCGCCTCCGGGCGGTGTAAGCGCGAGTCCGCGATCGAGTGCGGCTTCGAGCGACGGCACGACCTCGATCGTGCTCTCGTCCAGGCCCCCGTACTTGAACCGCAAGGCGAGCTCGGCAGCGCGGTCTCCCGTCGCGACGAGCCGTTTGAGACCACCGATCAGCGGCTCGAAGTCGACGTCCCAGATCCAGGAGACGTCGCGGCCGTCGGCGATCGCGTCGTTCAGCCCGATCACGGCGACGGCCGGTGCGCCGCCGTCGACGATCGTCCGCACTGCCTCGTTCGCGCCGGCGGGATTCTTGATCAACAGCATCAGCAGCCCGCGGTCACCGATTGCGATGCGCTCGAAGCGTCCGAATGCAGCGCTGAACGACTCGAGCCCGGAAACGATCTCCTCCAGAGCCGCGCCGAGGCTCAAGGCGAGCGACGCGGCGGCGAGCGCGTTGTACACGTTGTAGAGCCCGGGTAGGGCCAGCCGAACGACCTGCGTCCCCGACGGCGTTATGAGCCTGAACGACACCGACTCGAGCCCACCCAGCTCGATCTCTCGCGCGACGATCTTCAGCGGCGGGCGGCTGTGGCCGCACGCTAGGCAGCGGTAGTCCCCGAGATGTCCCACGTATGCCGCCGCATACTCGTACGGAGCTCCGCAGCGGACACAGTACTTCGAGTCCGCCGCATGCTGCAGGGACGTTCGCGCGACCGAGGGATCGTCGACGCCGAAGACCAGCGCATCCGGGCGCTCGCGTGCGAGCTCTCCAACCTGTGGATCGTCGCCGTTGACGGCCAGCGCGGTGTCAGCCGGTAGCGCCCGAAGGGCCGAGCGCCATCCCTCCGCGACGTGCTCGAGCTCGCCGTAGCGGTCAAGCTGGTCACGGAAGAGATTGCCGAGACAGACGGCCTTTGGTTTGACCCGGGAGAGAACTTCGGGCAGCGCCGCCTCGTCTACCTCGAACAGGCCCAGCTCGGCCGCCCGGGCATCGAGCAGCGTCGAGGCCACGCCGGAGACGAGGTTCGCGCCGGAACTGTTGTGCGCCAGCCGGAACCGATCGCGGAGGATGCTCGCAGCCATCGCCGCGGTGGTGGTCTTGCCGTTCGTCGCCGAGATCACACCGGAGCCGAGCGGAAGCCTTGCTGCGAGACGATCGATTGCGTCCGGATCGAGCTTCCAGAGCAGCTTGCCGGGGACGGTCGTGCCGCCGCCGGCTCTGGCAAGGCGCGACAGTCGCCCCGCCGCTCGCGCGACGGCAGTTTCGGCGGCGAGCGGAATCGGAACGCGCAAAACAGGGGGGAAGGCTATCCGAGCGCCCACTGATCCCCCGGACGGGTGAACTTCGCGGCTTTCTACCGCTAAAGGGTGAGTTACGTCACCCGGTAGCTACCTACGGTGCGCCCGTTCGTCAACTGCGGCAAAGGAGAAGGATGCGGAGCGGAAGCAATTGGAGTGATGTGCGTGCGAGCGCACTCTGGGGCAGCGGTAAGCGCGGGACCGGATCGCGCTCGAACGCGCTCTGGGGTAATGGAAAGCGGCGCACCGCACTACTCGCGACGCTCGTTCTGACTCTCGTCGTCCCGCTGGGCGCGTCTGCGGTACCCGGCCCGAAGGTCGTTCAGGCCTTCGTTGCGCCCGGTCTTCTGTCCTCGGCCGAGAGCACCCCTGCCGGCACGTTCTCGGTGATCGTCCAGGGCAAGGGTGGAAACCAGGCGGCACATGCGGTCGCCGACGTCCTCGGCCTCTCCCTCAAGACGGCCCGAACCTTTAGCTCCATCGACGGCGTCGCCGTCGACCTCACAGGCGCGCAGATCCTCGCTGTCGCCGCCGACAACCACGTGACCGCGATCACGGCGGATTCGCGCGTGCGCCTCTCTGTCGCTGGGTCGAGTACCGAGAAGTGGCCGTTTGTCACGGGCGTCCAGAAGTACTGGGCCAACGGCACGTCCCCTGCGGCACCTGCCGCGACGATCGCGATCGTCGACTCCGGCATCGACTCGACCCGGCCCGAGTTCGCCGGTCGCATCGCGGCCAGCGTCAATCTCAGCTCGCTTCCCGGCAACTCGCCCGGCGACGGCCGGGGCCATGGCACCTTCGTGGCCGGCATCGCTGCGGGCGACCTGCAGGGAAAGACCGGCGCCGCGCCGGGCGCCAAGATCGTCTCGCTCGACGTTATGGACGACCACGGCATGGCGAAGACAAGTGACGTCATCGCCGCTGCGGACTGGATCCTCGCCAACAAGGCGAAGTACGGGATCCGCGTTGCGAACTTCTCGCTCCATTCGTCGGTCGCGAACAGCTTCATGTACGACCCGCTGGACAAGGCGGTCGAGCGGCTCTGGTTCAACAACGTCGTCGTCGTGGTCGCCTCCGGCAACTACGGCAAGCCCGACGGCCCGAGCGGCGTCCCGTTCGCTCCCGGCAACGATCCCTTCGTGATCACCGTCGGAGCGAGCGACACCGGCAAGTCGGTGTCGACGAACGACGACGTCGCGGCACCGTGGTCGGCGTACGGCTACACGCTCGACGGCTTCGCAAAGCCTGATCTCGCCGCTCCGGGCCGCTACATGATCGGTCCGGTTCCGGTGACGTCTACGCTCTACACCGAGCGCGCTGATCATGTGGTCGAGCCGGGCTACATGGAGCTTTCCGGCACCTCGTTCTCGGCACCGATCGTGAGCGGTGTCGCCGCGCTGATCCTTGGCAAGCATCCCGAATACACCCCCGACCAGGTCAAGGGCGCTCTGATGGTCGGCACGAAGCCGATGCCGCAGGCGTCCAACCTTTCGGAGGGCGTCGGTGAGGTGAACGCCGGCCGCTCGATCGAGACGCTCAACCCCCCGAACCCGAACAAGGCGCTGAACGCATTCATCGTCACCAATCCGCTCACCAGCGCGCGCGTCTTCGACGCGGCCAGCTGGGCGGCCAGAGCCAAGGCCGATGCCTCCTGGGCAGACGCCTCCTGGGCGGACGCCTCGTGGGCGGATGCATCCTGGTCGGCCGCGAGTTGGGCAGACGCCTCCTGGAGCGACGCCAGCTGGGCTTCGGCCTCCTGGGCCGACACCGCCCTCGCTGCGGCCTCCTGGGCCGATCTGAGTCTCGGCAGCGCGTCGTGGGCGGACAACGCGGGCGATGAGCCGGTTGCTCCCAGCGCGGGCGCAATCGACGACTTCGAGCTCGCGGCCATCCTCGCAGGCACGCTGGATCCCTAAGCACATGCAGGCACCCGGGGTCACCCGTTCGGGGGAACCGATCGAGTGTTCCCCGAACGGGGGATGCTCGTTCGCCAGGCCGGTTCTACGTTCCGCGGTGGGCTTCTCGGCTGCGGCCCCCGTTCGAAGCGTGGCGAAGGAGTACCTGCGATGAAGGACTACCAGGGCATGAACGGAGTGCCCACCGATATCTCGCTCGTCGCCGAGCCCGGCCAGGGGCGAAACGGGGCACTGCCCCGGAATGCACAGATCTACTTCGCCGCGGTCGCGATCACGGCCGCCGCGGTCACGCTGCCGTTCATCGGCCGGCTCCAGACGACGCACCAGTGGCCGGCCTTCCTCATCCTCGCCTCGGCAGCCGCCATCGCCCGCTTGTTCGTCGTCCGCACGCCGGCCGACCAGGCGTACCACACCGACATCGTCTTCCTGATTCCGGCCGCACTGATCCTGCCGCCGGAGCTGCTCGTCCTCGTCGCGGTCGTCCAGATGGTGCCGGAGTGGCTGAAGATGCGCTACCGCTGGTACCTGCAGACCTTCAATATCCTCGACTACTCGCTCTCGGCCATGGCCGCCTGGTTCGTCGGCAAGTGGCTGATCCTCGAGCACGCGGGAATCGCGAACGATGCGTTGCGGCTCTCGCTGGCCGGCCTTGCGTCGTGCATCGTCTTCGTCGCCGTCAACCACGTCCTGCTGGCAGTGATGCTCAGACTCGCGCGCGGCTTCACGCTGCGCGAGACGGGCCTCTTCGACGCCGAGTACGTCGCCACCGACCTGGTCCTCGCGGCGCTGGGCGTGGCGGTCTACTCCTTCTGGGAGACGAACCCGTGGCTGGTCCCGTTCGCCCTTACTCCACTGTTCCTGATCCATCGCTCCCTGAGCGTCCCGGCACTGCAGGCGGAGGCGCGCGTCGACCCGAAGACCGGGCTCTTCAACGCGCGACACTTCGCCGCCGCACTGTCTGAGGAAATCGGCCGCGCCCGCCGCTTCGAGCGCCCGATGTCGCTGATCATGGCCGACCTCGACCTCCTGCGCGACATCAACAACACCTACGGTCACCTGGCAGGTGACGCCGTGCTGAAGGGGATCGCAGAAGCCTTCCGCGGCCAGCTCCGGCACTACGACGTGCCGGCACGCTTCGGCGGGGAGGAGTTCTCGATCCTCTTGCCGGAGACGCCTCCCGAGCAGGCACTCGAGATCGCGGAACGGATCCGCCGTGCCGTCGCGGAGCGCACATTCGACGTCGAGACGTCGAGCGAGCCGATCCGGGCGACCGTGTCGATCGGAGTCGCCGGCTTCCCGAAGGACGGCACCGACGCGAACGAGCTCATCCACCAGGCGGACCTCGCCGTCTACCGCGCGAAGCTGCAGGGACGAAACCGCGTCCTCGGAGCGAGCTCCGAGCCGCTGCTGGTGCCCGCTGACCGCGCAACTCGCCTGATCGCAGTGCCCGAGGACGGAGACCATCACGCGCCACTTCCGGCCGCGGCGCAGGTGCAGCCCCTGGAGGAACGCCGCGAGGTGCGCCACCCACGCCCACACGCGGTCCACGGCCCGCGCTTCCTCTCGCTCGACCGCCGGTTGAGCCTGATCGTCGGCCTCGTCAGTGCAGTCGGCGTGGGGGCGGGCATCGTCGGCCTCGCCTTCACCTGGACCTCGGCGGACCTGCTCGGCCTGCTGACCGTCGTCGGGCTCGTCGGAGTGGGGCAGGCCCTCGCGCTCGAGGCGGACGAAGGATCGGCTGTGCTTTCGGTCAGTGCCGTGGGCTGTCTCGCGGCCGCCTCGCTGTTCGGCTTCCGTGCCGCATTGCCACTCGCGCTTGCCAGTGTCGCGGTCGAGTGGAGCGCGCGGCGCGCACCTTTGCACAACGTGCTCTTCAACGTCGGCGCGCTGACGTTGGCGTCGCTCGCCGCGGCGAGCGTGTTCAAGATCGCTGCCTTCTTCCCGGACGGCACCGCCCACGAGCTCGCAGCCTCCGCCCTGGGCCTGCTCGCCGGCGCTGCTTACTTCGTCGTCAACATGGGCCTCGTCTCGCTCGCTCTCGCCCTGCAGGGGCACGAGGGCTGGTGGTCGGTCTTCCGGGAGCGCTTCGCGTGGCTGCTGCCGCACTACCTCGTCTACGGCTTCATCGGCGGCGTGATGGCGCTTGCGTACGAAGCCGTCCAGCTGCTCGCGCTCGCGGTGTTCGCGGTTCCGCTCCTGCTGATGCGCAAGACGCAG
This sequence comes from Gaiellales bacterium, assembly GCA_038237145.1. Lineage (GTDB taxonomy): Bacteria > Actinomycetota > Thermoleophilia > Gaiellales > Gaiellaceae > 3-1-20CM-4-69-9. Next base: position 15,197 of record JBBRZA010000047.1, read on the forward strand.
GAGGCGTACCTCAAGCACACGCAGCGAAGCGCGCAGAAGCTCCGCCAGGCCGCCCAGACGATCCAGTCGCAGAACGTTTCCCTCGAGCTGGCGAACAAGCTGCTCAAGGAACGCTCCACGGCAGCGATGGAATCCCTGTCGGCCACAGTCGACGCGCGGGACTCGTACACCGCCGGCCACTCGCGCCGCGTCCAGCAGCTCGCCCTGGCAATCGGCCGGGAGCTCGGCCTCTCGCACGCTGAGCTCGACCTGCTCGGGCACGCGGCGCTCTTCCACGACATCGGCAAGCTCGCCATCCCTGACTCGATCCTCCTCAAGCCCGCGAGCCTTACTCCCGACGAGTGGTCGCTGATGCAGCGGCACGCAGAGGAGGGGGCGCGCATCATCGACCGGCTCGGTTTCCTCAACGACGCAGTGCCGGCCATCCGCCACCACCACGAGCGCTTCGACGGGATGGGGTATCCGGACCGGCTGCAGGGGGAGGACATCCCCCTCGGCGCCCGCATCATCCACGTGGCGGACGCACTCGACTCGATGCTGACCACCCGCATCTACCGCGCCGCACGGCCGGCCGCGGAGGCTCTGCAGGAGCTCCGCGACGCCGCCGGCACTCAGTTCTGCCGGCGCTGCGTGACGGCCCTGGAGCGCATCCTTCCGCTCGAGAGCCTCCAGAGCGACGCCGACAAGACGCGCCTGTCCCTCGTAGCTTCCTAGAGCTCTTCAAGCCTTAACTTGCGTTCTTTCCAGAACGCTCTATCCTTCTTGGCATGGCCCGCAAGCCGCCCTTCAGGGCGGTCGCGAAGATCGACCCCGACGCGCTCGCCTCGTTCCAGGCCGGAATCCGGAAGCGGTACTCGAACGATCAGATCCTCGACGAGCTGCGCGCGTCCGCCGAACGGCTCGGCCGCTCACCGACGATGCGCGAGTTCGCAGCGGACCCGGACACGGCCGTTCACCCGCAGACGGTCATCGAGCACTTCGGCAGCTGGAACGCTGCAAAGCGCGAGGCCGGCCTGGTTCCTCGTCGCTTCGCGACCCGGGAGGAGTTGGTGGGTCTCCTGCGCGAACTGGGGGAGGACCTCGGCCGCGTGCCGACCGCAAAGGATCTCGACGCCAGACGCGGGTCGATGCCATCGAAGTCGCTCTACTGGCACACATTCGGTTCCCTCGCCGAGGCGCTGCGCGAAGCCGGCTTCGACGTCCCGATCGGCGAGGAGCGGCTCGAGCGGGCGGTCGAGCAGGGAGTCGCGCTCGCCCGCAAGCTCAAGCGCCTGCCGAAGTTCGCCGACTGGGCGGCCGCGCGCAGGAAGGACGACGGCCTCCTGACCGAGTGGCAGGTGTACCGGATGTTCGATGCACGACGCGGCGCGTGGTCGACGTTCCAGTTCCTGATCAAGGAGCGCCTCGACGAGGAGGGCGTGGGCGTCGGCTCCGACGGGCATCTCGGTAACTAAGCCCTAGGCCTGCTGGGTGCCGGCCTCTGCATCTTCGATCTCGTACGCGATCGTCGCACCCGTCCGCGTCATGAGCTGGACGTCGTAGGACTCGCCGGCGACCCAAGGGTAGGAGACAGTGACCCGCTGCACCTCGCCGGGCGCGAGCACCGGCCGGCTCTGCTGGAAGTCGACGAACGCGTCATTGAGGATGACCTGCGCCACACGCGCGGTCTCCTCGGAATTGTTGACGACGACGAGAACGATCGCTCCCGGTCGCAGGGTGGCCTGCTCGACCGTCACCTCATGAGCCGTGGCTGGAGCGTCGTGCCACGGGCGGGCGTAAGCGATGACGGCGGTCGCTCCGAGGAGCCCCAGCGGGACTCCGGGCAGCCAGATCCGTCGTAACAGGCGATCCAGCATCCGTCACTCCACGACTTCGAAGAAGCCCATCCAGCCGAGGGCGGCGAACTCGCTCTTGTGCGCGTGGAACATGTACTTCCCCGTGTACGGGAAACGCAGCTCGAGCACGTCCCGCTGGCCCTGACCCTGAATGACCGTGTCCGTGTATTCGCTCGGGAACAGCGACGTGCCGGTCGGAAATCGGTGGAAGAAGTTCCCGTGGATGTGGAACGAGTTGATCGGGTCGAGCTCGACAATGTTGACGAGGTAGATCCGCCGCGCTTCGAACTCGTACGTGAATGTTTCGCCGACGTTGATGAGACCGCCGCCAATCTTCTCGCCAACCCCCGGCGTGCCGTCCATCGCGGCCGGGTGGATGCCGTGGAGGTGAATCGTGTGCGGGTGCCTGAGATGCGCGTTAGGAGTTCTTAAGCTTCAGGCCGGTGCGGCGTGGAGACTCGCAAGCCGCTCGAGGCAGGAGCGACCCTCATGAGGTGCACGAACGGCCGGAAGAGGCTCCTCCTCGAAGGAGCGATCCAGCTGAAACGACTCGCGGTGGACGATTTTGCCGCTCTCGACGGTGACCACGGTTCCTTCCGGCAACTCGCTCTTGCGCAGCTTGATGCCGACGTAGCTCTCGACGAGCTCGAGCGCGATCCGCGTCGAAGCGAAGAAGAGCTCGCTCTTCGTGTGACCGATCCAGAGCGGCCGGCCCAGGCCGCGCGCGAGAACCAGCTCCGAGCGGCCTTCGTCGAGCCACGCGGTGGCCATCGAGCCGTAGAGCTCCTGGAGTACCTCGGCCGTCCGTCCCCGCGAGAGCTCGGCGAGCGCGAAGATGATTTCGGAGTCGACCGTCATCTCGGGCTCGGCTCGCGCGATTCGGTGCTGCGCGAAGAGCTCGTCGTCGTTCTTGATGATCCCGTTGTGGATTCCCACGACGGAGCCGTGACGGATCGGATGGTTGTTGGCCGCGAGACTGGGGTGCCCCTTGGTGAAGTCGCGCACGTGGACGAGGAGCTTCGTCGCCTCCTCGGGCACGCTGATCCGCTCGAGCAGGGCCGTAGCCCCCGAGCGCTGCTTGTGCACGGCAATCGGCGCTCCAGGGCTGCGGTAGGCGTAGCCCACGGCGTCAGCGCCTCGTTCCGCGATCCCGGTCAGGAGGGCACGCGCCGCGACAGTACGCTCGACGCTCGAGTCGGGGGCGAGGCTATATCCGGCGATTCCGCACAAAGTGTCTGAAAAGGCGAAGCGACCGTGTGGTCGCTCTATCTTTCTAGACGCATCGGCCGGGGTCCTTGTTAGTTGCTATCCCTCTCGTGAGGGTTGACGAGCGCCTCAAGAATCCACTAGGCCGCGCCGATACCCCTCACATGCGGCCGCTCCCTGACGTGCCCTCAGACCCCGTGGTCGAGGCGAGGCTCGAGCTCGTTCCCGAAGTCGAAGAGGCGGAGGAGACCGAGGTCGAGGAGGCGGACGACGCCGCCGAGGCGGAAGAGCCGGAGGATGGGGACGACGACGCTCCGGCACCGGCGGCCAAGGCCGAGGCGACCCAGGATCCGCTCAAGCTCTACGTGCGCGCCATCGGCGACGGCCCTCTCCTGACACCCGCAGAAGAGCGGGAGCTTGCCCGACGCAAAGACGAGGGCGACGAGGAAGCCAAGAGAAAGCTGATCGAGTCGAACCTTCGGCTCGTGATGTCGATCACCCGCAATTACACGAAGGCCGGCGTACCGCTTCTGGACCTGATCCAGGAGGGAAACCTCGGACTGATCCGCGCAGTGGAGAAGTTCGACTACAAGCTCGGCTACAAGCTTTCGACATACGCGACCTGGTGGATTCGCCAGGCAGTGACGCGCGCGCTTGCCGACCAGGGCCGGACGATCCGGCTACCGGTCCACGTCGCGGACCAGGTTCGCCGGCTCATGCGCGCGCGCCGTCAACTCGCCCAGAAGTACAACCGAGAGCCCACTGAGAAGGAGCTCGCAAAGGAAAGCGGCTTTCCCGAGAAACGGGTCCGGGAGCTGCTCGATCTGGTCGAGGATCCTGTCAGCCTCGAGACGCCGGTCGGGGACGGCGAGAGCATGTACGCCGACCTGATCGAGGACGTTCACTCGGAACGACCGGACGAGTCGACCTCCAAGAAGCTTCGCCGCAGTGAGCTGGCCGAGGCGCTCCTCCTGTTGGACCCGCGCATGCGCCGTGTGCTTTCGCTCCGCTTCGGGCTTAACGGCGAAGTCCCCCAGACACTTGAAGAGGTCGGAGCAGGGCTCGGCATCACCCGCGAGCGCGTGCGCCAGCTCGAGTCACGCGCCCTGCGTGAATTGCGGACGGTCGCGCCCGACCTCGAGCTCTATCTCCGGACGTAGTTACCGACTGCTGGGCGGGTCGCGTGCCTTCAGACGGACGCGCGGGCAAAGCCCGCACGTCCTGAGGGACGGCACCGCAAGCGGCGCCTTAGCGGCGAAGTCCCGCAGACACTTGAAGAGGTCGGAGCAGGGCTCGGCATCACGCGCGAGCGTGTACGCCAGCTCGAGTCGCGCGCCCTGCGTGAATTGCGCGCGGTTGCTCCCGATCTCGAGCTTTACCTTCGGACTTAGCAGGTACTACTTAGGGAGATGGATCGTCGGTTCGTCGACTGTCACTCCCACGTCGTCCCGTCGGGTGACGACGGGGCCGCGACGATTCAGGATGGACTGGCGCTGTGTAGTAGCGCGGCACAGCACGGGACCGCGCTCCTCTTTGCGACGCCGCACGTCTGGCCGTACTTCACGCTGAGCGAGGAGCGCGAGCTGGAGATCCGCGAGGCCTACGAGCGCATGCGTCCGCACGCAGGGCTCGAGCTCCGACTCGGCTTCGAGCTGACGCCGGCACCGGCGCTCCTGGAGGAGGACCCGCACCGCTACCTCCTAGAAGGAACCGACTGTGTCTTGATGGAAGTGCCGTTCTCGGGCCCGCCCGACCTCCTGTTCGCGCTCGCGGAGCATGTCGAGGCGGCCGGACTGCGACCGGTGATCGCCCATCCGGAGCGCACCGAAGCGGTGTTGGAGGACCCGTCGATCGCGGACGACCTCGCGGCACGGGGCTGGATGCTGCAAGTCAACGCGACGTCGCTGACCGGCCGTCATGGACCCGAGCCCGAAGAGCTGGGCTGGTCGCTGCTCGAACGCGGCGTGGGCAAGCTCGTCGCCTCCGACGGGCACCGCACAACGCGCCCGGCGCACCTCGATGACGCACATGCGCTCGCAGAGCAGCGCCTCGGCGATCGCGCTCTGTCGTTGTTCGACGGGTCCGCGCTCGGCGTTACGCCGTCACGGACTGCATCTCGCGCAGCGTCGACAGGCGCCTGAGCGATTCCAACTCGATCTGCCTCACGCGCTCTCGGGTGAGACCGAGGCGGCGCCCGATCTCCTCGAGCGTCTTGGGCTCCGAGTCGTCGAGGCCGTAGCGCAGCACGAGCACCTGCCGCTCGCGCTCCTGCAACGAGAGCAGGGCGGCAGTCAGCGCCTGCGAACGCAGCGAGACCTCGACTTCTTCCTCGGGCAACGGATCGTTGCCGGCGACGAAGTCGCCGAACACGGCGTCCTCGGCCTCGCCGACCGGCTGGTCGAGGGACGCGGATGCACGTGCCGCAGCCCTGACCTCGTGCGCCTGTTGAATCGGAAGGCTCGCCTCCTCGGCGATCTCCTCGATCGTCGGCTCGCGACCGAGCTGCGTCCAGAGCGTGCGCTCCGCGCGGTTCATCTTTTGCAGGCGCTCGACGATGTGGACGGGCATACGAATCGTCCGCGCCTTGTCGGCGAGCGCGCGCGCAACCGCCTGCCGGATCCACCAGGTCGCGTAGGTCGAGAACTTGTAGCCACGCCGCCAGTCGAACTTCTCGACCGCCCGAATCAGACCCAGGGTTCCTTCCTGGATCAGGTCGAGGAACGGCAGGCCCTGATTGCGGTAGTTCTTGGCGATCGACACGACGAGCCGTAGGTTGGACTGGATCATGTGTGACTTCGCGCCCATGTCTCCTCGCTCGATCCGCTTGGCGAGCTCGACCTCCTGCGGTGCCGTCAGCAGTGGGTGGCGGCCGGCCTCGCGCAGAAAGAGCTGCAGCGCGTCGGTCGTCGTCTCATACGAGGTCTGGAGCGGGGGAGGAGCGGGCTCTTTCTCTTTCTCCTTCTCCGGCTCCTCGACGACGACGTCGACCCCTCGCCGCTCGAGCTCGTTGAAGAGCGTCTCGGTCTCGAGCGCGTCGAGCTGATGAGCCTCGATCAGCTCAGCAAGCTCGGGCTGCTTGACCGAGCCCGTGCTTTCGGCGTTCTCCAGCAGCGCTTGAATGTCCTCATGCTGGAGGATCGACTCGATCTCGACGGTCATCTCCCTAATTCGTTGATGCCTTTGGGCAGGCGAAGCCAAACACGAGGCTGTCAGGTCGCAGCCACCCGCGTCAACCCTCTACTGTCTTTTCCTGGGTGAATGCACGGAAACCTGCGTTATGTCAAGTTGAAGTGGATTGGCCTGGTGGCCGCGCTGGCGCTCGCCTCCCCTGCCCACGCGGAAGTGGTCACGACCCGAGCAGATCGGGGTGTGCTCGCCATCGCGATCGACGGAACGCCGTATGTGGCGTACACGACGGGCCGGGATCTCCGCGTCGCGCTGCTGTCCCACGGGCGCTGGGTCGAGTACCGAGCGGGTCGTCTCCCTGGAGCCGATGTGACGCTCGCGGGGATCGAGGTCGGCGAACGGCCGCACCGGGTCGTGAACGTGCTGGCCGAGGACCGGCAGGGTCGGTGGATCTCGCTTGCCCGCGGCAGTCGCATCACGAGTCTCGCGCGGGTTGCGCCGGGCAGCAGCTTCGGGCCGGCAGGGCTGACACTCGACGCCCGTAACCGGCCCGCGGTCGCGTACGGCGTTCGGCGGGCTTCCGGGAAGACCTTTCTACGGCTCGTGACATTCGACCGAGGCGTCAAGCCCCGGACGCGCGCGATCACGCAGAAGGGCTTTCCGACGAGCGACTTTCCGCCCGGAGCCGCACCAGTTCTCGTCCATGCACGCCTCCACGTCGTCGAGACGTACACGTCCGCCGCGATCGACTGGGGTCCCACGTCGGACGGCGGCTGGGAGGGCCAGTACCTCTTCGCGAGCACGCTTGGATCGCCGCAAGGCCAAGTTGAGGCCGCCTTCCTCTCCTCCACTCTCTGGTCTGCGTGGACGCAGGTCTACCCCGAGTCGGGCGATCTCGCGGTCCTGTTGAACTCGAGCTCCGACACCCAGGCAACCTCGACTCTGACGCACGGGATCTTCGTCTCGATCGCGGGCGGGACTGCTCCGGCGGTCGCCGCTAACGACTGGGTCGACCTCGCCGACGACTGGCCGGTGTATGCAGGGCTCGTGATCGAGGGGGCGGCCAACGCGGAGTGGCAGCTCGACGGACGACTTGAAGGGTTCGTCGTCGGACGCAGAGGCTCGCGGTACCTCCTGCTCTCTCGGGAGGGAGCACTCGAATGGTTCCGCGCTCCTGCTCCGACGCTCCCGCCCATCCAGATCCGGATGGGCGCGGTCGACGCGAGCGGGCGAGCCAACGGCCTTGTCGTCGGGGCAGACCGCGGCACGGTCGAGATCTACCGCGAGCTCCCCCACGCCCCGCGTGAGCTCGTCGCGACGAGCCCGATAGCCGCCGACGGCTCCTTTGCGGCCGACGGGCTCGGCTCGAGCGATAGCAACCTCTACCGGGCGGTCTTCGCCGACCCGGCGACTGGAATTCCGTTCGGCTTCCTCTCCGGCGTGCCGGTCGGGGTGTCGGGCTAAAAGTTCTTGCCGCGCCAGCCGGCGCCGATGGTGATGAGGATCGCCGCCGAGAGCACGAGCCGATAGACGACGAACACGCTGTAGGTGTGCCGGCGCACGTACCCGAGCAGGCCCCAGATCGCCGCGAGCCCGACGACCGCCGCCGCGAGCATGCCGACGACGAAGGGGCCGGCCGATCCAGGGGGCAGCCCGTCCACGGCCACCTTGGCCCCCTTCAAGACAGCCGCGCCGAACACGATCGGGATCAGGAGCAGAAACGACAGGCGCGCAGCGTCGTCGCGGCCGAGCTTCAGGAACCGCCCCATGGTGATCGTGACGCCGGACCGCGACGTCCCGGGCATCAGTGCCAGACACTGCGCCAGGCCTACGCCCACAGCGCCCTTCCAGCCGATGTCCTCGATCGAGCGCCGCGGCGGGACGCGGTCCGCGATCCAGAGAATGATCGCGAAGACCGCGAGCAGGATCGCAATCTGCCACGGGTCGCCGAGCCTCTTCTCGATGAAGCTCTCCCCCGCCGCCCCTGCGATGGCCGCCGGCACCGTCGCGACGACCACGTACCAGGCGATCCGCTCGTCGGCAGTCTCGACCTGCCGCCTCTTCAGGCTCTGCCACCAGGCACGGGCGAGGCGCACGATGTCACGCCAGAAGTAGACGACCACCGCGATGAGCGTCCCCAGGTGGAGCGCCACATCGAAGGTCTTGTTGAAATCCGGATGGTCCTGGAGGTAGTGCCAGCCACCCGCCCACGGGACGAGGATCAGATGGCCCGACGACGAGACCGGCAGCAACTCGGTCGCGCCCTGGACGATGCCGAGGACGAGGGCCTGCCAGTCGGAGAGCTTCCCGGGGCTCTCCCCTACGCGCAGCGCCGCCAGCACGACCGCGAGAAGAAACGCCGAGCCGGCGACCGTAATGGCGATCTGGCGGCGGCCCACGCGCGAGAGTATGGCGAATGCGTTAGTGTCGGCGTGCGCCCGACCCACGCAACTGCAGCGTTTTCTCGAAGCTCTTCCAGTCGGCGCCAACCCTTTCCACACGGCTGTCCACATGTTGGAAAATTGGCTGTGGAAATGTTGAAAAAGGAAAACTTCGCAAATTGCGGCCACGACCTTCTGTGACCCCTTGAATCATTTGCTTGACACGCTAGATTGCCAATTGCGCCGGGCACAGAGCGCGAGTAGGTCGAAACCGAGTCCGAAGGCAGTAGCCGGAAGGCGAAAGTCAGCGGAAGCGGTGGACGAAAGCGAAACTGGCCCGGCGAATTTTTTTGGTCCCGTTTAGTGTCTGACACACGGTGCACCTGCGACTCCCAGCTATCGAACCAGGCGTCAAGGCGTTTGTCTGGGCGCTCCTGCTGAGCCTCTACGTCTGGGGCTTCCTGCTGGCGGTCGGTGTCGACAAGGGAACGTCGACGGTGCTCGGATTCATCGCGTTCGGCGTCATCTTCCTCTACGTCCGCGTCTACGGCGAGAGCGAAGAGCCCTAAGGGCAGTTAGCCGAGAACGATCCCGCGACCGCCACGGCGTGCTGCGAGAGCGCCCACGAGCATGCGTGCGAGCTCGCCTCCCACCGCCTGTTCGAGGCGACGGAAAGCAGGAGGTCGCGAGTCGTCGACCTCGGTCAGGGCAGCGAGAAGAAGTTCGTAGCCTCTCTCGCCCTGCGGTAGCGAGCGGTGCAGCATGGCCTTCCAGGTATCGGCGTCAGGGCAGCTCTGGTGATCCCTGGCCGGGGGGTTAAGTGCACCCCCCGCTCTGACCTGGGTGTAGCCCGGTTCCACCAGACCCCTGCCTTGGTCCGCTGCGGAGACAGGCCGCTTCGCGGCCGGGAAGCCGCCCCCCGGTCCTGCCGAGGGGCGGCCTCGACCGAGCTACTTGACTGTCTCGCGGTCGGTGGTGCGGTCGGTCGACGTCGTCGTGGCATCGCGATCCGCCGTCAACGGCTCGTCTGCCACAGGCCCGTCGGTCGTCGTGGGCGTCGCCGTCCGCCGGCCGAACAGGCCACGCCGTCCGTCGACAGGAGCAGCCTCGCGATCGCGCTCGACGACCACGTCGCGGTCGCGTACGACCGGCCCGGTCGTGTCGAACGAGAACCCGAAGACGAGCCCGGTCCCGAAGGCGAGCACGGGGATGTAGTAGAGGAAGTCGGTGACAAGACCGCTGACGTGGATGTCGCGGGACCAGGACATCACGTGGTTGTGGAACCA
>JBBRZA010000048.1:0-24963 GCA_038237145.1 Gaiellales bacterium
GACAGCGAATACGGCCCTTGCGGCCAGCTCTCAGTCGATCGCCCGCGTGATCGCGGCGCTCAAGAAGGCAGGCGTGGCTCAGGCGGACATTCAGACCTCTGACGTCTCGCTGTCACCGCGGATGAACGACAACGGCAACGCAATCGTCGGCTACACCGCCTCCAACACTGTCACCGCGACGGTCCGGAAGATCGGAAACGCGGGGGACATCGTCGACGCGGCGGTCTCTGCCGGTGCGAACCAGGTCTACGGCCCGAACCTGCTCGCCTCGGATCAGGACGCCGTTTACCGCACTGCCCTCAAGGGAGCCGTCGCGAACGCGCGCGCGAAGGCGGAGACGCTGGCAACCGCGTCGAGCTCGACGCTCGGCAAGATCACCGCGATCGTCGAGGGCGGTGGAGGACCGGTGCCCATGCCTATCGCGGTCGGTGCGAAGGACTCGAGCGTGCCGATCGAACCGGGCACCCAGAAGATCGAGGCGACGGTGAGCGTGACGTTCGCCTTCGGCTAGCTCGTAGGATGGTGGCATGTGCCGAAACATCCACACGCTCTACAACTATGAGCCACCCGCCACGAACGAGGAGATCCACGAGGCCTCGCTCCAGTACGTGCGCAAGATCAGCGGCTTCACGAAGCCGTCGCAAGCCAACGAGGCAGCTTTCGCTCGCGCGGTCGACGAGGTATCCGACGTGTCGAAGCGCTTGCTCGAACAGCTCGTGACGACGGCAGCACCGAAGAATCGGGAAGTCGAAGCCGAACGGGCTCGCGCCCGGGCGACCAAGCGCTTCGCGACGGCTTAGCGCCAATGGTCGAAGAAGCACGGCTCGAAGAGACCGACGGAGGCCTTGCCCCCGCAACCGAGGGCTGGTTCGTCGTGAACGTCCGCGACGGCCGCTGGGTGACGAACGATGTTCTCGGGGACGCTTTCATCCTCGAGGGCGACGACGTCTCCTTCCCTCAGGTCGGCTTCACGATTGGCGTCCTGCAACCGGGCCAGTCAGGCGGGCGGTACCACCGCGAGTCCGCGCAGGAAGACTTCCTCGTCCTGGCCGGCGAGTGCCTGCTCTTAATCGAAGAAGAGGAGCGCCCGCTCAAGGCGTGGGATTTCGTCCACTGCCCGCCCGGTACGAATCACTCGTTCGTCGGAGCAGGCGACGTGCCGTGCGTCATCTTCATGACCGGAGCCCGCATGGAGAACAAGGAGACCGTCTATCCGCGCTCGGAGCTGGCTATCCGTCACGGCGCGGGCGTCGAGACGGACACGAGCTCGTCGGCCGAGGCCTACGCACCGTTCCCGAAGTGGAAGGACGGACGCCCGAAGAGCTGGGACGGACTTCCCTGGGGCTAGCGGTGCTGCTGTACGACAGCCCGGTATCGGGCAACTGCTACAAGGTTCGGCTGCTGCTCGCGCACCTCGGCATCCCATACGAGCGGCGCACGATGGACGTCGTCGACCGCTCGAACCGATCCGAAGTGCTGGGCGGGCTGAACCCCGCGCTGCGCGTGCCGACGCTCGTACTGGACGACGGCAGACCGCTTGCGGAATCGGGCGCGATCATCTGGTATCTCGGGGAGGGGACGCGCTTCGTCCCGGAGGATCGCTACGAACGCGCTCAAGTGCTGCAGTGGATGTTCTTCGAGCAGTACGACCACGAGCCGGCGATCGCAGTCGCGCGCTTCTGGCTCGCCTATTCGGGTCGTCCCGAGGAGTTCGCGGATCGGCTCCCGGAACGGCAAGCCGCGGGAGTGCGCGCGCTCGCGGCGATGGAGCGGCACCTCGACGGGAGGAAGTTCCTCGTCGGGAACGGGCTGACACTTGCGGATATCGCTCTGTACGCCTACTCACACGTTGCGGACGAGGGCGGCTTCGACCTCGAGCCATACCCTGCCCTGCGAACGTGGCTCGAGCGAGTGGCTTCCGAGCCTGGGCACGTCACAATCGACGCACAGTGAAGATCCGGGCAGCAGTCCTCGAGGAATTCGGCGCTCCCCTCGCGGTGCAGGAGCTCGAACTCGCCGAACCGAAGGTCGGCGAGGTGCTCGTGAGGCTCGTGGCCTGCGGCGTCTGCCACACCGACCTCTACACGGCGTCGGGCGCCGACCCGTCCGGGTACTCACCGACCGTGCTAGGACATGAAGGCGCGGGCGTCGTCGAGCTCATCGGCGAGGGCGTGAGGGATCTCGAGGCCGGCGATCATGTTGTCACTCTCTTCTCACCGCAGTGCCGCGAGTGCGAGCACTGCCGCGATCACCGCACCAATCTCTGCATGGCCATTCGCGAGCAGCAGAACCAGGGCTATCTCCCGGACGGAACGGCGCGCCTTTCGCGCGACGGCCAGCCGATCCGGCACTTCATGGGTACGTCCACGTTCGCGGAGTACACGGTCATGCCGGAGATCGCGCTCGCAAAGATCGATCCCGAGGCCCCGCTCGACCGGGCGTGCCTGTTCGCGTGTGGGCTCTCGACCGGACTGGGTGCTGCGATGACCACCGCGAAAGTCGTGGGCGGCTCGACGTGCGCCGTCTTCGGCGCGGGCATGGTCGGCCTTGGCGCGGTTGCGGGTTGCCGTCTGCAAGGCGCCGAACGAATTGTGTGCGTCGACCTCTCGCAGGACCGGCTCGCGCTGGCACGAGGACAAGGAGCGACCCACACGGTCCTGGGCGGCCCCGAGGCCGTGCAGCAGATCGTCGACATGACGGACGGCCTCGGCGCCGACTACACATTCGAGGCAACCGGGAACGTCAACGTCATGCGGCAGGCCGTGGAATCGGCCCGGATAGGTTGGGGCCTCGCGACAATGTGCGGCGTCGCAGGGAAGGGCGAGACGCTGGACATCATCCCGCGCTTCCTGATCACCGGGCGCCGGGTGGCAGGGTCCTCGTTCGGCGGCGTGAAAGGACGCGACCAGGTTCCGCAGTTCGTGGACATGTATCTCGCCGGCGACATCGACGTGGACGCCTTCGTCTCGCACAAGCTCACGCTGGACGACGTCAATCGCGGCTTCGAGCTGATGGAGGCGCAGGACGGCATCCGCAGCGTGATCGACTTCACCTGACTTAGTGGCTCTAAGCCACTAAGTCGTCGGTCACGGAGCGTTCCTTGGCGCGTAATCGACGTTCTCGAACGACCACTCCGCAGCGAGCCAGTCGCTCACGGCCTTCCAGAGAGGCCCGTCGAGCTCGGCGCGGCTCGCTGTGACCCAGGAGGCTACTCGGGCATCGTGGCGGTCGTCCGGGGGCGGATAGATGTAGACGCAGCCGACGACGTCGCCGTTCGGCTCGAGGACGGTATAGGTGAACCCGGAGCGGTTCTCGAAATCGTCCGCATGCCGCTGCAGGTCGGCCCGGTTCTCCTGCAAGGTCATGTCGTGCGGCCAGGAGCTCTCCTCCCACCCCGGAGTCGCCTGGATGTGCTCCATCGAGGATGACCAGGCGCCGTAGTCCGCGTCGTTGTGATTGGCGCCGAGAGGTTCCAGCCGGAAGTGCGGAGTCTCGAGACGTAGCGGCACGACGAAGTCCATCGGGACGAACATGGGCGAAGCCTAGAGAACAGACCTTGGCTGCCGTCCATTCGCAATACTTTCGAAAGTGAAGCGAACGGCCGATCCATGTCGCGACCTCGACGTAATCGACTCGCGCGCGCCGCGATTCAACCAGGCGACGATCGGACTGCTGGCCGTGCTTGCGGTCGCGACCGGTTGGTGGTGGTTGCTCGGCGTGCTCGGAGCGCAGTTGCTCGTCGGACTGACGCTCGGCCGGCGCTTCTGTCTGCCGTGCCTCGCCTACTTCGAGCTCTTGCAGCCCCGTTTTGGCGAAGGCACGCTGGAGGACGCGCGCCCGCCACGCTTTGCGAATCTCGTCGGCGCAGTCTTTCTCGCGGCCGCAACGGTCGCCTACGCAGCCGGCCTCACCACCCTCGGCGCGGTGCTCGGCGCAGTCGTCGCGGCCCTTGCGCTGCTCGCCGCCGCAACGGGCTTCTGCACCGGCTGCGAGCGCGTACAAGCTGGGCTCCTTCCTGCTGGGCCGTCCGTTCGTCTCCTGCCCGCTGCCGCCGCGAGTCGACTGACGTTTCGTACGCTGCGCGGGTGACCGACTGGTGGGCCGTCCGCCCCGCGCACAGTCAGAAGCCCTCGACTTATACCTGCCCGCTCTGCGGACGCCACCTGCACGCGATGAGCGACCATGTTGTGATCGCACCGGAAAACGACGCCGCCCGGCGGCGGCACGCGCACACCGAATGCGTGCTCGCGGCTCGGCAGGCCGGCACGTTCAAGACTTACGACGACTGGCGCGAGACACAGCCTCGGCGCCGCTCTCTCTTGCGACGGTACCTTCGGCGCGGATGAGCACCGGGTTCCGCCAACATCTGCGACGCGCGATCGAGGTCGCTCGGCAGGCGCGCGACCACGGCAACCACCCTTTTGGCGCGCTGCTCGTCGACCATAGATGGAACGTCGTCCTCGAGGCGGAGAACACGGTCCGCACCGACAAGGACGTCACCGCCCACGCCGAGACGAACCTGATGCGGATGGCGAGCGCTCGCTTCGAGCCCGACTTCCTCGAGCGGTGCACGCTCTACACGAGCACCGAGCCGTGCGCCATGTGCGCGGGCGCGATCTACTGGGGGAACGTGAGGCGAGTCGTCTTCGGCCTGAGCCAGGAACAGATCCGCTCCATCAGCGGCCACAACCCGGAAAACATGCAGCTGGCAATCACATCGCGTGAGATCTTCGCGCGCGGGGATCACCCCGTCGAAGTCAGCGGCCCCCATCTCCCCAGGGAGTCGAGCGCCGTCCACGACGGCTTTTGGGACTGAGCCGTCCGTCAGAACGAGAAGCGCGGCCGGGCACGGCGCTCCATGTCGCCGAGCACCTGTCCGCCGATCCAGTTGACCGCCCACACGACGATGACGGTGCCGACGTACGTCCAGAAGCCGTCGATGGAGAAGTTCGGCGCGACCCACTCCGCCAGCGCGACCATGGTGATGTTGATCAGGAGGTAGAAAAAGCCGAGCGAGATGATGATCAGCGGCAACGTCAGGACAGTGAGCAGCGGCTTGAGCACAGCGTTTGCGATACCGAGGACGGCCGAGCCGATCAGGAAGGCCGCCCAGCCGTCGATGCGGACTCCCGCCCAGAGAGCGTCTGCCGCCCAGAGGGCGGCGAGGTTGATCGCCCAGGCGATCGCCAGACGGGGCACGAAGGACATGGCGACAGTGTAAAACGACACCGTGCTCGCGCGCCTGCACTCCCTCCGGACGACTCCAGAGCAGCACGATCTCGGCCTGGAGATCGTCCGCGACCAGCTCCTGCCCTGGCTTCGGGACAGCTCCGGCTTTCGCGGGCTGATCCGGCTCTGGAATCCCGCCGAGTCGAAGACCCTGGTCATCACGTTGTGGGCCGACGAGGAGTCGCTGCGGGCGAGCGCCGAGGCGGGCAACCAACTCGGCGACCTCACCGCGGAGACCGTGGGAACGACCAGGCTCGCACTCGAGGACTACGAAGTGAGCCTCTTCGACGTCACGAATGCCTGACTTTGTCCTCGGAGACGAGTTCGCCAAAGTCCTGACGGAGACGACGATGTCGCTCGTCTGCGTCCTCGACCACGACGCGCGAATCCTGTTCTTCAATGATGCGTGCGAGCGGGTGACGGCTTCTCGCGCGGCGAGGTGGTCGGGTGTGACGCGCGGGACTTCGTCATTCCTTCCGAGGAAGCGGAAACGTTCAAGGAGGTGCTCGACTACATCTGGAGCACCGGGCTCTCGAGCCCGCAGGTCGGTCACTGGCTGACGAAGGACGGGAAGCGCAAGCTGATCGCGTGGTCGAACAGGCTCATGCCGAGTGAGAATGGCGGCCCGGCACTGCTCGTCACCAGCGGCATCGACCTCAGCGGCACGACACCGGGCGGCGCGGACGAGAGCGCCCTCGAAGGCGACCCGGAAGCGAAGCTCGCTGAGGTCGGCCGGCTCGCGCAGGAGCAGCGCGCTCTGCGGCGGGTAGCGACGTTCGTCGCGTCCGAGGCGAGCCCCGAACGAGTGTTCACAGCCGTGTCGGAGGAGGCTGCGCGCGTGCTAGAGGTGAACGCGTCCGCGGTCTTTCGCTACGAGGGCGACGACACTGCGACCATCGTCGGCCGCCATAGCCGCGCCGGGACGGCCGACGACGCCTTCCAGCTCGGGATGCGCCTGCCGGCCACCGAGGACACCGGCATCGGCCAGGTTCTCAGAACCGGCGCCCCCGCGCGGGTCCACGACTACACGGAACGGCCCGGTGAGATCGCGGACAACATGAGACTGATGAGCTACCGCTCGTCGGTGTCGGCTCCGATCGTCGTCGCGGGCATTCTCTGGGGCGCCGTCGGCATCGCGAGCGCCGAGCCTCTCCCGGTCGACACCGAAGCTCGGCTCGGCGCGTTCTGCGAGCTCGTGTCGCTGGCGGTCGCGAGCGCGCAGGCGCGAGCGGACCTCAGCGCCTCACGCGCCCGTCTGGTGAAGTCGGGTGACGAGCAGCGCCGGAAGCTCGAGCGGAACCTCCACGACGGAGCCCAGCAGCGGCTCGTCTCGCTGGCGCTGACGATCCGGCTCGCCCGACGACAACTGGAGTCAGACTCGGACGCAACCGCTGCCTCGCTGGAGGGCGCCGCGAAGGAGCTGGATCTCGCGCTCGAGGAACTGAGAGAGCTCGCGCGCGGATTGCATCCGGCGGCGCTGACCGAGCAGGGCCTGGGCGCTGCGCTGACAGGTGTTGCGAACCGCTTGCCGATCGAGGTCGACGTGAGCGCGCCCGACGAACGGCTGCCGGAGAACATCGAGGCCACGGCGTACTACATCGTCTCGGAGGCGCTTACCAACGTCGTGAAGCACGCACAGGCGACGAAGGCGAAGGTCGACGTGACTCTGGCCGGCGACGTGCTCAAGTTCGAGATCACGGACGACGGGCGCGGTGGCGCCGATCCTTCCGGAGGTTCGGGCATCCTCGGCCTGCGCGACCGCGCCGAAGCGGTCGGCGGCACGCTGTTCGTAATCAGCCCGCCGGACAAGGGCACGGTGGTGACTGCGCAGCTTCCGCTCAGCGGCGCTTGACCGGGATGCTTTGGCTCGAGCGAAAGACGTTCTGCGGGTCGTAGCGCCGCTTGACGGCAATCAGCCGGTCGAGGTTGGTCCCGTAGTACGCGCGACCCCACTTGCCGAGATCCGGGTCGATGTAGTTCTGGTAGGCGAACGGTGAGACGTACGGACGCATCGCCGCGTAGAAGTTCCTCAGCCAGCGGAGGTTCGGCTCCGCCGCCGCCGACGCATCCCAGTACGCGAGGTACTGCATCGAGAACAGTGCGTCGCGGTGCACGAACGCGGTGGCGTCTTTTTTCACGCGGTTGATCGCGCCCCCGTACGAGTCGAGCAGGATGATCCCCGAGCCGGTGCCTGTCGTGATGCGCGCATCGATCTCGCGGATCATGGCGTTGATCCCCTGCAGGCTCAGCGGCTTGTTCGCGTAGCTCGATTTGCCCTTGAACGTCGAACGACCGAGATGTCCCTGCGGCGGCAGGTGACATTCGGCGATCGTCCCGGAGCACCCCGCCCACATCTTCTGTGCGTCCATGTAGCTCCGCGACGTCACCGTGAAGCGCGTCGGTGTGCCGGCGTTCGCGAGTGGCTTGACGAGCTCGCGTAAGCGGTCGGCGCTACCGAAGAACTGCCCGGCCGAGGTGAGGCGGGCATGACCGCCGGCGACCGCGTTCAGGTTCAGCACTGAAAAGAGCCCGTCGGGCGCATGGGGTGCGAGCTTCTGCCAGGCCTGAACGACCTTCGCCGCGTCCGACCAAGGCCACTCGAGCGCGTACGTCGCGACCTGGCTCACCGGGTACGTGCGAAAGAGGAGGCGCGTGACGATTCCGAAGTTGCCGCCGCCTCCACCGCGGAGCGCCCAGTAGAGATCGGGGTGCTGCCGCGCGTTGGCAACGACCGCCGTCCCGTTCGCGAGGACGACCGTCGCCTCGAGCAGGTTGTCGCACGTCAGCCCGTACTTCCGCGAGGCGAGGCCGACGCCGCCGCCGAGAGCGAGGCCGGCGATCCCCACAGTCGGACAGGAGCCGGCGGGAACGGTGCGCCTGTGCTGCCAGAGCCCGTCGTAGACGTCGATGAGACGCGCACCGGCGCCGACGACCGCTCGGCTCGCCGAGTCGAGCGAGACACCGTTCAGCCTCGAGACGTCGACGATCACGCTGGACGTCGAGGAGTAGCCACCGTAGGTGTGACCGCCGGAGCGCGGAACGATCCGGACCCGGTTCTTGCGAGCCCAGCGCACGGTTCGCTGCACGTCCGCAATTGACTCGCAGAAAACGATGGCCTGCGGCTTGTATGTGTCGAAGCGGGTGTTGTAGAGGACGCGGGCCTGGTCGTACGCAGCGTCGCCGCGCACAACGACGGCGCCACGAACTGCTTGGGCGAGCTCGTCGAAGATCCCGCTCGTCGCCGCCCGCGCGAGGTGGGCCAGCCCACCGGCCAGGGGCACCGCGCCCGCAGCGAGGACCGCGTACTTGCCACCGCGGACGAGCAGCTCTCGGCGCGTGACCTGCTCCACGCGCCGAATCTAGCGACCAGGTGTTAAGACCTGTGGACGCCCATCACGATCGAGGCGACATACACACCCGCGCTGTTCTTGCTGACGCTCACCTGCGACCTTTTGCCGCCGTTGCGGTAGATGGAGTCACCCGCATTGCGGACGTCACGGTTCGGACGGCTCGCGTAGGGCGCCTTGCGGTAGACCGCATCGGTCACGGTATCCGGGAAGTAGAGCTGCCCCGTGTGCAGCACGTTGCCGCCGAGATGCACCTTCACGTGGATGTGCACCGTGCGGCCCTGATACCAGCCTGGGTAGACCGTGCGAAAGAGCGCAAGTCCCTTGGCGTTCGTTCGCTGGATCCCGCGCATGAACGTGCGATTGCCTGCTCCTTGGCCGAAGCCTGAGTAGATGCCACCCGCATCTGCATGCCAGATGTCGACCGCAGCGCCCTTGATCGGCTTGCACGTCGAAGCGTTGACGACGAACGCGCGGAGCTGCATCGGCGTACCCGGTCGACCCTCCGTGATGTTGCGGCGCAAAGCCTCGTTCGCGATGTAGTACGGCCCCTCCGTCTGCTCGGGCGTCAGCACGCACGTCACCGCGCCGGAGGCGACGGCCGCCGGGCCGGCGCCGTCGGAAGTCTCGATCTTCAACCCTGCCGCCCCGACCGCCGTCGCAAGAAGGCCGCCAAGGCGGACGAGCGAGCCACGTCGAGTGAAGCTGGAGTCATTCATCGGGAAACCCTCCGGTCTTGAAGACAGTCTCGTCGGCGAGGATCGTCATCGCCTCGTAGCCTTCCAGACGCGCCGTCCAGTGGGGAGCAATCTCGGGCCCCATCGCGAATGCCGCCGTCGCATACGCATCCGCGGTTGCAAGCTCTCGGCCGACGATGGTGACCGACAGAATGCCGCTGGGACGGCGTGCGGTGTGGGGGTCCCACACGTGCTCGCCGCGGGCGTACGCACCGGACGTGGCGATCGCGAGCTCCTCGGCGGTCTCGATCACGGCGGCAACCTGCTGCGCGTCCAGCGGGTGCTGGATGCCGACGCGCCAGGCGAGCTCCGGAACTGCGCGGCCACGAACGCGCATGTCGCCACCAGCGCTGACTGCGTAGTTTTGGAGGCCGGCGTCGTCGAGAATCGCCGCGCCTCGGTCGACCGCCCAGCCCTTCACGAGCCCTGAGGATCGATGGAGCCGTTCGGCGTGCGCATGTCGAAGTACCCGTCGGTCTCGTTGCGCAACTCCTCGCAACGCTCCAGGACGCGGAGTACGTGCGGATGAGCATCCTCGCGTCGTAGCTCGCCCCGATTGATGCGGCTGATCTCGCTGTCGTCCTTGAAGGTGCTGAAGGTCGAGTCCACCCAGCGCAGCCACTCGAAGAGCTTGTGGAGCGCTTCGCCGGTGTCGCCGTCGTCGCGGACATCAACGACGATCGGCAGACCCATGATGTGCTCGACCAGGCGTACGCCGGGAAGTGCAGTCGGGGCGGCGACGCTTACCATCGCTTGGCCTTCAGGATCGCTGCTTGGAGCGAGGCGGTCGAAGCCGAACAGCCGCTCCACCGGAGGCAGGCAGGCGGGCGAGTAGCAGCACCTGCAACAGCGCCGAGCAGCCCGGTGATCCGGGCGAGACTGGTGAGAAGCTCCCCCGTCGTGAGGTCGTCGGAGACGTTGCCTCCGGGCACCCAGAGCCAGACCATCAGGGCCGCGTTTCCGGCCACGAACGCCCACAAGGCAGTCGACATCGCAACCCTGCGTCCCGTGCGCGGGCGCGCGAGGGAAGAAACACGCGGGGATTCGAGGGCGTAGCCGGCTTCGGTCATGGGCAGCAGAGAACCATCCGCGCCTGAGAAGGGGCTGAGAAGCGAGTAAGAGCTTTGTAAGAACCCGTTTTAGCCCGAATGGGCTTCGATGAACGCAAGGACTCTCGTCCAGGCGTCATCGGAGGCTGCTGCGAACTCCTCCTGCTTACGGTCGAAGAAGCTGTGCGGTGCGCCCTCGTAGGTGACGACCTCGTGCTCGACGCCCGCGGCCGTGAGCGCCTCGTCGAACTCGGCGTTGTCCTCGGCGGTGATGTGCTGATCTGCGCCTGCCTGAAGCGCGAGGATCGGGGCCTCGAGCTCAGAGGCGCGCTGCGTCGGCCCAGGAGCTCCCTCTCTGCCTTCGCCGGGTCGTCCGTAAAACCCGATCGCGCCTGAAAGGCCGTGGCCGCCGGCTGCCGCGAGCCACGAATTCCGTCCGCCGAAGCAACAGCCGACGGTGAAGATCGTGCGAGCGCCGCGCGAGCGGAGATGCTCGACGGCGGCGCCGACATCGGCCTGAACTCCTTCGGGTGTCGTCTGCTCGACGTGCTTCATGTACTCGAAGTCGTCATCGCGCTTTGCAGCACCCGCTGTGCGGCCGAAGTAATCGAACGCCACGGCCGCGATCCCACGCTCGGCGAAACGCAGTGCTAGCTCCTCGTAGAACCGGTAGAGGCCGCGCACGTCCGGGAGGATCACGACCCCGACCTCGCCGGGCTCATCGGAAGTCGCCGCGAAGGCCGCAAAGCTGTTGCCGTCAGCCGCCTCGAGAACGAGATCCTCGTGCGACACGGCGGCGCCGCGAATCGCCGGGATCGGCGGGACGGAGTCGAGCTCGAAGCACATCGCTCCGCGAACCTATCGACGTTCAAAGACGCCGGTCAGCCCGAGGCGCCAAGTAGGGCTAGCCGTACCTCCCAGGCGGGCGGGCGTAGCTTGGAGCCATGAACGTGGCGACCCTCCACCGTCTCCCCTCCCTCCGGAGCCTCGCGTCCACCCCCCACCGAGGACTGGTGGAGGTCGCCACGATCATCGGCCTCTACGGTCTCTACGAGGTCGTGCGCGGCCAGGGTCACGCGACTCTTGGCGTGGCCCGCGAGCACACGGATGAAATCGTCGCGCTCGAGCGCCATCTGCACCTCTTCGGCGAGCGCACGGTTCAGCGGGCCGCTCACTGGGTGCCGACCCTCCCGACGCTGCTCGGGATCGCGTACATCGCTTTGCACTTCCTCGGTACCGCCGCCTTCCTGATCTGGCTCCACCGGACGCATCCCCGCTCCTTCCCATTGGTGCGAAACACGCTGATCGCCGCGACCGGTGTCGCGCTCTCGATCTACCTCCTGTACCCGGTCGCGCCGCCGCGGCTCGCGGGACTTGGCTTCGTGGACACGGTGACGCACAACGCGAAGGTGAACCTGAGCTCCGACCTGCTCGGCGGCCTCTACAACCCGTTCGCCGCGGTGCCGAGCTTGCCGTGATGCTGCTCATCATCGTCGCGACAGGCAACCACTTCCTTTTCGACGCGGCCGGGGGCGCCGTCGCGATCGGGATCGGCTACATCGCCGCTAGCTGGGTCGACTCGCCCGCCAAGAGCGCAAAGCGCTGGCAACCTGACCGGGGATCCGCCGTCGCGACGTGCTGAGCGCATCGAGCAAAGCGGCGCCGGCGTTTTCGAGCACGCCCTCGCCGTGACCGCACAGGATGACGTCCGGCTGAAGCGCTCCTAGCTCCCGACGCGGCGGCCGTACCCTCAGGAGGGGATGCACTGCGAGCCGCTCGTCGCCCGCCCGGTAGTACGGTGCGGCACCGAGCACATCGGCGCAGGCGAGCACGCGGCGGCCGGGCCACCAGAGCGCAACCTCGTCCCAGGAGCGGCTGTTCTTGACGGCGATGAAGGCGAACGGGCCAAGCGACCCCTGCGGAACGACGTGGTGCCGGACACCGAGGCGGGCGGCGAGGGCGGCGCAGTCGCGGTTGTGCCGGTCGAGCAGCTGCAGGACACCCGCGGGTGTGCCTGCAGCGCGGATCCGCTCCTCGACACCTTCCCCGTCGACGGGATCGATTGCCCAGACGCGGCCGTCCTCGACAAGGACGTGCGAGCAGCGCTCCATGAACTCGTCGACGATCCACCCGAAGCCGCTGTCGAACTCGTCGCAGAACCTGAGCTTCAACGCTGCCACATCGCCGACCAGCGCTCGAAGTGGGGGAAGTCCGCCGCGCTCGCAGCGGCGATCAGCTCGTCCAGGTCGAACGGGATCCGCAGGAACGAGACCTCGAGCTCGTCGCTCACGATCGCGTACTCGCTCCACGGCAAGAACGGCACCGGATCGAGCGGCTGCCCCTGTTCGTAGACGAGTCCCACGCTGCCGACGCAGAACCAGAGCTTCCCCTTCACTCGGCGTAGCCACTGCAGGTGGACGTGACCGGCGGCGACTGCGGCGGTCTCCACGTTCGCGAGCGCGCGCTCGAGCTTCGGCCGGTCCGTGTCGGAGAGGATCACGTCCTCGTTCGACACCGGAGTTGCGTGGCAACAGAGGACGTCTCCCACCTGCACGGTCGGCTGGAAGCTCTGCAGAAAAGCCAGCCCGTCTTCGCCGAGTTGCTCGCGCGACCAGTGGGCCGTGTCGAGTAGGCGTTGTCTGCGCTCGTCGTCTTCCACTGGTTCCGCCCCGAAGTCGAGCGTGAGGAGAAAGTCGTCGGAGTTTCCGAAGACGCACGGGCAACCGAGCTCGCGCAACAGGTCGACGCACTCCTTGGGCTGTGGTCCGCCCTGGGCGACGTCGCCGAGCGAGATGATCAGGTCGACGTCGTGACGCGCGACGTCGGCGAGCGCAGCACGGAACGCGACGGCGTTCCCGTGCATGTCGGAGAGGAGGGCGACGCCCACTCTGCGGAGCTTACGGACACTCCGTAGACCGCCAATTCCTCTGCGAGCAGCGCGTCCGGAACGTACAGGCGAGCCGGATAGGCGAGCGTGCCTCGCCAACCCGCCTCTGTCTCAAGCACCTCACCCCACAGCGTGACCTCGCCGAGCACGCGACAGAGCGTCGACGGTGCGTCCCGCCCGTGCAGGTAGGAGAGCGCGTCGGCAGGGTCGCGCCGCGTGAAACCCGCAACTGCACTCGGCCAGGGTGGCGACCTCGTGCGCGGCGAGCGCAGGTGCGAACGGATCCTCGTGCCGTAGGCAGGAGGCAACGGCCGGCTCGCCCGGAAGCCAGAGATGATCGAAGAGCGGCGAGGCGAGCCTCACACCTCGACTGGTTTGGGTCACCGCCCACGCCCGCCAGCCGAGCGCCGCCGCGCCTACCTCCAATTTCCCTTGCGGTTTGCCGAGCTCCATCAGCTTGTTTTTGCGGGCCGGAGGTCGGCCGGCTGAATGACCTCGTCCACTAGCCCGTACGCGACCGCTTCCTCCGGCGCCATGAAGTGATCGCGGTCGATGTCCTTCAGCACCTGCTCGAGCGGCTGTCCTGTATGGCGCGCGATGATCTCCGCCATCCGCTCGGTCATTTCGAGGATCTCCTTCGCAGCGATCTGGATGTCCGCGGGCGAGCCGCGAAAGCCGCCGGAGCCCTGATGGATCATCACTTTCGCGTTCGGGAGCACGAACCGTTTCCCGGCCGCGCCGCCGCAGAGGATCATGGCCGCGGCCGACATCCCCATCCCCGTGCAGATCGTACGGACGTCCGGCTTGACGTACTGCATCGCGTCGTAGATCGCCATCCCGGCGTACGCGGAGCCGCCGGGTGAGTTGATGTAGAGCGAGATCTCCTGGTCGGGGTCCTCGGCCTCGAGGAAGAGGAGCTGCGCGGTGATCACGTTGGCGATACCGTCCTCCACCTCCTGGCCGAGGAAGACGATCCGCTCACGCAGCAGGCGGGAGTAGATATCGAAGGAGCGCTCGTAGCGCCCGTCTTGCTCGACGACCATCGGAATCAGCGGCATCTAGGCCTCCTGGTAATGTGCAATCTGTAGGTTGCGTCTAGTATACGCAACCCGGAGGTTGCGGATTGGAGGAGCCATGGAAGTGACCCGCGAGATCGTCTTTCCGGCCTCACCGGACGAGGTCTGGGAGGCCCTGACCGATCCGGAGCAGCTCGAGGAGTGGTTTGCGAACGACGTCGAGCTCGACGTCCGCGAAGGCGGGAACGGTGTCTTCCGCTGGGACGACGGCGAGGAGCGCCGCGCCAAGGTCCTCGTCGTGGAGCCGGGCGAGCGCCTTGTCTTCGACTGGGCCGACGAGGGCGAGGTCGAGTTCACCCTCGAGGAGGTGGAGGAAGGCACGCGCCTGCTGGTGCGGGAGTCCACGTCCGAGTTCTCGACCGCCCTCGAGCTCCGCGCCCAGGCTCTCGTCTGCGCGTGACCGACCCGACGGGGCTCGTCTTCGACGCGCTCGCAGATCCCAACCGCCGTTACGTGCTCGAGGCGCTCGCATCGCGCGAGACAGCCACGGCGACGGAGCTCGCGGCTGAGCTCCCGGTGACTCGTCAGGCGGTGGCGAAGCATCTGGCTGCGCTCAACCAGGCCGGACTCGTCGAAAGCCGACGCGAAGGGCGGGAAACGCTCTATCAGTTGACGCCGGCGCCGTTAGGCGCCGCGATGGACTGGATGGCAGGCGTGGGCGCGGAGTGGGATACCCGCCTCGCAGCGCTGCGCAAGCACCCGAGAAACCGCCGTCCGTAGACTCTCGCGATGGAACGCCGACAGCTCGGCGAGACCGGCGTCGAGGTCTCGCGGATCATCCTGGGCTGCGGCAACTTTGGGGGCATCGGATCCGCGCCCGAGTTCTTCGGACAGGGTGACAGCGAGGAAGAAGCCTTCCGCATCATGGACGCGGCCTGGGAGCTCGGTATCACGACCTTCGACACGGCCGACGCATACGGCGGCGGCCAGAGCGAGACGATCATCGGCAAGTGGATGGCGAATCGCGGTGTGCGCCCGCAGATCGCAACCAAGACGTTCAACCCGATGGCCGAGGGACAGGACCACGGGCTAGGGCGTGCACGCATCGGACGACAGATCGAGTCCAGCCTCGACCGCCTGGGTGTCGGCGCGGTCGATCTCTATCTAGCGCACGACTTCGATCCGGACGTTCCAATCGAGGAGACGATCGCGACCTTCGAAGGACTGATCGAGCTCAAGCTGATCAAGGCATACGGCGTCAGCAACTTCAATGCGGAGCAGCTCGGGGAGGCGCTGGTGGGCGGAAAGCCCACCCTCGTGCAGAACTCTTACTCGCTGCTCGACCGCGGCGACGAGGGCGGCCTCGTGCAGCTGTGCGCCGAGCTCGGAATCGCGTACACGCCGTTCGGGCCACTAGCGGGCGGTTGGCTGACCGGAAAGTACAAGCGCGACGACCCCGTGCCCGAGGGATCGCGGATGGCGATGCGTCCCGGCCCCTACGAGCATCTGAACAGGCCGGAGACCTTCACTGCGCTGGACCGGCTTGCCGAGGTCGCCAAGCGGCGGGGGGTCGACTCCGCGACGCTTGCGATCGCCTGGTTGCTCGCCCAGCCGGGAGTCACCGCCGTCGTGGTTGGGCCTCGCCGGGCGAAGCACCTGGAGCCGGCGCTGCGCGCCCTCGAGCATCCGTTGTCGGCAATGGATGCCGCAGAGGTGGGCGCACTCTTCGAGCGTTAGGGCGAGAGCCGCTCGACGACCCATTCGCCGTTCGCGCGCCGGTAACGCAGCCGATCGTGCATGCGATCGTCGCGGTGCTGCCAGAACTCGTAGACCTCCGGCACGAGGCGATAGCCGCCCCAGTGATCGGGCCGCCGCACGTCGCTGCCCTCGTGCTGACGGGCGAGGTGCTCGACGCGCGTGTCGATCTCCGCGCGATTCCGGAGCACCGAGCTCTGCTGCGAAGCTGCAGCTGCGAGCTGCGCTCCGCGCGGGCGCGTGGAGAAGTAGGCGTCGGACTCTTGCTCCGCTACGCGCTCGACATGACCCTCGACGCGCACCTGACGGCCGAGTGGATCCCAGTGGAAAAGGAGCGCCGCGCGCGGGTTCGCATCGAGCTCGCCGGCCTTCCGGCTGACGTAGCCGGTGAAGAAGACGAAGCCGCGTTCATCGGCGCCCTTGAGCAGCACCATCCGCACCGAGGGCGCGCCGTCAGCCGTCGAGGTTGCCAGCGCCATCGCCTGCGGTGCCTTGATTTCCGCCCCTTCCGCGTCGGCGTACCAACGCCGGAACTGCTCCAGCGGGTCGGGGTCGACGGCTGATTTCCGCAGCTCGGCCATGGCGGCCAGCCTATTGACAGACCGGTTCGTAAGTGTAGACTTACGGTAATCCATGGCTTACGCACAAGCACTGCAGGCGCTCGGCGATCCGACCCGGAGGTCGGTTCTCGAAGAGCTCCGTGACGGCCCGCGGGCCGTCGGAGAGATCGCGGCCCGACTGCCGGTCAGCCGGCCTGCTGTGTCGCAGCATCTCCGGGTCTTGAAGGAGGCGGGTCTGGTGACGGAACGACAGAACGGGACGCGGCGTCTGTACCGCGTCGACCCCGATGGCCTCGCCGAAGTGCGCGAGTACCTCGAAGGCTTCTGGGAAGAGGCGCTCGCAAACTTCAAGGCGGCGGCCGAGCAAGAAGAACGGAGGAAGAAGTGACGGTGACTGCAACACAGACGATTCGCAAGGAGATCTACGTCGACGCTGCACCGGAGACCGCGTTCCGCGTCTTCACCGAGCAGACCGCGGCCTGGTGGCCGCTGAACAAGTACGGGATTTTCCTGGAGGACGCCGAGACCGTGGTCTTCGAGGACCGCGACGGTTGGCGCCTGATCGAGAAGGCGAAGGACGGTCGCGAGACCGAGTGGGGCGAGGTGCTCGACTACGCGTTCGCGGGCCGGCTGCGACTCACGTGGCATCCCGGGCGCGACGGCGACGACGAGCCGACCGAGATCGAGGTGACGTTCACGGCGGACAAGGACGGCACGCTCGTCGTCCTCGAGCATCGCGGGTGGGAGAACCTCACCGGCGAGCGTCGCGAAGGCCGCGCCGGCTACGACAACGGTTGGCCGGGAGTACTCGAGCAGTACCGCCAGGCCGCCGAGGCTTAACGGAACAGATCTCGCTCCTCCGGAATGACGAGGTCGCGGGCGCGTCCGTCGCCCGCGACCTCGAGGCCGCGAACGACTGCCGCCGGAACACCGTCGACCTTGCCCATCACGAGCTCGGCCGCGCTCGCGATCTCGTCTGCGACGGCGATCATCGTCGAATGCAGCTCGTAGCCGACGCCGTCGCGCGTGCCGCGCAGATCGCGCATCACCTCGAGCCCCGACGCGCCCAGTGCAACGTCGATCGTTCCCTGACGCCACGGGCGGCCGAACGAGTCGGTGATCAGGACGCCGACCTCGTGGCCGGTGAGCTCACGGATGCGGCCGCGGATCTGCTCAGCCGACGCATCGGGGTCATCCGGAAGCAGGACGAGCATGTCCGGCTCGGGCGCATTCGAAGCGTCGACGCCCGCAGAGGCGCAGATGAAGCCGTGCTTGGTCTCGGCGATGACGAGCGGCAGCCGAACTCGTACGACGCGCGCGGCCTCGCGGAGGATGACCTCGATACGGCGTGGATCCTCTTCGTCGCCGGCAATCTCTCGCGCTCGCTCCGACGGCTCGATGCCGGCGAGAGCGACAACTCGCCCCTCGGACTTCGAGACGATCTTCTGCGCGAGCACGACCACGTCGCCCTCCTCGAGCGCGACCTTGGCGACGATGAGCACGGCCAGGTCGTCCCCTTCCTTGATCTCCGGCAGACCGGTGACCGGGATGATGCGAAGCTCGCCGCTCAGGGCAGTCCAGTGAGACGAATGCCGGCGTGCGCCTTGTAACGCTTGTTCACGTTCAGGATCACGGCGGTCATGCCTTCGAGGGCGCGTGAGTTTTCGAGCGGGCCGACGTCGATCGCCCTCTCCGCAAGACGTCCGGCCAGCTCCAGAGAGAGCTCTTTCGCGAGGTCATCACCGCCGCAGATGAGCGCATCGCTGGGATCGCCCTCGACGAGGTTCGCCGCAGCGAAGGACTGCAGCCCCGAAGCGACCGGCCCGCGCACGATCCGCGCGACCTCTTCGGCCAGCGAGCCTTGATGGCGGCCGGGCAGAACGCCTGCGTCGCTAAAGCGCAGGTCGCTGGCGACGCAGAGAACGGGGGTCGTGCCGATCGCCGCCGCGAGCTCGCTCGCGGTCGCCAGCGTCGCGTTCGACTTCACCGCGAGCACGACGATGTCGGCGCCGATGACTATCTCCTCGTTGGGGCCGCCCGTGACGCCGAGCTCCGCTGCGCTCGCTTGCGCTCTCTCCGCGT
Organism: Gaiellales bacterium; assembly: GCA_038237145.1. GTDB lineage: Bacteria > Actinomycetota > Thermoleophilia > Gaiellales > Gaiellaceae > 3-1-20CM-4-69-9. Next base: position 18,663 of record JBBRZA010000048.1, read on the forward strand.
CTCGCGAGCCAATGAGGATTTCGTCTTTGCCGATCTCGTGGAGGCGTTTGGCGAGCGCACGCCCGAACGCACCCGTGCCGCCGACGATCGCGACCTTCATGCGAACGCGACTGCGTCGAGTGCGGCTTCGGCGAGACGCCTGCGCGCGGCGGCGTCATGCATGAGCGTGTGCGTGATGATCGGACGGACGCCGGCATTCGAGACGGCATCCGCATCGGCTGCGTCCTCCTCGTCCATGACGAGCGCATCGATCACGCCGGGATAGCAGCTCGCGACGTGCGCGGCCGTCGTTCCGCCTTGCAGCCGCTGCAGCATTCCTGCAGCCGGGCCCTTGACCGCGAAACCGCCGATCAGCGGACTGACGGCGACGCAGGGAACGCGTCGTCGTTCCAGGGCGGACCTGATTCGCTCCACGGCCAGGATCGGGCCGATCGAGACGAACGGATTGCTCGGCGCGATCAGGATCAGGTCGGCCTCGTGCAACGCTTCGAGCACACCCGGGGCGGGACGCGCTTCCGTCGCGCCTTCGCAGCGGACGCGGTCGACGGGGTCGCGGTGCGCGCGGGCGACGAACCACTCCTGGAAAGAGAAGCTCCCGTTCGTCGTGTCGAGCCATGTGCGCAGCCGCCCGTCGGTCGCGGGAAGGATCGTGGTCTCCACGCGGAGCGCAGCGGCGAGCTTCGCGGTCACCGCAGAGAGTGGCGCGCCTTCCCTCAGAGCCTGCGTGCGCACGGCGTGCAGCCCGAGGTCGCGGTCGCCGAGGCGAAACCACGATTCGCCGCCGAGTGACTCCACTGTCGCAAGCGCGTTCCACGTCTCGTCCGCCCTCCCCCACCCTCGCTCCTCGTCTGCAATGCCCGCCAGCGCGTAGAGCACGCTGTCGAGGTCCGGCGAGACGGAGAGGCCGAGCACCTCCAGGTCGTCGCCGACGTTGACGATCGCGGTGACCGAGGCGGGATCGACTGTTTCGGCGATCCCACGTAGGAAGCGCGCGCCGCCGACGCCACCGGTAAGGACGGCGACCCTCACGATGCCAGCCTCAGCCCTTGGAGCGCGGCCTGCGTATGCGGGCCGGCACGGAACTGCAGCCGGTCGAGGTCCTCGCGCGTGTCGACGTCGTCGACGAGATTCGGAATCGCGACGGCAAAGGCCTCGAGCCCGATGTCCCGCGCGGCACTCTGGAAGCGGTCCGCGCTGTGCGGCCCGTAGAGCGGGTCGAAGAGATTCGGGGCCGGCAGGCTCAGCGCGTTGGTGCGCCCGTCCGCCGATGCGACGAGGGCGATTCCGCCGAGCGGCGTCGCGGCGAGGAGCGAGCGCAGGTCGTGCGGCACCACGCAGGGGACGTCGGCGTTGACGATCAGAACGGCGTCGAAGTCGAGCAGCCCGAGCGCGGCCGCAACTGCAGGGCTCTGCCCGCCCCCGGGATCGTCCACCAGGCGGGCGCCGGCCGCTGTCGAGAGGCGGCGACCGTCAACGTCGTTCGTCACGACAACTGTCTCGCCGACCTTCGTCGTCGCCGCGAGCACGTCGGCGAGCATGCCGAGGACGACGGCCCTGTGGGTGTCTGCACCCAGGCCGGTCAGGCGCTGCTTTGCTGCCAGCCCTCGGAACGGCACGACGATTACCGCCATCTGAGCAGACTATCTCTGGTGAAACGGCTTACGAATGCGGAGATCGCCGAGCAGCTGGAAAGTTTTGCTGGACTCCTCGACCTTTCCGGCTCGAGCTTCTACACCTCGCGCGCGTACCGGCGGGCGGCCGAGACGATTCGCGAGACGAAAGCGCCGATCGCCGAGCTCGTCGCCGAGGGCCGCGCACAGGAGCTGCGAGGGATCGGCTCCGGGATCGCGACGCGCCTGCTCGAGCTCGTCGAGACCGGCCGCATCGCCGCTTCCTCGGCGTCGGGCCGAAACGGATGGTCGAGATCGGGAAGGCACTCGGCGTCTCAACCGCGGAGGAGTTCCGGGTGGCGGCGCGAGAGGGGCGGCTGACATCGGTCTCGGGGATCGGACCGCAAACGGAGCAGCGCCTGTTGGCCGCGCTCGAGCGCGAAGGGAAGCCCCAGCCGACGAAGGGGATGACTCTGAATCGTGCGCGCGAACTGCTCGAAGAGATCGCGGCCGGCGTCGGGGGGGAGGTTGCAGGAGATCCGCGTCGCTGGGCCGATGTCTCATTCGACTTTGCAGTCGTGTCTTCGGCGGCACGGCCTGAGCCGGTGCTCGATGCGTTCGAGGCGCTCCCCGCAATCGTGTCGGTGCTCGAGCGCAGCGAACGGCGCGCGGTCGGAGTGACGGTCGAAGGAGTGCCTGTCGAGCTGGTGGTCGCAGAGCCGGCCCGCTTCGGCACCGAGTTCGTGGTTGGCACCGGAACACGGACATACGTCACGGGCCTTGGCGACTTGCCGCTTGCGCCGGACGAGGAGTCACTGTACGCGCAGCTCGGGATTCCCTGGTGTCCACCGGAGTTGCGCGAGCAGCCGTTCCGCGGCGAGCCGCCGCCGCTGGTGACGCGCGACGACATCCGCGGTGACCTCCACATGCACTCGACGTGGTCTGATGGGAAGGCGTCCATCCTCGAGATGGCGACGGCCGCGCGCGACCTCGGCTACGAGTACGTGGCGATCTGCGACCACACCCCGAACGTGCGCGTCGTGCCCGGCCTCGATGCGGACGATCTGCGGCGGCAGGGAGAAGAGATCGCAGCGGTCAACGCGGAGCTTGCGCCCTTCCGCGTTCTGCGTGGCACCGAGGTGGACATCCGCGCTGACGGCACGCTCGATCTTCCCGACGACGTGCTCGAGGAGCTCGAGTGGGTGCAGCTCAGCCTGCACGCGGGGCAGCGGCAGCCGCGCGACGAGCTGACGCGCAAGGTCACTGAGGCGATGCGGCATCCAGCCGTGCGCGCGCTGAGCCATCCAAAGGGGCGGATCATCAACCGCCGCCCTCCGAACGCTCTTGATCTCGAGCGGACGTTTGAGGTGGCGCTGGAGACCGGTGTTGCACTCGAGACGAACGGGCTGCCGGACCGGCTCGATCTCTCGGGGCCGGAGATCAAACTCGCGATCGAGGCCGGCGTCCCAGTCGTCGTCTCCACCGATGCACACTCCGTGCGCGGGCTCGGCAACATGCGGCTCGCCGTACACACGGCGCGGCGCGGCTGGGCGACTGCGGCCGACGTCGTCAACACGTGGCCGCTCGACGAAGTACTCGTCAGGCGGCGCTGACTACTTGTTGCAGAACTCGGGACCGCGGATCGGCCGCGTGGTTCCGCCGTACAGCCTCACGGCACCGCGCACATCGTCCGCGCGGAGCAGGCGGCAGACCCACATGCCCTGCGGCGGGGCGGGGCAGTATTCCGCGTGGGCCCCAACGAGGTACGTGTTCATCGTGGCGCAGATCCGGTCCTCGTGGTCGAGCCCGAGCACGTGTCCCAGCTCGTGCGCGACGACGAGCGCCATTGTGTAGCGATCTTCTCCGCTCTGAATGCCGACCTTCGCGCTGACAAAGCGCCCTTTGCTGCGCTGGACGTACGCGTCACCCGCGGCCTTGAACCAGCGAATCCCGACCAGCACCTTCGCGTCGCGGCGTGAGCCCTTCACGAACTGCACCCGCGCGCCGCTCGTGTTCCACGCGTACGCGGCGGAGTCAACGGCCCACGCATAGGCCGGGACCTCGTTGAAGTACGTGATCGTCGCCGTTGGCCAGCGACCACCTTCGAGCTGGTACGCGCCCGCGGGGGACGGTAGAGCGATCGCGACGAGCGCCACGATCAGGGTTGCCGCAGATCTCACCTTCATCGCTTGTTCGTTTCGGCATGGGAGACTCAACCCTTGAAGGTTCTCGCCACGCACCGGTATCCCGGCCCGGCTTTCGACGAGCTCGGAGATGTCGAGGTGCGGGCGCTCGCGGACCTGAAGTCTCCTCAGCCCGAGGTGGAGGCCCTGGTGGTCGCGAACGAGCTGGTGCCGCTCGACCTCCTGCCGGGACTGCGGCTCGTCGCAAACTTCAGCGTCGGCTACGACCGGATCGACTTGGAGGAGCTGACCCGCAGGGGCATCGCTGTGACGAACACCCCCGGGGTCCTCTCGGCGGCAACCGCGGATCTGACGTTCGCGCTGATCCTGGCGGCGCGGCGACGCGTGGTGGAGGCCGACGCGCTCGTCCGGGCGGGCGAGTGGCGGTCGGAGTGGGCCAATGGAATCGTCGCCGAGGAGCTGACCGGCTCGACCCTCGGCATCGTCGGGCTCGGGCGCATCGGTCAGGCGGTTGCCCGGCGTGCGCAGGGGTTCGAGCTGCGCGTGCTCTACGCGCAGCGAACGCGTGCGGAGACGGATCTCGGCGAGTGCCGCGAGCTCGACGCGCTGTTTGCGGGGTCGGACATCGTCAGCATCCATGCGCCGTTGACGCCCGAGACGCGCGGTCTCATCGATGCGCGGCGCCTCGGGTTGCTCCGTGACGGTGCGTGCCTCGTCAACACGGCGCGCGGCGAGATCGTGGACGAGGCTGCGCTCGTCGCCGAGCTCGTCTCGGGGCGTCTGCGCGCAGGGCTCGACGTCTTCGCGCACGAGCCGGCTGTTCCAGCTGAGCTCCTACCGCTACCGAACGTCGTCCTCACGCCCCACCTCGGCAGCGCCACGCGCCAGACGCGCGAGGCGATGACCCGAATCGTCGTCGACAACATCCTGGCGTTCGAGCGAGGCGAGCCCCTTGTGACACCAGTTCGACCCTGATCGGCAGGACCTGTCCGTAACGGATACCTGGGGTCAGACCCCGATGTCAAACGTCGGCAAATGGACGCGGCTCGATTCGACGCTAGCCGAATGCGGTGCCCGGGCCGCTCGACGTCCACTCGGCCAGCTCGTACCAATGCGTCGCGCGGAGGGCAAGGGCGACCTCCGGGTCGGTGTGCTCCGCATAGAAGACGTGCCGCTCGAGGTCGCAGCAGATCGCGACAGCCTCGAGCTTGACCTTGGGAATGCTCATCAGCGCCTCGCCCGGGAGCTTCGCTTCGGCCACGGTGTAATGCTTGAACTGCAGGTCGGGCGCGTACTCCATCAGCTTCGGCCAGTCCGGACAGGTGCGGGAGCTCATGTCGCGACCCTTTCCGTCGGCGCGCCGATCTCCTCCCCGGTCCAGCGGCCCTCGAGCCGCACCACGCCGCTCTCCTCGCCGGCCGGATAGACGACGAACGCGAGCGCGTCGTCGAGCCAGTGGTACAGCCGCTCCCCGGTTTCATCCGTGAGGCCCAGGCGGAGGTGGAAGCGTCCGTCCGCGAGCGGCAATTGCTCGACCTCGAAGCGGGCTGCGAGCTCCGTCGTCTCTTGGTCCCAACCAAGCTCGGCCGTCGAGCGCCCCGAGCCCGCGACGAGCAGGCCCGACGCATCTCTCAACTCGAGCGACAGCCTCGGCGGAGGCATCGCACGCTGCGCAACGACGCGCAGGCGCAACGACAGCGCCTCGCCGGCGAGGAACTGAGTGCGCACCGCTCCGTCCGGGCCGAGCAGCTCCACGCCTTCGATCCGCGCGTCGCCGCTCCCCCACTCCTTCAGACCGGCGCCGCGCTCCGCGGGATCGAGCTCACCGGAAAGCTGCTGTCGGTAGCGCACGATCGCATCGTGCGTCGGTCCGTCGAACTCGACGCACCCATCGCGTAGCAGGACTGCACGGTCACAAAGACGCTCTACCGCCGCCGCGTCGTGTGAGACGAAGACAATCGTGCCGCCGCGCTGCTTGAACTCGAAGATCTTGCCGAAGCATTTGCGCTGAAACTGCTCATCGCCGACCGCGAACACCTCGTCGAGCAGCAGGACGTCGGCGTCGATGTGCGCCGCGATCGCGAACCCGAGGCGCATGTACATCCCCGACGAGTAGGTGCGCACCGGCAGGTCGATGAACTGCTCCAGCCCGGCGAAGGCGACGATCTCATCCAGTTGTTCGCGCACGTAGGCGCGCTTGAGCCCGTGGATCGAGCCGTTGAGGAAGACGTTCTCCCGGCCGGTCATATCCGGATGGAAGCCGGCGCCGAGCTCGAGCAGCGACCCGACGCGCCCGCCGACGTCGACACTGCCGGACGTCGGCTTGATGATCCCGGAGAGCAGGCGCAAGAGCGTGGTCTTCCCGGAACCGTTGCGCCCGACGAGCCCGATCGCGCTGCCGGGATCGACGTGGAAGGACACATCACTGAGTGCACGCACCTCCGTTGGCTGCGACCGGCGGCGCGCAACGACCACGTCCTTCAGCCGACGCGCCTCGCGCGGATAGACCTTGAAGAGTCGCGAGGCATGCTCGGAGGCGATCTCGCC
>JBBRZA010000049.1:0-24534 GCA_038237145.1 Gaiellales bacterium
GAAGAACCGCGGCAAGGGTGCGGCTGTGCGCGCGGCGATCCCCCACGCCGACGGTGACATCTGCGTCATCCAGGACGCCGACCTCGAGTACGACCCGGTCGACGTTCCGGCGCTGATCGAGCCGATTACACGTGGGAGCGCGGATGTGGTGTTCGGGTCACGGATGTCGGGCGGCAAGCCTCAGCGCGCGTACCTGTTCTGGCATCTCGTCGGCAACCGCTTCCTGTCACTGCTGACGAACATCCTCTACAACACGACGCTCTCCGACATGGAGACCGGCTACAAGGCGTTCCGCACGGAGGTTTTACGCTCGCTCGATCTTCGCCAGGACGACTTCGGCATCGAGCCCGAGATCACGGCGAAGATCTGCAAGCAGAAGCTGCGCGTGTACGAGCTTCCGATTGCTTACTACGGCCGCACCTACGCAGAGGGGAAGAAGATCACATGGAGGGACGGCTTCAAGGCGGTCCGCGTCCTTCTCAGCGTCCGCCTGTTCGGCTGAGGGTCGTCGCAGCCGCCCTCTTCGTCGCAGCGCTCGCCGCATCGGCGCTGATCAGCGGGAACGAGGTCCGACATCATGTCGCCCAATCCATCGCGCGTGACTCGAAGCTCACCTCTGCCGAGCGACGGCACGCAGCCGGCGACCGGCTCGCCTTCGACGCGGCGGCGTTCGACGCGTTTCGTGTGCAGCTGCAGCCGCGAGAGCGCTACGCAGTCGACGTCCCGCCGGGCGCCAAGGGGCCGTTCATCACCAGGGGCGCCGTCGTCCGCGCTTACGCGGCGTTCTACTTCCTGCCTGCGATCCAGGTCGGCCAGGCGCACCACGTCTTCCGCTATCGGTTCCGATGAGAATGACAGCGCTGCTCGGCGCGAATGCGCTGATGCTCGTCGCCGGCCTCGGCATGCTGCCGTTGCTCGGCGTCGCGCGTTCGTGGCGCCTGCTCGTGTTCCGGTGCGGCCTCGCCTACCTCTGCGGCATCGTGCTCGTGGGAATCGTCTCCGCCCACCTTGCACTGGTGCAGGTGAGCTTTGGCTGGATCGGGCTCGCGGTCATGGCCGCTCTGTCTCTCGGTTTCTGCGCATGGCGCCTGAACGGCACTGAACGTCCCAGTTGGCGCCGGCCGGACTGGATCGCCGCAGTCGGTTTCGCCGCTCTGATCGCGCTGATCGTTGCTTACGGACGCGCCTTCCGGGTTGCGCCGCTGAATCGCTACGACGCGTGGGCGATCTGGGCGCTCAAGGGTCATGCGCTTTACGCCTTCGGCTGGGCCGACCCTGTCGTCTTCGCCGGCGCCTCCTACCGGTTCGCCAACCTCGACTACCCGTTACTGCTTCCCTCTATCGAGGCGGTCGGCTTTCGCGCGATGGGCGCGTTCGACACGCGGCTGGTGCACGTGCAGTTCTTGCTCTTCCTGATCGCGGCGTTGCTGGCGCTCTTCGCGCTCCTGCGCGACCGTGTGCCCTCCGTCATCCTCTGGCTCTCGCTCGTCGCGCTCGCTTTGGCGCCGGCAGTGTTCGACCAATTGCTCACGGCGTACGCTGACCTCCCGCTCGCGCTGGTGTTCGGCGTCGGCGTCGCGGCGGCCGGCCGTTGGGTGATCACGAACGAACGTTGGGCACTCGCGCTCGCGACGTTCTGCTTTGCCGGCGCGCTGCTGACGAAGAACGAGGGCTCGCTGTTCGTCCTCGCGGTCTTTCTAGGCCTCCTGGCCGCCGCCCACGCGCGTTGGCGTGCGCTGGCCGTCGCGGCCTCGATGGACATCCTGCTCCTGCTGCCCTGGCGGATCTACGTCCACAACCACAACCTTCGCGACATCAACTACAGCCTCGGCGACAGCTTCGACTACGAGCATTTGCGCGGCAGGCTCGGCGTCGGACCGATCGCGTTCAGGACGCTCGCCGGCCAGATGCTCGATCCAACGCAGTGGGGACTGCTGATGCCGATCTTCGCCGTGCTGCTCGTCGTCGCGCTGCTGACCGGCCTGCGAGCACTACCGCTCTTCGCCCTCGCCTGGACGATCCTCGCCTGGCTGGGGCTTAGCTGGATCTACGTGATCTCCCACTTCGAGTACAGCTCATACCTCGACTCGACCAAGGAGCGGGTGGTCGCGTCCGTCGTCGTTGGCAGCGCGGCGCTCGTGCCCCTGCTGGCAGCTGAGTCCTGGACGCGCCTCAGCGCTCGCGGCCGAGGCCGAGCTCGGACCGGCGCCGGATCGATTCCTTGACCTCTTGGAGGAACCGGGAGCAGTCAGCTTCGTGCTCATCCGAGACGAATTTTCCAGGCGGGTGCTGCTCGTCCTGTTTCGGAACGAGCTGAGTCTTGCCCACGTCCAGACGCGGCAACTTTCTCCTCTACCTCTGTCGGGTTGTCCTTTGGGCACGCGGCGGATTCGAGGGCTAGGACCACAACGAAACGCCATGCGCCTCCGCGTTCGAGTGTAGAGCGTTCGGCACTCGGCCGCGCACGCTTCCCCCGCAAAGTGGGAACGAATCAGACGAGCGCGAGCTGCTGGTGGCTGGCCAGCCCCGACAGGCCGACCCCGACGAGCCGCAGCGCGCCGGGCCGGTCCGCGAGCGCACGGTCCAGGAGCGCGCACGCGAGCTCTCCGATCTTGGCCGGCTCGTCGATGCCGACGCGCAAAGAGGTCGAGCGCGTACGGATGGAGAAGTCGGTGTAGCGCAGCTTCGTCGAGACGGTGCGTGCCGTTCGTCCGCTCGCGCGGAGCAGCTCCGAGAGGCGGTCGGCCATCCTGCGCAGCTCCGCGTGCAGCTGCGCGCGATCGGTCAAGTCCCGCTCGAAGGTGTTCTCGACGCTGATCGAGATGCGCTGCGTCTGCTGCTCGAGCCCGCGTGGATCGATCCCGCGTGCCCGGTCGCGCAGGACGCGCCCCATGCTGCCGGGAAGCACCCGGCGGAGCTCGCCGTCGCCGAGCGCGGCAAGCGAGCCGATCGTCGCGACCCCCGCGGCGAGCAGGCGCTCCTCTGCCTTCGGGCCGACTCCGGGGAGCCGGCGAACGTCGAACGGCGCCAGGAAGCTCGCCTCCTGGCCCGCCGGCACCACGGTCAGTCCGCCTGGCTTGCGATGGTCGCTCGCGACCTTTGCGACCACCTTCGACGCCGACACCCCGAGCGCGCACGTGAGGTTCGTCGCGGCGCGAACAGCCGTCTGAACCGCTTCCGCGAGCTTGCGCGCCTCGAGGAACGTCTGTGCGACCTCGCCGATGTCGAGGTATCCCTCGTCGAGCCCGGTTCTCTCCACGGTGGGAACGACTCCGCGCACCGTCTCCCACACATGCTGCGAGTACTCGCGGTAGAGCGAGTGGCGGGGGCGCACGAAAACGGTTTGCGGGCAGCGCCTGAGCGCCTCGGCGCAACTCATCGCCGAGTGAATGCCGAACTTCCGCGCAACGTAGTTCGCAGTCGCGACGACACCCCGTCCGTGTGGGTCGCCCCCGACTACGAGCGGCTTCGCCCTGAGGGCGGGATCCTCGAGCTCCTCGACGGCTGCAAAGAAGGCATCCAGGTCGAGATGGCCGACGATCATGGTCAGGAGCCTAGACCTTGGACCCTCCGGCACTCCCTGGCGGTATCCGCCCGCGCCGCCCCGCGATAGGCTCAAAGCGATGGCCGTCCTCACCTCGCAGGTCGAACGCGAGTCGGAAGAGTTCAGCCGCCGGCGCCTGCGCATGGAAGGCCTGGTTGCCGAGTTGCGCGAACGCACCGCGGAGATCGCCCGAGGCGGAGGAGAGAAGGCGACCGAGCGCCACCGTTCGCGCGGGAAACTCACCGCCAGGGAGCGCATCGATCGCCTCGTCGACCCGGGCGCCGCGTTCCTCGAACTGAATGCGCTCGCCGCCTGGGAGCTGTATGAAGGTCAGGCCCCGGCGGCCGGCATCGTCACGGGCATCGGCGTCGTCGAGGGCCGTGAATGCGTACTCGTCGCGAACGATGCGACCGTCAAAGGCGGCTCGTACTTCCCGCTCACCGTGAAGAAGCACCTGCGGGCCCAGGAGGTGGCCGAGCAGAACAACCTCCCTTGCCTGTACCTGGTCGACTCTGGGGGGGCCTTCCTGCCGTTGCAAGACGAGGTCTTTCCCGACCGCGACCATTTCGGCCGCATCTTCTTCAACCAGGCGCAGATGTCGGCGCAGGGCATCCCGCAGATCGCCGTAGTGATGGGATCGTGCACCGCGGGCGGTGCCTATGTGCCCGCCATGTCTGACGAGACGATCATCGTGCGCGGCACCGGCACGATCTTCATCGGCGGCCCGCCGCTCGTGAAGGCTGCGACCGGGCAGGAAGTGACCGCTGAAGAGCTCGGCGGTGCCGACGTCCACACGAGAAAGTCTGGCGTCGCTGACTACTACGCGATCTCCGACGAGCATGCACTCGCACTGGCACGCCAGATCGTGCGCAATCTCCAGGGACGCAAACCCGAGCCGCCGTGGGTGCAAGCCGAGCCCGAACCGCCGGCCGCCGATCCTTCCGAGCTCTACGGACTGATCCCGGAGGACTTCCGCCATCAGACCGACGCACGTGAGGTGATCGCGCGCATCGTGGACGGCTCGCGCTTCGACGAGTTCAAGGCACTCTACGGCGAGACGCTCGTGACGGGCTTCGCGCACATCGAGGGTTTTCCGGTCGCGATCCTGGCGAACAACGGCGTCCTATTCGCCGAGTCGTCGCAGAAGGGCGCGCACTTCATCGAGCTCGCGACGAAGCGGCGCATCCCGCTCGTCTTCCTGCAGAACATCACCGGCTTCATGGTCGGCCAGGAGTACGAAGCCGGCGGCATAGCGCGCGACGGGGCCAAGCTCGTCATGGCGGTAGCGAATGCGAAGGTGCCGAAGTTCACGGTGATCGTCGGCGGGTCGTTCGGAGCCGGCAACTACGCGATGTGCGGGCGCGCCTACGAGCCGCGCCAGCTGTGGATGTGGCCGAACTCGCGCATCTCCGTGATGGGAGGCGAGCAAGCCGCCACCGTCCTGGCGATGGTCGGCGACGCAGATCCGAACGAGATCCGCGCGAAGTACGAGCGCGAGGGAAGCCCGTACTACTCGACGGCCAGGTTGTGGGACGACGGCATCATCGATCCTCTGGACACACGGCAGGTTCTCGCGCTCGGCCTCTCAGCGGCGCTCAACGCACCCATCGCCGAGACGACGTTCGGCATCTTCCGGATGTGATGCGGCTCTTCAGCAGAAAGTCGAAGCAGCGCCTGCGTGAGCTAGGCGAGTCGGAGGCCTACCACCACTCGTACGGCGAACCTGCTCGAGACGTGAAGATCGTGAAGCTGCCTCCACGCCGTCCGCGTTACAAGCAGGTGCTCGCCGACGGCGAACGCCTCCGGCAAGCCTTCGCGCAACGTCTGGACAAGCGAGACAAGGAGGGATAATGGCCGGATACGACATTGCCGACGTGGGCGATCTTGATGCAGAGGGCCCGGGCGGGATGGTCCGGAAGGTCCGGCGTGCGGTAGGCGCGAAAGCGTTCGGCTTCAACTACTTCATCTTCCCGCCGAACCAGGAAGGCCACGAGCACGACCATGCCGATTCAAATGAGGAAGAGGTCTACTTCGTCGTGAAAGGCTCCGGCAGGATCCGCATCGACGGCGAGGAGGTCGAGCTTCGGCCAGGCCGCTTCGTTCGCGTCGATCCGGCGGCAACGCGCGTTCCCGTCTCTGGCGCCGACGGCCTCGAGTTCGTCACGATCGGCGCTCCGCTCGACGGTCAGTACGAGCCCCCCTCCTGGGGCTAGAGAACAAGATCCTCCGAAACAGCCGTCTCGCCACTGAACCGTTCGAGACGGTACGGCGTCAGGTCGAGCGACGACTCGCCGAACAGCAGCTCCTCCGCAACAGCACGGCCCACCGCCGGGGACTGCATGAAGCCGTGTCCGGAGAAGCCGCACGCGGCATAGAGCCCGTCGCCAACAGGCCCGATGACCGGGTGCGCGTCCGGCGTCATGTCGTAAAGACCGGCCCACGCGCGGGCGATGCGCGTGCCCGCGGCCGGCGGGTAGCGATGGGCGAGCCGCTCGAGCCGGTCGGCGAACACCGATTCGTCCACCGTCTCCTCGAAGCCCCAGCGCGGTGCGACGTCGGCCATCGCTATGCGAAGGCAGTCGTCGCGGCGGCGGAAGTGGAAGCCCGACTCCGCCTCGATCACCATCGGCAGATCGCCGGGCAGGCCTTCGATCGGATCCGTCTCGAGCAGCTGGCGTGCAAGCGGCCGGATGGGTAGCTCGACGCCGAAGTCGCTGGAGTGCGCGCCCGCTGCAATCACGAGCACGTCCCGCTCCAACTCGCGTGCATCGGTTTGCTCCCGTACCTCCACCCCTAGCGCGGTTGCACGGCCGACGACCTCGCGGGTGAGCGCCGGCGGATCGGCGACGCCGTCTGTGGCGCAGAAGACGGCGCCGAGCACGTCGTCTGCCGCAAGCCCGGGCACGAAGCGCGGATCGACCTGCTCGACCGGCACGCCGAGCTCTGCCTGAAGCGCGCGCCGCTCCTCCAGCTCGGCGAGACCCGCTTCGGTCGTGGCGAGGAAGAGGTAGCCCACCTGCTGGAACCATGCGGGGCCGAGCTCCTCGAAGAACGCGATCGACTCCTGCGCCAGCCGTACCTCGGCAGCGGACGAGAACTGCTGCCGCACGCCCCCCATCGCCTTCCCAGTGGAGCCGGACGCGATCTCCGCGCGCTCTGCGAGCACCACGTCGCGCGCGCCGAGGAGCGCGAGGTGATACGCGATGCAGGCTCCTACGGAACCGGAACCGGCGACGACGATTCGAGCCATTGCCCGAGCTCCCTTCGCTCCTCGTCGGTCAGCAGCCGCAGCGGCCGGCGTACGTCAGGCCCGATCGGCACGCCGCGCTTCGCAAGCACGAACTTCGCGGCAGCCTGAAACGGGAAGCGTTCGAGAGCGGCGCGCACAGGAGCGAGGTCGGGCCCTCCAGGCTCCCGCACGGCTGCGGCCACGAGCTCCGGAAATGTCGAGGCAAGCGCCGATACCGCGCCGCTCGCGCCGGCGGCAAGCCCTTGTGGAAGCAGCGCCTCCGGACCGACGAAGACGTCCAGGCCTTCGATCAGGTACGGAGCGAACCGTTCCCAGGGCGTGTCGGACACCTTCAGGCCGCGGAAGTTCGGCGCCGCGTCGCGTAGTCGTTCGATCACGGGAATCGGCACCGCATAGCCACTCCGTGCGGCGAATTCGTAGACGTAGAACGGCGTCGGCGCACAAGCGCGTGCAGCAGCATCGAAGTGCGAGAGCAGCTCTGTCTCGTCGAGCGTGAAGTACGGAGGCGCCATCACCGCGACGGCGTCCGCTCCCACATCGGCGGCGTGTGCCGCGAGCTCGACCGTGTCCCAAGTCGACTGCGCGCCGCAGTGCACCGCCACGAGCAGGCGTCCGTTCGCGGCCTCCACGAAGAGCTGCGCCGCACGCAGGCGCTGTTCCAGAGGGAGGAGAAAGCCCTCGCCGGTGGTCCCGAGGGCCAGCAGGCCGTCCACCCCGCCCATTGCGAGGAAATCCACGTAGGGCGCGATCACGTCCTCGTCGAGGGCTTCTCCCGCGTCCCTGAGGGGCGTCAGCGCCGCCGCCAGTGCTCCTCGCAGCATGGCCCAACTCTAAGCTGAAGCCATGGCCGGACTGAAGATCGATCGCGACGGACACGTTCTGCAGGTCACGCTCGCGCGACCCGAGCGGCGCAACGCCTTCGACGCCGCGCTGATCGCCGGGCTCACCGAGGCGTTCGCGGACGTCGGTGACGCTCGCGTGGTCGTCCTCGCAGGCGAAGGCCAGAGCTTCTGCGCCGGCGCGGACGTCGACTGGCAACGGTCGGCGATCGACCTCTCGTACGAGGAGAACGTCGAGGACGCATTGCGGCTCTACCGCATGTGCGAGACGATCGACCGCTGCCCCGCCCCCGTGATCGCGCGCGTGCACGGGTACGCCCTCGGCGGCGGCTCGGGTCTCGCGGCGTGCGCGGACGTTGCGATCGCCGCTCGGGATGCGGTCTTCGGTTTCTCCGAGGTCAAGCTCGGCATCATCCCCGCGGTCATCTCACCGTTCGTTCTGCCGAAGATCGGAGCGCATGCGCGGCGCTACTTCCTCACCGGCGAACGCTTCGACGCGGAGGCCGCCCTTCGGATCGGGCTGATCGAGGAGATCGCCGACGACCTCGATGCCGCCGTCGACCGCGTGCTCTCCGAGTTGCTGACGGCGGGGCCTGAGGCGGTGCGCGAAGCCAAGCGTCTGATTCGCGAGCGGCCCGCGGGCGAGGAGACGGCGCAAATCGCCGCACGGCTACGCGCGGGCGAGGAAGGACAGGAGGGTTTGCGCGCCTTCCTCGACAGGCGCGACGCCGACTGGCGGTAGCGCTGCTCGCGCCCCGCCTCGCAGCGCGCGGTTAGCCTCAACCCGTGCGCAGGCTGTTGCTACTGACCGGGGCGATCGTTCTCGTCGACACCATGTTTTTCGCGGCGTTGACACCGCTGCTCCCCCATTACGTCGACGAGTTCCACCTCGGGAAAGCGGGCGCCGGTGTGTTGCAGGCCATGTTCCCCGCAGGTGCCCTGGTGGCGGGAATTCCGGGCGGGATTGCCGCCACGCGCTTCGGCGTGAAGCCCACCGTGCTGATCGGGCTCTCGCTGCTCGCGCTGACGACGGTCGCCTTCGGGCTGGCGGATTCCGTCTGGACGCTGGATCTCGCGCGCTTCCTGCAGGGGATCTCGAGCGCGTTCTCTTGGACCGGCGCCCTTACCTGGCTCGTCGCTTCCGCGCCTGCCGGACGGCGCGGCCAGTTGATCGGATCGGCATTCGGCGCGGCGATCGCGGGAGCGCTCTTTGGGCCCGTGCTCGGAGCGGTAGCGTCTTTCACCGGGACGGGACCGGCCTTCGGCGTAGTCGCAGGGCTCGCACTTGTTCTCGCCGGCGTTGCCGCGGCGACGTCCGCCCCGACCCCGCAACGGCCACAGCCTCTCTCGACGCTCGTGAACGCGCTCCGGCACAACCGCACGATCCAGACCGGCGTCTGGCTCTGCCTTCTTCCCACCCTCTGCTTCGGGACGCTTTCCGTCCTCGCCCCCTTGCGCCTCTCGGACCTCGGCTGGGGCGCAGCCGCGGTCGGCGCGACCTACCTCGTCTCGGCGGGGTTCGAAGCCGCCTGGGCGCCGGTGCTGGGACGGCTCTCTGACCGCCACGGCCGCATGCCGCCGCTTCTGGGCGCGCTCGCGGCCTCGGCGCTGGTCGCGCTGCTGCTGCCCTGGCCGCGTCACGCCTTGCTGCTGGCATTCCTCGTCGTCTGTGCCGGCTTCGCCTTCGCAAGCTTCTGGACACCGGCCATGTCGTTGGTGACCGACGAAGCCGAGCGGAGCGGGCTCGAGTACGGCTACGCGTTCGCGCTGGTCAACGTCGCCTGGGCGCCGGGTCAGGCAAGCGGTGCAGCGATCGGCGGCGCGGTTGCTTCCGCGACCACCGACGCGGTCTCATACCTCAGCCTCACCGTGCTCTGCCTCGTGACGCTTGCCGCAGTGGTCCGCTACAGAGAAACCGCCGTGCCGCTTACCGCCGAGCGGTAGAGCGCGTCGATGGCGCGCGCCTGACCAACGGCGTCCTCGCGCCCCAAGAGAGGATCGGTAGCGCCCCGGATAGCGTCACTGAGGTTCTCGAGCTCGAGCCGATACGAGTCGGCGGGCTCGACCTCGATCCGCTCGATCCCGGCGTCGCGGCGAAGCTCGATCACCGGCTCGACGCAGTGCCATGGATCGTCGAGAAAGAGCGACCCATCGTTCCCGATCACCTCGAGCTCGTCACGCTCGGGAAGGGCCGTCCCGCAGTCGAACTGGGCGACGACGTCGCCCGGGAAGCGCATCGTGCCTGTGAAGACCCAGTCGGTGCCGCTCGGGCCGACGAACTGCTGCCCGTACACCTGCTCGGGCTCACCGGCGAGCAAACGGGATCCGCTTACGCAGTAGCAGCCGACATCCATCAAACTGCCGCCCTCGACCTCCGTCCGCAGGCGGATGTTCTCCTCGTCGTACAGCGAAAAGCTGAAGCAGGAGCGGACGAGCCGCAAGTCCCCGAGCGCGCCCTCGTCCACGAGCTGACGGAGCCGTTTGGTCTGAGGGTTGTGGCGGTACATGAACGCCTCCATCAGGATTCGCTGCGCCCTCTCTGCCGCGTCGAATGCAGCCTCGACGTCGCCGACATGCCTGCTCATCGGCTTCTCGCAGAGCACGTGCTTTCCCGCTTCGACTGCGCGGATCGACCACTCGCAGTGCAGCGTGTTCGGCAGCGAGATGTACACGGCCTCGACCTCGGCGTCCTCGAGCAGCGCGTCGTAAGAGCCGTACGCGCGCTCGATCTTCCATTCCCGCGCGTATTCCTGCGCCCGTCGCAGATCGCGGCTCGCCACGGCTATGAGCTCGACCTTCTCCGAGGCATGGGCGCCGGGAATGACCTTCCGGTTGATGTTTGCGGTCGACAGGATTCCCCACTTGACCGCTGCGCCTACCCCCATGACGACTCCGTCATGTGCGTCATTCGCCCTCGGGCAGGTTGCGGAACGCCAGTCGCTCGCGGCGACCGCCGGCGCTCGACCGCACGATCGCGTCGCCGATCTCTGACGCGCGATAGCCGTCCTCGAACGTCGCGCCGTGCGGTGCGACGTCGCTGCCGTCGGCGATCGAGCGCAGGAGGTGATGCACCTCGTGCACGAAGGTGTCTCCCCAGCCGATGATGTGCCCAGGCGGCCACCAGAAGTCCATGAACGGATGGTTCGCTTCCGTCACGAGCACCGTCCTGAAGCCGCGCGTGCGGTCCTCGCCCTCGAGAAAGACCTGCAGCTCGTTCATGCGCTCCATGTCGAAGCAGAGCGAGCCGCGCGAGCCGTTGATCTCCCACTGAAACGCGTTGCGCCGTCCGAGCGCGAGGCGCGTCGACTCGATCGTCCCGACCGCGCCGCTCTCGAACTCGACGGCCGCCTCGATCGCGTCGTCCACCCTGCGACCGCTCACGAATGTCTTCACGATGCCGGAGACCGAACTGAACTCGCCGACGAGGTAGCGCGCGAGGTCGATGACGTGCGTACCGAGATCGCCGAGCGCGCCGGATCCCGCCTGATCCGGATCGAAGCGCCACGTGTCGAGCGTCGGGTCGTCGCCCCAGTCCTGCAGGTAACGGCCACGGAAGTGGCGGAGCTCTCCGAGCGCGCCCTCGTCGATCAGCTCGCGCGCGAGCCGCACCGCGGGGACGAAGCGGTAGTTGAACCCGCACAGATGCTTCACGCCAGTCGCGGCGACGCGGCGCCACACCTCGTGGCTCTCGTCGGCCGTGCGCCCGAGCGGCTTCTCGCAGAGGACGTGCTTGCCCGCTTCGGCGGCGGCGATCGTCGGCTCGGCATGTAGCGAGTTCGGGCCGCCGTTGTCGAAAAGCCCGATCCGCTCGTCCGTGACGATGTCGTGCCAGTCGGTCGTCCACCGCTCGTAGCCGTATCGGCGCGCCGCCGCGGTGACAGCATCCTGGTTCCGCCCGGCGATCGCGACGAGCCGTGGCACGAGCGGGGGCGGCCACGCCAGGTACTCGAGCTTGCGGAACGCGTTCGAGTGCGCCTTCCCCATGAACGCATAGCCGAGCATGCCAACGCCGATCTCTGCCATTGCACGATAGTACGCAGGTCATATTGCGCAGCACGCCGATGCGTTCGTCGGCTCCGCGAGCACGCCGAGGCGGCCGAGCGATTTTGGAGCGCTCTGCCAGCTCGCGGTCGTCGAGCTCCACAGTCGGTTCACCAACGTGACGCGCCGATCGAACCCTCGTGCCGGCCACGGTTCCGGCGGCGGAGCTCGCAGCGAGCTGTGGCTTCGCATCATCGCCTCGGCCCTCGGCCTGCCCATCCACCGCACGGCGACCGACGAGGGCTCCGCGTATGGAGCGGCGCTACTCGGCGGCGTGGCCGCCGGAGTCTTTCGCGACGTCCACGAGGCCGTTGCCACCTGCGTCCGTCTGCTCAACCCGGTCGAGCCACCCTCAGTGGTGTGCCGCGTATGAGAGCGGTTACCGCCGCTTCCAACTGCTCTATCCGGCCCTTCGACCCTTGGAGAACGTATGACGACGCTCGACGGAAAGGTGTCTCATCTACGCTCCGTCTCGTGGACTTGCAACAGGTCGCACGGGGCTTGTGGCGCTGGGCACTGACACACCCGGAGTGGGAGCCGCCCGAGCAGGAGGACAGCCCGGCGGACTGGCCGGCGGAGGTCGGTTGCGTCGCCTACGAGACTCAGGACACGCTCGTGCTGATCGACCCGCTCGTCGTGGACGGCGACCAGGCGGCACTCGACGAGCGTGCCGAAGGAAAGGAGCACGTTGCGATTCTCATCACCGTCAAGTGGCACGAACGCAGCCGCAACGAGTTGACCCGGCGTTACGACGCGTCGGCCGCCCTGCCCGAAGGTGTCGAGGCCTTCGAAATCCCGGGCGCGGGCGAGACGATCTTCTGGATCCCTGAGCACGGAGCGCTCGTGCCCGGTGACCGTGTCCTCGGCGACCGGCCCCCGGGGCTCCGCATGTGTCCGGAGTCATGGCTGCGCCACCTCGGCGGCTACACGCAGGAGGACCTGCGTGCCGGGCTGCAGCCGCTGCTCGACCTGCCCGTCGAGATGGTGCTCGTCTCGCACGGCGAGCCCGTGTTGCGCAACGGTCGCGCCGAGCTCGAGCGCGCGCTCTCGTGAGCGCCGTCGCCTCCGTCGAGCGGGAGTTGCGCACCGCGGTCACCGCGGAAGTGATCGCACCGACCGCCGCCTATTTGACGGACATGACCGAGGCGCGTGGACTGAACGGTCGGGCCGACGCCGTGGCACTCCCGCGCAACGCAGAGGAAGTGGCCGAGGTCGTTGCGTGGTGTTACGCGCACGGAGTTGCGATCGTGCCTCGCGGCGGGGGCACCGGGTACGCCGGTGGTGTCGTGCCGCTCGATGGCGGCGTCGTCCTCTCACTCGAACGCCTCGACCGCGTGCGCTCGTTCGATCCACTGCTCTGGCGGATCGAAGGCGAAGCAGGACTTCGCACCGCCGAGCTGCGGCGGATCGCACGCGAGAGTGGGCTGCTGTTCGCTCCGGATCCGGGCGCCGCCGAGCAGTCGCAGATCGGCGGCAACATCGCCACGAATGCGGGCGGACCGCACGCGTACAAATACGGCGTCACCGGCAACTGGGTGACCGGGCTCGAGGTCGTCGTCCCGCCCGGCGAGCTCGTGCAACTGGGCGGGCCGCTCCGCAAGGACGTCGCGGGCTACGACCTCAAGCACCTGTTGATCGGATCGGAGGGCACGCTCGGCGTGATCACCGCAGCCTGGCTGCGACTCACGCCGGCCCCGGAAGCCGCGTGGCCCGTGATCGGTTTCTTCGACGGCGTGCGCGGCGGCGTCGCGGCGATCGAGCGGGTGATCGGCGCCGGGCTTCCGGTCGCAGCGCTCGAGTACGTCGATTCGGAGGCGATGCGTTACGCGGGCGAGAGCTTTCCGGGCGAGGTGCCCGACGGTGCGTTCGCGGTACTTGCGGAAGCAGACGGATCGACGGAGGAAGCGGCGCGGATCCGCAAGGACGTGCTCGAGCTCTTCGGCGAGGGCGCGCTCGCGTTGTATGCGCCCGAGGCACCGCACGAGATCGCCGCCCTGTGGCGCTGGCGTGACGGCCTGGCGCTGGTCGTGGATGCCCAGCGCGGCGGCAAGGCGAGCGAGGACATTGCAGTGCCGCTCGACCGGCTGGGCGAGGCGATCGAAGAGTCGCTCGAAGTTGGAAGGAGACTCGGCGTGCCTGCCTGCTCGTGGGGCCACGCGGGCGACGGCAACCTGCACACGGTGTTCCTGCTCGCGGGCGACGACGAGGAAGAGCTCGCGCTCGCGCCGAAGCTTTCCGAAGGGCTCTTCGAGCTAGCTCTGCGACTGGGTGGAACGATCTCCGGGGAGCACGGTGTGGGCTTCGTGAAGCGGAACTGGCTCGCCCGTCAGCTGGGGCCGCGCGCCTTCGAGCTGCACGGCGCGGTCAAACGCGCGTTCGATCCGCAGAACCTGCTCAACCCGGGAAAGAAGGCTTGATCCGCAAGCTGCTCGTGGCGAATCGCGGCGAGATCGCGCTGCGCGTCTTTCACGCCGCACGAGATCTGGGGATCGCCACGGTCGCGGTCGTCGCTCCGGACGACAAGGGCTCGCTCCACGCGCGCTCCGCCGACGAGACGGTGGAGATCGCGAGCTACCTCTTCTCGGAGGAGACCATCCGCGCGGCAAAGCAGACCGGAGCGGACGCGATTCACCCGGGCTACGGCTTCCTCGCCGAGAACCCTGACTTCGCGGAGGCCGTCAATGCGGCCGGATTAACCTGGGTCGGGCCGCCCCCGGGGGCCTTACGGGCCGGTGGCGACAAGCTCGAGGCGAAGCGCGTCGCGAGCGAGGCGGGCGTCCCGGTCGTTCCAACCGGTGAGCCCGAGGAGATCGGCTTCCCACTCGTCGTCAAAGCCGCGGCGGGGGGCGGCGGGCGAGGGATGCGCGTCGTCCGAGAACTGTCAGAGCTCGACGAGGCGATCGAGGCGGCACAACGCGAGGCGAAGGCTGCCTTCGGCGACGATCGCGTGTTCTGCGAGCGCTATGTGGAGCGGCCGCGGCACGTCGAGATCCAACTGCTCGCAGACGCGCACGGAAACGTGATCGCGCTGGGGGAGCGCGAGTGCTCGATTCAGCGCCGCCACCAGAAAGTGCTCGAGGAATCACCGTCACCGGCGGTCGACGAAGCCCTGCGCAAGGCGATGAGCGACGCGGCCGTCGCTTTCGCGCGCGCGATCGGCTACGAGAGCGCGGGCACGGCGGAGTTCATGCTCGACGGCCGTGACTTCTGGCTCCTCGAGCTGAACGGACGGATCCAGGTCGAGCATCCAGTGACGGAACTGGTCACCGGCGTCGACCTCGTGCAGGCGCAGCTGCGGGTCGCCGCCGGAGATCCTCTCGAGGTGCGGCCCGACCCCCGCGGTCACGCGGTCGAGGTGCGCCTGTATGCCGAAGATCCGCGGACGTTTTTCCCGCAGACCGGCCGCATCGAGCGGTTGCGCTTGCCGGAAGGGATCCGCGTCGACGCGGGCGTTGCAGAGGGCGACGAGGTGGGCCTGGCCTACGACCCGATGATCGCGAAGCTCATCGCCCACGGAACGACGCGAGACGAGGCGTTCGACCGTCTCCTTGACGCCCTGAAGGAAACCGAGGTCGAAGGCGTCACGACCAACCTGCCGTTCCTGCGCTGGCTCGTCGCGCATCCGGTCGTGCGGGCCGGAGACACGACGACGGCATTCCTGACCGAGCATCCACCGCTCTCCCCCGCGCCCGCTCGCGTGGCCACCGTGCCGTGGCGCACACCGTTCCGCCTGAACCTCCCGTCATCGGTTTCGGCGCCACCGCCAGACGTCGACATCCTCGCAGCAGATGACCGCGGTCCGGCCGGCGGGCAGAGCAGCGTCACCGCTCCGATGCCAGGAACGGTGATCCGGCTCCTCGTCAGCACAGGCGACTCGGTACGGGCGCGTCAGCCGCTCGTCGTGTTGGAGGCGATGAAGATGGAGACGCCGCTGACATCTCCCTACGACGCGGTCGTGCGCGCTGTGCATGTTGCGGAGGGCGACCGGGTCGCCGGCGGCGCAGTCCTCGTCGAGCTCGAGGAGTAGCTACTCCGTCGCCGGAGCCGGCACCTCCTGCGCGCCTCGCACGTAGAAGGCGAGCACTGCGGCAACGCCGAGCACCATCACGACGAGCATGCCCCAGAACCAGCCGTTTTGGCCGACGGGCTTGACGACCATGTTCACGATCACGGTCAGGAGCACGACGAGCTCGCAGCGGGAGATCGTGAGAATGCGCCGGATACGTGCCTGCACTGCCGGAGAATCCGGTCCCTGCCGCTCGATGAGCTCGGCAATTCGACCACTCTCAGGGCCGATGAAACCCGCACCAAGGCCGAACGAGAGGCCGAACGCGATCACGCCCAGAACGATCCAGTTCTGGTTCCACGACCAATCGAGGTTGACCATCATCGCGATCGCGGCGACGAATAGGATCAGCGAAGCCGGGATGAAGACCCGCATTCCGACGACTTCCGTGTCTTTCGCGAAGTCCGCCTGTCGCTTGCCGTCGCCCGTCCGGAGAATCCTGAAGGCGTAGGCCTGAATCATCGCGGCGCCTCCGACCCAGATCACGGCAGTGATGACGTGAATCGACTTGAAGAAGGAGTACCAGGTCAAGGGCGCTCAATTCTAGAAAAGCTTTTGCAACTTCATCGCGGCACCCATGTCGCCTTTGACCTTCAGCTTGCCGGTCATGTAGGCGCTGGTCGGGTTCTGCTCGCCACTGATGATCTTCTCGAATGTCTCCTCGGAAGTGGTGATGACGGCGTCGGCCTCCTCGCCGCCTTCGGTGACGCTCACCTTGCCCTCATCGACCTTCACGGTCCACTTGCCGGCGCCGTCGATGTCGAAGAGGTACGAGTTGGTCATCCCCGCGGTCTTCGACGCGTCGGCGCGGCTCTCGAGGCTTTCGAAGAACTCTTTGACGCCCGTCACTGCAGCAACCCTACCTCAGGCGTTGCTACAGGTAGCGCTCGATCAGCGCGTGCGAGAGCGCCCACTGCGTCCGCGCGAGCTTGACGCGGTTTCGCTCGAGCCGTGACCCGTTGACGCCCTGGTCGCGCAGATGCTGGCGTTCCGTGGTGAGGCCGGCGATCTGTTCCAGGAGCTCCTCGACGGTCGGGCGCGAGGGCCCGCGCCGGAAGCGCGAGGGAACGGAGGGCCGCAGAAGCGTTGCGCTCATCTCAAGGGCCATACCGGCATGCGACGATCAAAAATGAACCGTGTTAGCCGGAATTCGTAAAGGCACGGTAAAACCCTGCACCTCGGATACGATCGCGCCCCGATGGATGAGCTTGCGATCGAGGTCAGAGCGGCGGGAGAGGGCAAGCCTGACTCCCTCGCGATCCTTTTTTTCGAGGGAACGAAGGGCGCATTCTCGAACGGGGCCCATGAGCTGGACGGGCAGCTCAAGGGCCGGCTCCGACGACTCGCCGACAGCGGCGAGCTGAAGGGCGACCTCGGAACGGCCGTCGTCCTGCACATGGACGGCGAGCTGAACGCGGCGCGAGTCGTCGTTGCCGGGGTCGGAAAAAGGGACGAGCTCGACGTGGACGCATTGCGCACCGCCGCTTCGACTGTCGCGCACCGCCTCGCGGACGTCGGCGGCACCCTGGCCTGGCTGCTGGACGAGTCGCTCCCGCTCTCCCTCGAGGAGCAGGCTCGCGCGATCGTCGAAGGCACGATGCTCGGGTCCTATAGCCCCGCTCGCTGGAAGACCGAGGAAAAGCCGGAAGCGCGCATCGAGAAAATCGTCCTCTACACCACGGCCGGAGACAGCCTTGCGGAGAGCGCGAGCCGAATTGCGAGTGTCGGCAAGTGGGTCAATGTCGCGAGGGATCTCGCCAACTCGCCGCCGAACGAGCTGACCCCCGAGGCACTCGGGGCTCGGGCGGCCGAGCTCGCTGGCCCGAAGCTCCAGGTCGAAACGCTCGACCCCGACCGCATCGACGAGCTCGGCATGGGGGCGCTCTCTGCTGTCGGCCGCGGGAGCTCGAACGGACCGCGCTTGATCGTCCTTCGTTACGAACCCGCGCAGGCGACGCGCAACGATCTCGTGCTCGGCCTCGTCGGCAAGGCCATCACCTTCGACGCCGGCGGCATCTCGCTGAAGCCGGCGCTGAACATGCAGGACATGAAGGGCGACATGGCCGGCGGCGCGGCCGTGATCGCGGCCATGGGCGCGGTGGCGGAGCTCGAGCTGCCCGTGCGGATCGTCGCGGTCGTCGCCGCGGCGGAGAACCTGGTAAGCGGCGACTCTTTCAGGCCGGGCGACATCCTTCGCGCGGCAAACGGCAAGACGATCGAGATCACAAACACCGACGCCGAAGGACGGCTCGTCCTCGCGGATGCGCTCTGGTACGCGCGGCGCGAGGGCGCTACCCATCTACTCGACCTGGCGACGCTGACGGGGGCGATGGAGCTCGCCCTCGGCGACTTGTACGCAGGGCTGTTCGCCAACGAAGAGGACTGGCTGCAGGAGGTCCTCGCCGCTGCGAAGACAAGCGGCGACCACGCCTGGCCCTTCCCACTCCATCCACGCTATCGGCGCTACGTCGACTCCTCCTTCGCCGACCTGAAGAACTCCTCCGACCTTCGACAGGGCTCGCCTGTTTTGGCCGCGGAGTTTCTGCGCGAGTTCTCCGGCGAAGGGCCCTGGGCGCACATCGACATGGCGGGGCCCGGGTTCCTCGAGCGCTCGCGCGGGGACTACCTGACGCAGCGCGGCGGTACGGGCTACGGCGTTCGCCTGATCGTCGAGCTTGCGCAGCGCCTCTCCCATTGAACTTCGATCTCGACCAAGAGCACGAGCTCGTCCGCTCCACCGTGCGCGACTTCGCGCAGCAGCGGGTCGCGCCCGTAGCGGAAGAGCTGGACCGCGAAAGTCGCTTCCCGTACGACCTGGTCGGCGAACTCGCGGAGCTCGGGCTCATGGGCATGACGATCCCGCAGGAGTACGGCGGCGGCGGCGCGGACACCGTCTCGTACGCGCTGGCGATCGAGGAGCTCACGCGCATCGACTCTTCGGTCGCGATCACGGTCGCCGCACACCACTCGCTCGGGACGTTGCCGATCTTCTACTACGGCAGCGAGGAACAGAAACAGCAGTGGCTTCCCGAGCTCGCCTCGGGCAAGAAGCTCGCCGCGTTCGGATTGACGGAACCGGGTGCCGGCTCCGATGCGGGCGCCACGCGCACGAGCGCGGAGCTGCGCGACGGTGAGTGGGTCATGAACGGCTCGAAGATCTTCATTACGAACGCCGGCACGGACATCACTGCGTGCGTGACAATCACGGCCAAGACGGGCGAGAACGAGATCTCCAACATCATCGTCCCGAACGGAACGCCAGGCTACGAGATCTCGAAGCCGATGAAGAAGCTCGGCTGGCGGGCCTCGGACACGCGCGAGCTGTCGTTCAAGGACGCCGCCGTTCCCGAGGCAAATCTCCTCGGCCCCCGCGGGCAAGGTTTCCACCAGTTCCTCGAGATCCTCGACGGCGGGCGTATCTCGGTGGCGGCGATGGGTGTGGGGCTCGCGCAGGGCGCGTACGACCTCGCCTATGCGTACGCGCAGGAGCGGCAGCAGTTCGGGAAGGCGATCGCGAAGTTCCAGGCGGTTCAGTTCAAGCTCGCGGACATGGCCACGGAGCTAGAAGCCGGCCGCAACCTCGTCTACAAGGCCGCGTGGCTCAAGGATCAGGGCCGCGACTTTGCACTCGCCGCAGCTCAGGCGAAGCTCTACACAGGCGAGCTCTCCAACCGCGCCGTGAACTGGGCCCTCCAGATCCACGGCGGCTACGGCTACATGGACGAGTACGCGATCTCGCGTCTCTACCGGGACCAGAAGATCCTGGAGATCGGCGAGGGCACCAATGAAGTGCAGCGCATGGTCATCGCGCGGCACCTCGGCCTTTAAGCGAGCACACGGGCGTCACGTTTGCGTACCCGTGCCTGGCACCGGTACGACTCCGGGAAGCCGCGGCGCCGCGCGGGCACGCTGAGTTCCGCGAGCGTCTCGTTCCATTTACGGACCCGTGCCTGGCACCGGTACGTTCAACGTGGCGGTGGGTGGATTCTCGGAGCGGCGTTGAACCCCGTGTAGCGATGCGTCATGAAGTGTGCCGGTGCGGTCATGCGCAGGCTCTGGGGGAGCAACGTTCGGCGGTCGAAGCGCAGCGTGAACCACGCCGGGCCTGTCGGCTTGAGGAACGCCACGACGTATGTCGTCGGCGTTGTCTCGAGCAGGTACGCGTTCGTGGAATGGCCGGCCCAGATCGGGTCGGGCTGCGACGTAGGATCCTGAGGTGATGGCACCCAGTTGCCGCCGCGCGCGCGGTCCCAGCGCCGTGAGCCGATGATGATCCCGTCCGCGCCACCGCGAATTCGGTACTCGAGGCGGTCCGGACGCTCGAGCGTGAACACCGCGACCACCTTGTTCCTGGGGCTCGAGGCAAGCCGCTCCACGAAGTCGACGCTCCGCAACCTGCGGAAGGCCCTCGTCGCCCGAGCGACGAGCGCGCCGGCCGGTCGCGCCCGCGCGGGAAACCGGAAGACGAGCGTCCGGCCGTCGACGGACACCGGCACCTTGCCGACGAACGTTCCGGCCGCGCCGTAGCAGCCGGACCCGCACGAGCTTGCGGCAACCTCCGCAATCGTCACCGAGAGCCCGTCCACGCGACGACCGCTGGGATCCAGCGCGACGAGCTCCGCACCGGCTGGGCGTACCGCGAGTGCCACGGCGAGCTCGCCGCTCTCGCCGGCCTGCACCACCGGCGGCAGGCCCTTCGGCTCTGCCGCGGACGCAATCGCAACACGATCGCGGCCCGGCCTGAGATCCGTGAGGAGAGCAACGGCCCCCATCAGTCCGGCGAAGAGCATCAGTTCGACTGCAACGCTTCGGCGCAGCGTTTCGAACGCCAGCCTCGGCAGGAGCCGGTAGCGATTCACCCATCCGACCGCGACGAGCGCCACGAGCAGTGCCGCCTTCACGATCAGCACCTGCCCGTAACCGGTCGACCACAGCTGCTCGAATGAGCGCAGCTCCGCAAACGCGCGGATCACCCCGGTCGCGGCGAGAACTCCGACCGACACGAGCGCGACATTGGAGAAGCGGCGCACCACAGGAGCGCGGTCGCCCGAGCCCGTGAGGACGAGCCCAAGCGCAACGAGGCCGCCGAGCCAGAACGACGCCGCCGCAACATGCAGGAAATCGACCACGGGCTCCAACAGCGGCCTCCCGCGATCGAGCGAGTGGCCCGCGAGCGTCGGCAGCGGCAGCAACGTGAAAGCGGCAAGGAAGGGAAGCGGTTCGAGCCGCGGGAAAACGGGCGCCACCGCAGCGAGGACTGCGCCCAAGCCTGCGATCACCGCCGCCACGGCCATCACGGTGCCGAAGCGCGTCGAGAGCGAGGCGTCGTGCGCCATGCCCGACACGCCGACGAAGACGAGCAGGAATGCCCCGAGCATCAGCCGCACGGGAACCCGTCCCACCGCAAACCGGAAGAACGCGGCCCCTGCCGCCGTCAGGAGCCCCGCGAAGAAGAGCAGACGCGAGAGGACATCCTGCGCGCTCGGACCGTTGTCAGCGGAGAGAGCAGCCTGCGGCGGAGCACGGCCCGCACCCACGGCGAATGCGACCACCCCCGCGAGCTTATGTCCGTCGTCGGAGAGAACGCGCCACAGCACGGTGTAGTCGCCCGCGCCAAGGCCGGACCGGAGAGGGATCACGAGCGAGCGGCGCCCGGCGATCCGCGGCTTCCCTTCGAGCACCGACCCTCCCCCGTTCCGGATCGCCTTGATCCCGGACGCGAGCCGAACGTCGTCGTCGAAGACGACGCGGACCCGGCTCGGTGCGCGCTCGAGCACGGCCCCGTCCCGAGGGAGGGACCTGAGGAGGCTGGCATGCGCCCAGGCAGCCTCGGGGACGGCCAGGGCGCAGACCAGGACGAGGAGGAGTGTGGCCCGACCCGCCAACGCTTCAAGAAACCTAGCGGCGCTCACTGTTAGCTTCCGGGGTGTGCTGTTTCGCCAGTTCGTCGACGACGATCTCGGCTGCGCCTCCTACCTGATCGGCGACCCCAGCAAGGGGGAGGCCTTCCTGGTCGACCCTGCGTATGCGATCGAGCCATACCTCGAGGCGGCTGACGAAGCGGGCGTCCGCATCGTGCGCGTGCTCGAGACCCACACCCACGCCGATCACGTCTCGGGGCACGGGCGGCTCGCGCTCGAGCACGGAGTGTCGATCTCCGTCCATCCGCTGGCCGAGCCGGAGTTTCCCTTCGAGCCGCTGGAGGACGGCCAGGAGCTGCCGGCCGGTTCCGTGTCGGTACGCGTCATCCATACACCCGGCCACCGACCGGAGCACTGCGCCTTCGTCGTGGGCGACCGGCTCATTCTCACCGGCGATTCCCTTTTCATCGGCGACGCTGCGCGACCCGATCTGGCCATCGAGGCGCGCGAAGGTGCGGAAGGGCTCTTTCAATCGCTACAGCGGCTGAAGCAACTCCCGGATGCGTACGAGGTCTACCCCGGACACGTCGCCGGCTCGCTGTGCGGTGCGGCCATGAGCCCCGATCACTCTTCGACGATCGGCAACGAGAAGCGCACGAACGCGAAACTGGAGTACGGCGACGCGCAGGCGTTCATCAATGCAACGGCTTCTCTGTCCACGCCCCGCCCCCCGACCACCGCGCGCGTCGTCGCTCTCAACAAGGGACCGTTCGTCGGCGCGCCTGCGCAGTTCGCACACCTCGACGACCCGGGCGAGGCAACCATCCTGGACGTTCGCCCCGCCGGGACGCACGCCGCGGGACACGTTCACGGCGCGTTCAACGTTCCCGTCTCGGGCTCGTCGTTCGCGACTCGCGCCGGCTTCGTCC
Source organism: Gaiellales bacterium (assembly GCA_038237145.1). Lineage (GTDB taxonomy): Bacteria > Actinomycetota > Thermoleophilia > Gaiellales > Gaiellaceae > 3-1-20CM-4-69-9. Next base: position 22,531 of record JBBRZA010000049.1, read on the forward strand.
TCGACCCGGACGAGCGAATCGTCATCCATTCCTCCGACGAAGCGGAGGCCGACGAGGCGGCGCGCGGCCTGCGGGCAGTGGGCTTCCTCGAACTGGCCGGTTATGTCACCGCGGTGCGCGCGACGGAAACGCTCGTCCCGGTCGAGCTCGACGACCTGGAGCAACTGCTCGAGCAAGGCGCGGTGCAGGTGCTCGACGTTCGGGAGAAGTCCGAGCGCGACGAGGGATATATCCCGGGCTCGCTCCACATCCCATTCCGGCTGTTGCGTGGCTTCGGGACTGAGGGCGTGAACACCGAGAAGCCGGTTGTGACGATCTGCGAGTCAGGGATGCGCGCGAGCATCGCGGCGAGCGTCCTGACAGCGGCCGGCGTCGACGCCCGTCCAGTCCTGCACGGCGGCGTGCACGACTGGCCGGGCGGGACAGTTTCGTTCAGGCGCTGCGGCTCAGGCTGACTCGAGCAGCAGCGCCTCGCCTTCGCGGACGTACCGACTCGCCCCTGCTGATCGGTAGAACGCCAAGGCGCGACCTAACTGCTTGTCTGCCTCAATGCGCCTCCCCTTCGCCACTAGTTCCCTCGCTGCCCCCAGCCGAGCATGCGCCTCGTCTGGCTTGAGCCCCAGATCACCGAGTTGGTCGGCTACTTCGACCAACTGACCCTGCAAGACAGCATCCGCCAAGGACCGCCAAAGCTCATTCACCTCCGGGAAACGGAGACTTTCCGACCTCGTGCCCAGCGCGGACATCACCGAAGCCACGTCGTAAGCAGCGTAGTAGGGAATGAAGCCGCCTCGCAGTGCCTCCTCGGTCAACGTGAACGCCTCTTCGGTTCGCCCTTCCTCGATCAAGAGGCGGGCGTAAAAGATGAGAGGCGCAAGCGCTTGCGGATCTCGCGCAGCGCGACCTGCTGCAACGCTTCGTTCTCCGTCCTCGAGTGCTCCCGCCGTATCCCCTCGCGCGTAGCGGATCTGGGCGCGGGCGGACCGGGCCGTCGATTCCATGTAGTGGGGTGATCCGCTGTCCACTTCCGCGAGATACTTGTCGAGGTGACGCAGGGCAAGGTCCCATTCACCGACGAAGTAACGATAGGCGCCGTCCTGCGCGTCTAGCCACCGAAGAGCAAGCCTGTGTCCAAAACGCTGTGCGTTATCTCGGGCGGACTCGTACAACGGGCCAACAGCCACAAAATCCCCGCCGTCCATGAGCGCTTCGCTGAGGTTGTTGTACCCACGGGTGGTCTGCTGGATGTCGTTCAGCTGTTTGGCGATCTCGAGCCCCTGCTCGATTTCTTTCGTCGTCCCCTGGGCGGTCCCCAAGGTGATGAGGACCGATGCGCGGAACCTGTCGAGCCCAAGGCTCTCAGCCAGTACGAGCGCTTCGCGCCCGATCGCCCTGGCGCGATCCCATTCAAATGCGAGCATCAGCTGCCTCGAGCCCTCCGCGAGCACATATGCCTTGGTGCGAGTCGGGCCTTGCGACGCGACCAGCTCGAGCGCCCGCTCGCGATGCTTTCCGGATGCCGACCCATCGCCTCGAGTCCACGTCAGGCGACAGAGAGCCATCTCGGCTTCGGCGGCATGCTCGGTGTCGCCCGCGGCAAGAAACCGCCCGGGCAACTGCTCGAGCTCCGAAGGATCGACGTCCACACCGCTCTCGTAAGCGGCCAGCGCCCGGCGTAGGACGAGAAGAGGCTGGGCCGGATCCTCCGCCGGCCAAAGCTCGAGCGCCTTCCCGTAGAGCTTCGACGCCTGGGCGTAGGAGCCGAGGGAGAACGCTCTGTCCGCAGCTTCTCTGAGCGCGGCCCGCGCATGCTCGCTGAGCTCGTCGGTCTGCATGCCGGCCGCGAACGCGAGCTCGAGCGCCGACAGATAGTGGTTGGCCAGCATCTCAGCGCGGTCGTCCGACCGGTCGGAGGCGAGGGATTCGATCCACTCCGCGACGAGACGGTGCTTCTCGGCACGTGATGCACGCGGGATCTGTCCGTACGCGACGTCGCGGACGACA
>JBBRZA010000050.1:0-24081 GCA_038237145.1 Gaiellales bacterium
CTGGCTGAACTCGGCGGCTCTCGCGCACGCGAACAGCGACCTCGAGGCCGAAGGCGGTGTCGTCGTCCGCGACGAGCGCGGCGAGCCGACCGGCGTGCTCCGTGAGGAATGCGCCTGGCACTTCCGTGACACCTACGTGCGACCGACCGAGGACGAGATGGTCGACGCCTCACGCGAGGGCGTCCGCATCGCAATCGCGCGCGGGGTCACCGCGGTGCACGACAAGGACGGCTGGCTCGGCGCGCTCGGCGTGTGGCAAAGCCTCCGCGAGGAACGCTCGCTGCACCTCCGCGTATGGCAATCCATGCCGGCCGACCAGGTGGACGAGCTCGCCAATCTGCACATCCGCAGCGGCTTCGGCGACGACCTCGTCCGCATCGGCTACCTGAAGACGTTCATGGACGGAACCCTCGGCTCGCAGACGGCGCGAATGCTCGACGGCACCGGCGTCCAGATCACGAGCAGGGATCAGTTCGCGGAGATCATCCGCCGCGGCGCGCAGGCAGGCCTCCCGGTCGCAGTCCACGCGATCGGCGATCTGGCGAACCGCGAAGCGCTCGACGCGTTCGAGGAGACCGCCTCGGCCTGGCAGCCGCTCGGTCTCCGCCACCGCATCGAACACGCCCAGGTACTCGCACCGGAGGACCTCCCCCGCTTCGCGGAGCTCGGCATCACCGCGTCGGTGCAGTTCAGCCACGCTCCTTCCGACCGCGACCTCGCCGACCGCTTCTGGGCCGACAAGACCGGCGGTGCCTACGCCTACCGGTCGCTCCGGGACTCGGGAGCCCTACTGGCCAACGGCTCCGACGCCCCGATCGAGGAGCTGGACCCGTGGGCGGGCGTCTGCGCGGGCGTCCTGAGGACGATCGACGAGCGCGGGCCGTGGCATCCCGAGCAGCGGCTCACGCTCGACGAGGCCCTCGAGGCAACGACGATCAATCCCGCCTGGCTCGCGCACGACGAACACCGCCGCGGGAAGCTCCTCCCCGGTTTCCTCGCGGATCTCGTCGTCCTCGACCGCGATCCGTACTCGCTCGAGCCCGAGCAACTCCCGGAAGTCAACGTCGTCGCGACGATGCTCGGGGGCCGCTGGACACACAATCCGCCGCCGTGGGAAGATCGCCCGGGGTAAATCCAAAGCAGGAGGGCGTCGTCGATGGAAGCTGGCGCAACTCGATCTCGGTCATTCGATCATCTGCGGGAGAACTCAATCGGCCTCCCACAGGTGCTGTTCCAGTCGATCACGCACATGGCTCCCGGTGCTGCGATCGCATTTTCGATCCTGTTCTCGGTGCAGTTCGCAGGCCCGGCTCTGCCGATCTCGGTCCTGCTCGCGCTGATCGCCTGCATCCTCGTCGCCAGCTCGATCGGCCAACTGGCGAAGAAGATTCCGTCGGCGGGCGGCCTGTACGCTTACGTCACGGAAGCGCTCGGCCCGGTGCCGGGCTTCCTCGTCGGCGTGATCTTCCTCTGCTTCGAACCGCTCGTCGCGCCGCTGCTCTTCCTCATCTTCGCCTGGGCGACCACTGACGTGTTCCGCTCCGACGTCGGGTGGACCTGGACAGGTCAGTGGTGGGTGTGGGTGCTCGTCGCTGCGCTCACGGTCTTCGTCCTCACCTACCGCGACGTTCGGATCTCGACGACTGCGGGCGTGATCCTCGGCGTGTTCGAGATCGGCGTCTTCCTCGCACTCGCGATCTGGATGATCCTGTCGAACGGGATCCCGTGGGGCGTCTTCAACCCGACGAACGCAGAGGCAGGGACGTTCAACGGCATCTTCAAGGGAATGGTGTTCTCGATCCTTGCCTTCATCGGCTTCGAGGCGGCGGCCCCGTTAGGCGAGGAGGCGAAACGACCGCGATACACGATCCCGCGTGCAGTCATCGGGTCGTGCCTCGCGATCGGAATCTTCTACTTCATCTGCGCGATCGCCTGGGTCGCCGGCACCGGCTTCGACCAATTCACGGAGGACACGCTCGCGCAAGCCAACCCGTGGCGCCACCTGGCGGAGATCTTCTGGGGCAGCGGCTGGGTGTTGATCTTCCTCGCGATCATCAACTCGGCGCTGGCGAACTCGAACGCAGGCGTGAACGCGGCGAGCCGCGTCATCTACACGATGGGACGCAACGGCGTCCTCCCGCGCGCGTTCGGCCGCACGCATCCCGTGCACAAGACCCCGCACGTGGCGATCATCGCCCAGACCGCCCTCGGCATCGTCGTCGCGCTGCTGATGGGTTGGAAATGGGGAGCACTGAACGCGTTCGGAATCATCTCCTACGCGCTTACGAGCCTCGTGATCCTCGTGTACATCACCGTCAGCATCTCGGCGTTCGTCTACTACCGGAGAAAGCACCGGGCCGAGTTCCATGCGTGGCTACACGGCGTGTTCCCGATCGCCGGTGCACTGCTGTTCCTGCCGCCGCTCTACTACCAGTTCCGTCCGCTTCCCCCGTATCCGCTGCGGTACGGGAACTGGGGCGCAATCGGCCTGCTCACACTGTGCCTTGTCGTGACGGCCTACATGGCGACGCAGAAACGTCACGTGCTCGAGAATCCGGACCGCATCTTCACGCCGACAGAAGTAGACGACGTCGACCACTATCCGCCGCCGGCGACAACTCCGGTGTAGATGGCTGTCGCGACCGTTGATCACGTCGTCTCGCGCGACGAGATCGTCTGGGCCTTCGGGCCGGACCTCGAGCCGGTCCTGGAGGTCGAGCCTGGAGCAGTCGTTCGTTTCGAGACGAACGACTGCTTCACCGGACAGATCACCTCGGAGGATGACCTCGTCACGGAGATCGACTTCGAGCGCCTCAACAGCGCCACGGGTCCCGTCGCCGTCAAGGGCGCCGAGCCGGGTGACTCACTCGTCGCCGAGATCCTGGACGTTCGCCCGATCGAGGTCGGCTTCGCCTGTCTGATCCCCGGCTTCGGACAACTGATCGACCAGATCAAAGCGCCTGTGACTCGGCTGTTCCGCGTCGAGGACGGCTGGATCCACATGAACGAGCACGTCCGCTTTCCCGCGCGGCCGATGGTCGGAGTCGTCGGCGTGGCGACCGACGGCGAAACGCTGAGCAACGGCCTGGCCGGAAGGCACGGCGGCAACCTCGACGACCACCTGCACGGGACCGGCGCGCGCATGTACCTCCCGGTCAGGCAGCCCGGCGGCATGTTCGCGGTCGGCGACATGCACGCTTCGATGGGCGACGGCGAAGTCTGCTTCACCGGAGTGGAGATCGCCGGCGAGGTCGACATCCGCTTCGACCTGCTGAAGGGAAAGCAGGGCACCTGGCCGGTGACGGAGCTCCCCGACCGCTGGATTCCGCACGCCACCGCTGACGACTATGAGGACGCGCTGAGGCTCGTCTCGGAGGAGGCCGCCCGGTTCCTCGTGGACGAGTGGGGCTTCTCGATCGAGGACGCCTTCATCTTCCTGTCCGTGGCCTGCGACGCCGGGGTGGCCCAGGCCTGCAAGCCCGCCCCGGGTTTCGGCACGATCGCGCGCTTCGCCATCCCCAAGATCGAGGCAACTCCTCAGCCCTTCCGCGCGTGACTACAATTAGGAAAGCAATGCGCACGATGAACCCGGTACACGAGTCGACCTCCTGCGCCGTCGCAGCGTGCGCCGAGATCATCGGCGCGAAGTGGACTGCCCTCCTCGTGCACGATCTCTCCGAAGGTGCACGCCGCTTCTCCGAGCTCGAGCACTCCTGCGCCGGGATCAGCCCGCGCACGCTCTCCGAACGTCTACGCGCCCTCGAGGACGAAGGTCTCGTCGTGCGCCGGAGCTACGCGGAGTCGCCGCCGCGCGTGGAGTACGAGCTAACCGAGAAGGGCGACGCGCTGCTGCCGATCATCGAGGAGATGCGGCGGTTCGGTCACTCGTTTCTGACCGACTGATCCACTCGGGCTCCGCCCAGAGCTTCACGAGCTCCACGATCGTCGCGGCCGACGCGGCCATCTCCTGAACTGACGCCCATTCCAGCACGGAGTGGAACTGATGGCCGCCCGTGAAGATGTTCGGCGTCAGCAGCCCCCTCGCGCTCAACATCGAGCCGTCGGTGCCGCCCCGGATCGGCTCGCGCCAGGGATCCATGCCCGTGCGCCGCGCAGCCTCGAACGCGGCCTCGGTCACGGCGGGATCCGCGTCGAGGAACTCCTTCATGTTGCGGTAGCTCTCCTCCACGGTCACCGTCACGTGGGCGCGCGGCTCTTCTGCGGCAATGTCGTCCGCTAGTGAGCGGAGCAGCTGCTCGTGCTCCTCGAGCTTCTGCGCATCGAAGTCGCGTGCGATGAAGCGCACTTCTGCTTCTGCGGTCGTGCCTGCGATCCGCGTCGGATGGACGAACCCCTCGCGTCCCTCCGTCGTCTCGGGTGAGCGCTCGTTCTGCGGCAGCCGCTCGACGATCCGGGAGGCGAGCTTGATGGCGTTGACCATCTTTCCCTTCGACGTGCCGGGATGGACGCTGTGGCCCTCGATCCGGATGCGCACCTCGGAGGCCGAGAACGTCTCGTCGTCGATGCGGCCGATCTCCGAGCCGTCGAGTGTGTACGCGAAGTCGGCCCCGAACTGCTCGATGTCGAAGTGGGTGACCCCGCGCCCCACTTCCTCGTCGACCGTGAAGCCGACGCGAATAGGAGCATGCTCGATCTCTGGATGCGTCGCGAGGTATGCGACTGCGCCCATGATCTCGGCGACGCCGGCTTTGTCGTCAGCGCCGAGAAGCGTCGTTCCGTCGGTCGTGACGATGTCGTGGCCCGCCCGATCGGCGAGGATCGGATTCTCGCTCGGACGCAGCACCTTGCGCGGATCGCCGGGCAGGACGATGTCGGCACCGTCGTAGTTCCGAATGACCTGCGGCTTCACGTTCGTGCCGGATTCGTCGGAGCTCGTGTCCATGTGTGCGATCAGCCCGACCGTCGGGCCCCCCGAGCCGGAAAGGGTCGCGAAGACATAGCCGTGCTCGGTGAGCTCCACGTCCTCGAGCCCGATCTCGCGCAGCTCGTCGGCAAGCATCTTGCCGAGGTCGAGCTGCTTCGCCGTGCTCGGGTACGTCTCGGAGTCGTCGTCCGACTGCGTGTCGACCTGGACGTAGCGCAGGAAGCGGTCGAGCACGTCGCCCGCGAGCTCCTCGGCGATCGGCGTCGGATAACGCGGATCAGCCAAGAGCGGCCAGTCCCCGGTACAGCTCCGAAGCGGCGGCGACCGCACGGTCGATGTCCTGGACGCGCAGCCGCTCGTTCGGCGAGTGCACGTTGCTCTCGCGCAGCGCAAAGCCGGTCCCGATCGTCGGAATCCCTTTCGCGGCGAGGGCGGGGTAGATCGGCAGCGTGCCGCCGACGCGCACGAGCAACGGCGTCACGCCGGTTGCCTTCTTGAACGCCTCCATCCCGAGCTGGATCGCTTTCGAGTCCGGCGCGAAGACGCCGGGCGCCGCCGAGTTCTCGCGGATCAACTCGACCTCGGCTTCGTCGGGCATCGCCGCCCGGATCAGCTTCTCCACCGTTGCGGCGATCGTCTCGGGATCCTGGCCCGGAGCCAGGCGAATGGTGAAGCGCGCCTCGGCCTCGACGATCAGCGTTGTGTTGACGAACTCGGGCTTGCCACCGCGAATGCCGTTCACGTCGAGCGACGGCTCTGCCCAGGTGCGGTCGTAGAAGTCCTCCGCGGCTTTCGAATCGAGCGGCGTCGCGCCTGCCTCGTCGAGAATCTCCCAGCCTTTCGGGAGCTTCTTGAGGCTGTCGACCTCGGCCTGGCTCAGCGGCGCGCGGCCGACGCGGAGCTGGTCGGGCAACAGTCCGTCGCGCGCGATCACGGCTGACAGTCCCTGCATGAGTACGTGGATCGCGTTGAGCGCCGCACCGCCGTAGTACCCGGAATGCATGTCGCGCTCACCCGTCTTCACCTTCAGATGGAAGGCGACGAGGCCGCGCGTTGCCAGCCCGAACTCCGGCTGCTCGGCGCGCGTCATGCCTCCGTCGAAGATGATGCAGGCGTCGGCACCGCGCTCGTCCGCTTCGAGGAAGTCCACGACGGTGTGGCCGCCGATCTCCTCCTCACCGTCGGAGACGACCCTGATGTTCACGGGGAGCGCGTTCTGCTCTCGCAGCAACTGGGCCGCCTTGAGGAGCGTGAAGAGCTGGCCCTTGTCGTCCGCAATGCCGCGCGCGTAGTACCAGCCGTCGCGCTCGGAGAGCTCGAACGGTGGGGTTTCCCACAGGTCGAGCGGAGCGGGCGGTTGGACGTCGTAGTGTCCGTAGATCATCACGGTCGGCGCATCGCCGCCACCGTTCGCGTTCGCGGGGATGTCGCCGATGACGAGTTCTCGCTCCCCGAACTGGACTAGCTCGGCCTCTCCACCCGCACGCTTGACGAAATCGCGCACCCATTCCGCCGCGCGACGGACGTCCGCCTCATGGGCCGGGTCCGCGCTGACACTCGGAATCGCGATGAACTCGCGCAGTTCGTCAACCCATGTCTGCTCCACGGGCGGCGAGTCTACGTGGACCTGGTTCTGGTTCGTCAGGCGACGTCGCGCAGCTTGCCTGCGTCGGCGAGCGCCCGCAGCTTCTTCAGGCTCTGGTTCTCGATCTGCCGGATGCGTTCTCGTGTGACGTTGAACGTCCGCCCGACCTCGTCCAACGTCCTCGGGTGCTGGCCGTCGAGCCCGTAGCGAAGCTCGAGCACCTGGCGCTCCCTGCTCGAGAGCGTGCCCAGGATATTGCGCAAGGTCTCCTTGCGCATCGTGATCTCGGCTTCCTCGTCAGGCAGTGGCAGGTTCGCGTCGGTGAGGAAGTGCCCGAACTCCGACTCGTCCTCGTCGCCGACCGGCTTCTCGAGCGACACCGGTGTCTGGGCGCTGCGGCGGATCTGCTCCACCTCTTCGCCCGTGAGATCGAGGTCCTTGCCGATCTCGATGGCGTTGGGCTCGCGGCCGAGCTCGGCACGGAGCTTCCTCTCGGAGCGGACGATTTTGTTCAGCTTCTCGACCACGTGGACGGGCATGCGAATCGTGCGCGCCTTGTCCGCGAGCGCTCGCGCGACCGCCTGGCGGATCCACCACGTCGCGTAGGTCGAGAACTTGAAGCCTTTGCGGTAGTCGAACTTCTCGGCCGCGCGAACCAGGCCGATCGTCCCCTCCTGGATCAGATCGAGGAATGGCAGCCCCTGGTTGCGGTACTTCTTGGCGATCGAGACAACGAGACGAAGGTTCGCCTCGACCATCTCCTGCTTCGCGCTGTGATCGCCACGCTCGATCCGCTTCGCCAACTCGACCTCCTGAGCGGCGGTGAGGAGATCGACCTTGCCGATGTCCTTGAGGAAGAGCTGAAGCGCGTCGGTCGAGACCTCGCGGGGCTCCTCCACCGGCTGCTCCTCTTCCTCCTCGACGACGACGACCTCGATCTGAAGCTCTTCGAGAGCGTGGTAGAAGTCGTCGATCTGGGCCGGCTCGAGATCGAGCTCGTCCAGTGCGACGGCGATCTCGTCGGCACTCAGGCGGCCGTTCTCGCGCCCGGCGTCCAGGAGCGCCTTCGCGTCATCGGTCTCCAGAAGATCCGTGACGGTCTTCGGTGGTGCTACGGCAACCTCGGTTGCGCTCACTCCGTTCCCCCCTCCGGGACGGCGTTCTAGCGATGCCGCACTGTGCCAGTTGAATCGGACGGCCGCCATAGGCCGAACGGCTCATCCTTTGTGCCGGATGGTCCTAGCTAGGGTTTCGACCTGCCTTAAGAAGCGTTTCGGCCCTCCTTCCAAGGGGTGTCCTTGCGCCTTGCGCGCGGGCGAGGGCCAGCTCGCGACGAGCACGAGGCATGTCTCCGAAGTAGATCAGCAGGAGCCCGAGGTGGAACCGCACGGTCTGCGCATGGGGGAAACGGCGCGCGAGCGGGCCGAGGCGCGAGAAAGCAAGGGCAGGCCGATCCTTGTCGTACAGGCCGACAGCCGCCGCCGTCAGCGCTTCGGGGTCGTTCGGGGCAGCCTTCGCCGCCGCGGCAAACTCGCGTTCGGCGGAGACGGGCCGCAGGACCTGCTGGTAGGCCGCGCCTCGCAGCAGGAGGGATTCGACAGCGTTTGTCACCCGCGTGAAGCTCGGCACGAACGGCGGCAGGCCCGGCGGGCTGCCGGGATGGCGCAGATCCTGGGCTCTGACGGCGGAGGGAGAATCCGGCTGGGCACGCTCTGCCGCCTGCCACGCCCGGGTCGCGTCTGCCTGCTGGCCGGACAGCGCGAGCGCGAGGCCGAGCTCGAGCTGGACGAGGGCGCTGTGTGGATAGCGCGCGGCGAGGATCCGCAGCCGGCGAGCCGTGCCCGACGGCCACGCCTGCAGCGCTTCGCGCACCTGTTGCGCCACCTCGGGCCGGGCCGTCGGATCCGGGGCAAAGGGCGGCGGCTTGCTCGAGGACCGCTGGACGTCGTTCCGCGTGGCGAGCGTCACTCCGACGACGGTCCCCGCAGCGGCCGCGGCGGCGAGCCCGACGATGATCCAGACCCTGGCGCGCGCGCTCATCGCAGGCGACGCTAGCTAACTGAGCAAAGCTATATTTCCTATAGCGATGCCTAACTATCGAGAGCTCCTGCGGCAGGTGCGATCCGAGATCTCGGAGATCGACGCCACCCACGCCCGTGACCGGATCGAGTCCGGCGAGCCGGTCGTCGTCGACGTCCGCGAGCAGGACGAGTGGGACGAGGGCCACATCCCGGGCGCCGTCCACATACCGCGCGGGCAGCTCGAGTCCAGGATCGAGCGGTTGGCCCCGGACACCGCCCGTCCCGTCGTCGTCTACTGCTCGGCCGGCAACCGTTCGGCCTTCGCCGCCAAGACGCTGACGGACCTCGGCTACGAGGACGTCGCTTCCCTCGCGGGCGGCTTCACCGACTGGAAGCGCAACGGGTTCCCCGTGCAGCTCCAGGCCGGCCTGGACGCTCCGCGTCGCGCGCGCTACAGCCGCCATCTCCTGATTCCGGAGGTCGGCGAGGAAGGGCAGCTGAAGCTGCTCGACTCGAAGGTCTTGCTCATCGGCGCCGGCGGACTCGGGTCGCCCGCGTCGCTCTACCTGGCCGCAGCCGGTGTTGGCCGCATCGGAATAGTCGACGCGGACGTCGTCGACGAGTCGAACCTGCAGCGGCAGATCGTCCACTCGACCGAGTCGCTCGGCGAGCCGAAGGTCGAGTCGGCGAAGCGCACGATCGAGGCGCTCAATCCGGACGTCGAAGTGGTCGCCTACAAGGAGCGCCTCACCTCCGAGAACATCGAGCGCATCCTGGCCGACGGCTGGGACGTGATCGTCGACGGCGCCGACAACTTCCCCACCCGCTACCTCGTCAACGACGCCTCGATCTGGCACAAGATTCCCGTCGTCCACGGGTCGATCTATCGCTTCGAGGGACAGGTGACTGTCTTCAAGCCGTACGAAGGCCCCTGCTACCGCTGCCTCTTCCCCACGCCGCCACCGCCGGAGCTCGCGCCGTCGTGCGCCGAGGGCGGAGTGCTCGGCGTGCTGCCCGGCGTGATCGGCTCGCTGCAGGCAAGTGAGGCGCTGAAGCTCGCGCTCGGGATCGGCGAGCCGCTGATCGGCCGGCTGCTTCTCTTCGACGCGCTCGCGGCGTCGTTCGACGAGGTGAAGCTGCGGCGCGATCCGGACTGCCCGGTCTGCGGAGAGCATCCGACGATCACCGAGCACATCGATTACGTCCAGTTCTGCGCAGGGACGAGGGAGCCCGCATGAGCAAGGTCAGGATTCCACCAACACTGCGCGAGCAGGCAGGAGGCCAGCGCGAGGTCGCGGCCGAGGGCGACAACGTCCGCGATCTGCTCGAGGACCTGATGGGGCAGTTTCCGGGGCTACGCACGCAGCTCGTCGAGGACGGTGACATCGCACCGTTCGTCAACGTCTACGTCGAGGGTGAGGACGTGCGGACGCTAGACGGCCTCGAGACCGAAGTGCGGCCCGGCGCCACCGTGATCCTCCTACCGGCCATGGCCGGTGGCTAGCGCGCGCGTCGCGCGCAACCTTCTCGAGCTCGTCGGCAACACCCCTCTCGTCGAGCTCCGGCCGGTCGGCAACGTCCAGATTTACGCGAAGCTCGAGGGCCACAACCCGACCGGCTCAATCAAGGATCGCATTGCCAAAGCGATGATCGAAGCTGCCGAAGCCTCCGGCGAGCTGGAGCCCGGCCGCGAGCTGCTCGAGCCGACGAGCGGCAACACTGGCATCTCGCTTGCGCTCGTTGCCAAGCTGAAGGGATACCCGCTCACTTGCGTGATGCCCGAGAACGCGACTGAGGAACGCAAGCGCTTGCTGCGGCTGTACGGCGCGAACATCGTCTTCTCACCGGGCTCGGAGGGTTCGAACGGCGCGGTGCGCCTCGCACTGGAGCTCGCCGAGCGCGAGCCGCGTTACTTCATGCCGTTCCAGTACGCGAACGAGGCGAATCCGCGCGCACACTACGAGGGCACTGGTGCCGAGATCGCCGAGGCGCTCGACCGGGTCGACGTGGTCGTTGCTGGGCTCGGAACCGGTGGAACGCTGATGGGGACGGGCGAACGCCTGCGTGAGTCGTTTCCCGATGTCGTCGTCGCGGCGGCAGAGCCGCTACCCGGCGATCCCGTGATGGGATTGCGCTCGCTCGACGACGGTTACGTACCCCCGATCCTCGACGTGTCGAAGCTCGACCGCAAGGTCCTCGTCTCGAACGAGGAGTCCGTGCGCGAGGTACGCCGGCTACTCGACGAGGAAGGGATCTTTGCGGGCGTATCTGCGGGAGCTGTCGGTCACGTCGCGCGCAAGCTCGCGCAAGAGCTCGACGAAGGTGTCGTCGTGGCGATCCTCGCCGATGCAGGCTGGAAATACCTCTCGGCGGACTTCTGGGACGCGGACGACGTGGAGCAGGCAATGGAGCGCATCGTCTGGTGGTGATCCCGGACGACGTGCGCGCAGCGCTCGTTGCGCACGCCGAACGCGAGGCGCCGAACGAGGCGTGCGGGCTCGTCCTGCTGCGGGACGGCCGCGCGGAGCGCTACGAGCCGGGTCGCAACGCCGCTTCCTCCCCCTACCGCTTCGAGCTCGAGTTCGACGACCCGGAGATCTGGTTCGCCGAGGACGGCGGTTACGAGCTCGCCGTCTTCCACTCGCACATCTCCGCGGCGGCGCGTCCGTCGCGCACCGACGTCGAGAACATCGGCCTCTGGGAAGGGAAGCCCTACCTCGTCTACTCGATCCAGAAGGACGATCTAGCCGCCTTCCGGATCGAAGACGGCCAGATCAAAGAAGTTCCCGTTACGCGGTGACCCGGAAGCGGCCCTTCATGCCCCCCGAGGCATGCGGGTCGCATTGATACGTGTAGCGGCCGACCTTCAGCTTGATCGTCCAGGTCGTCTCGCCCTTGAAGCCGATGCCGGTCTTCTTGTTCAGACCAGGGCCGAACAGGTGGAAGTTGTGAATCGCGGACTTGTCCTCGATCTTGATTCGATAGGTGCCGGCCTTGATCGTCTTCAGATCCCTACCGGCCTTCTGCACCTCGATGCTGTAGCCGGGACCGACCTCGCCGGTCAACCCGGTCGACCTGGCCTGGGCGGACGCAACCATCCCAACCGCAACGGCGGCTGCAACCACTGCGAATAACGTCGTTCGGAACATGAAAGCCCCCTCGCTTTTTGTGTACGGACTGTCCATACGCGAGGGGGCTCGAAGCGGTTTTGAACGACTAGGTGACCTTGAAGCTGCCCTTCATGGTCGCCGCGTGGGGATCGCAGATGTACTTGTAGGTGCCCTTCTTCAGGGTGACCGTCCACGTGAACGTCCCCTTGGGGCCGACGCCGGTCTTCTTGTTGACCCCCGGTCCAGTCAGGTGGAAGTTGTGAATGTTTGACAGATCCCTGACCACGATCTTGTACTTGCCGGCCTTCAGCTTCGTGACCTTGGTCGTACCCTTCTTCAGGCTGATCGTGAACCCAGGGCCGTCCGTGGCCTTGAGCGTCGGCACGGCCGCAGACGCGGACGCGACGATGATGAGCGCGGCGCCAAGCAGCGCAACGAGTGCGAGACGAGTGCGAAGCATGCTTCTCCTTGTTGAGTAGTTCAAACCCCAGAACGTCCTTAGCATGGTACCCCCCGGCTCTTCGTGACCGACTAGGAGTCGGCGTCGAACAACTCGGCTTCGAGTGCCTCGCGCTCGACATCGTCACGATCGCGCTGCTCCCGGCGCTGCTCGAAGGTGACTGCGAGCTTGAGGATGCGTGAGCCCTCGATCTCGAGCACGTCGAAGCGCATGCCGTCGTGGTTGATCGTGTCACCTGCCTCAGGCTGGCGCCCGAGCAGGCCGAAGACGAAGCCGGCCATGGTGTGGTAGTCCTCGTCCGGCATCTCGGTCTTGAAGCGCTCGTTGAAGTCGTCGATCGGGAAAGTCCCGTCGATGATCACGGTGTCCTCGTCGATCTGCTCGATGGATTCGTCCGGCAGGTCGAACTCGTCCTCGATGTCCCCGACGATCTCCTCGAGGAGATCCTCGAGGGTGACGATCCCCTCCATGTCGCCGTACTCGTCGACGACGATCGCCATGTGCTGGTTCGCGCGACGGAATTCCGCGAGTAGCGCGGCGAGGTCCTTCGTTTCGGGGACGATGTGCGCGGGTCTGATGATGTCCTCCACCTTGACCTCGTGCATGCCGCGATCGCGCAGGGCGCGGAAGAGGTCACGGACGTGCAGGATGCCGACGACGTTGTCGAGCGACTCGCGGTAAACCGGATACCGCGTGTACGGCGAATCCATCACCGCCTCGAGGCACTGCTCCGGCGGGAGATCGATGGAGAGCGCCACGACTTCCGGCCGCGGCACCATCACGTCCTTCGCCTCCTTGTCGGCGAAGTCGAACACCTTGTAGAGCATCTCCTGCTCTTGCTGCTCGATCTCGCCGTGCTCTGTCGACCTCGAGACGAGCATGCGAAGCTCCGCCTCTGAGAGGACGTCGTCGTCCGCGCCGGGCGGCTTCAGGCCGAGCCAGCGCAGGACGATCTCCGTCGCGCCCTCCAGGAACCACACGACCGGCCGCATGACGATGAAGAAGAAACGCACCGGTGCCGACACGAACAGCGCCGTGCCTTCGGAGTGTCCGAGCGCGATCCCCTTCGGCACGAGCTCGCCGATCACCACGTGCAGGAAGGTGAGGACCAGGTAGGCGAGGAGCACGGCGAGCAGCGTGGAAATCGCCCTGTCGAAGAGGCGCGACAGCGCCACCTCGCCCAGGGCACCGATGCCCAGCGAAGTGAGCGTCACGCCGAGCTGCATCGCGGCGATGAAGCGCGGTGGGTCGGAGGTAATGCGCAGCACGTCGCGCGCCCGCCGGTCGCCCTGGTGCTGCAACTCGACGATGCGGGTCCGCCGTGCGGTCACGAGCCCGTATTCGGCCGCGACAAAGAAGGCGTTCAGCAGGATCAGAACGCCGACGGCGACGAGCTCGAAGAGGATCGTCACGCCCCGACCCCGTGGGCGATGGTACTAGGCGGGATTTCGTCGTCCAACTACGGAGAAGTATAGGAAACACGGTTGTCGTCACCGGTGCGGGCAGCCCGGCCCTCATGGACAAGCCGCTCCAGGTGGGACAGGGTCTCGGCGACCGCGAACCGACGCTGGGTGGGCGCCAGTTCCCGCCCGAACACGTCGAGGGAAATCTCGTAGGCGGTGCGCGGTTCGGTGGAGAGCGCTGCCACGTGGTCGTCCAGCCTGACCCGGTGGTGGTCGATCAGTTCGCGCGCGCGCGTCATTGCGTCGTGAATGGGCTCGCCGTGGCCCGGATAGACGATGCGGGGCGCGAACTCGATCGTGCGCTCGAGTGATGCAAGGTAGTCCCCGAGCGGATCCTGGCGGCTCTCGGGATAGAGGCCGACAGCCGGCGTGATGCGCCGCAGCAGGTGGTCGCCGCCGATCAGGACACCGTCGCGAAGGAAGCCCAGGTGCCCGTCGGCATGACCGGGAAGCTCGAGAACCTGCCAGCCGCCGACCTCGCTGCCTTCGTAGAGCAAGTCGGGGTCGATCGCGTACCGGATGAACGGCGCGAAGGCGTGCCCCTGGACAATGAGATCTTCGGTGACATCGACGGGCACGCCGTGTCGCACGAACCACGCCGCTATTCGCTCGGGCCAGTCGTCGCTTCCCCAGACGCGCTCGCACTGGGCGTAGTCGAGGCCGCCCTGGGAGACGGGGGCGCCCGTCGCTTCCGCGGCCGCCGCGGCGCCGCCCACGTGGTCGGGGTGGAAATGCGTGATCGCGATGCGCTCGACCTCCACGGATTCCCACGGGGCGTCCCCGAGCCCGAGGCCGGTGTCGAAGAGCGTGCCGTGCGCCAGGTAGCAGTGGACGTGCTTAGGCCCGGTCGGGAGCGGGAGCGTCAGCCGCTGAATATCGTCTTCAAGCTGTACGAACGTCTGTTCTATACTGCCTGCCGAGGACATGCGGATCGAGTATCGCGAAGAGCCCTGCAAGAGCGCCCTCAACCCGGTCAAGGGCATGGGCTTCAAGTGGTCCCTGAACCCGTACATGGGCTGCGTCCACCGCTGCACGTTTTGCTACGTGCGCGCCTTCGAGAAGCGATCGGACCGGCCGTCGGACGACCGTTACGGGACGTCGATCCGAGTCAAGACGAATGTGGCCGACGTGTTGCGGAAAGAACTCGCGCGCGTGACCTGGCAGTACGAGCAAGTGACCGTCGGCGCTGCGACGGACCCGTACCAGCCGGTCGAAGGGAAGTACAAGCTGACGCGCGCGTGCCTCGAGGTGTTCCGCGACGCCGCGAATCCATTCGGGATCATCACTCGCGGGCCCATGATCGTGCGCGATCTCGACGTGCTCGTCGAGGCATCACGGCGCGCGGACGTGAGCGTGACGTTCTCGATCCCGACGCTCGACGTCGAGGTCTGGAAGCGCACCGAGCCGTCGACCGCGCATCCGCGTCAGCGGCTGAAGGCGGTGAAGGCGCTGGTCGACGCCGGCGTGAAGGTGCGCGTCGGCATGGCGCCGATCCTGCCCGGAATCTCCGACCGGCCCGAGCAATTGCGCGAGGTGGTTCGGGCGGCGCGCGAGGTGGGCGCGACCGGGATCTGGGCCAATCTGCTCTTCCTCCGCCCCGGCACACGTGAGCACTTCCTCGAGCATCTCGCGGAGGACTGGCCCGAGCAGCTGCCTCTCTACGAGCGGCTCTACGCCCGCCGGCGCGCCTACCTCGGCGCCGAGGAGCGAAATCCACTGCGTGACGAGGTCTCCAAGCTGGCGCGGGAGTTCGGGATTCGGGACCGACGAGACGTCCGCCTCGCCCCTCCTCCCGAGCCCGAGCAGCTGTCACTGACCGTCTAGCCGAATATCATCCTGAGCGGGTGTCCACCCCCTCCACCCCCTCCGAGATCACCTGTCTCATCGTCGACGACCACGAGGTCGTCAGGGAAGGGCTCCGCCTTTCGCTTTCGCGCGCCCCGCACATCCGTGTCATCGGCGAGGCGTCCGACGGTGCCAGCGCCGTGGCCCTGGCGGAGCGGCGCAAGCCGGACGTCGTGATCATGGACGTGCGCATGCCCGGAATGGACGGGCTCGAGGCGACGAAGATCCTGACGGAAAAGGTTCCAGAGTCCGCTGTGCTGATCTTCACCGCGTACAGCGAGCGGTCGCTGCTCGGGCGCGGGCTCGAGTCGGGCGCGAAGGGCTACATCCTCAAAGAGGCGCCGCACCAGACGCTGTTGCGGGCGATCGAGAAGGTGGCGGGGGGCGAAGGGTACGTCGACCCGGCACTGATGCCCGCGTTCCTGACCGGCAAGGACAAGGACGAGATGCTGACCGGGCGCGAGCGGGAGATCCTGCAGCTGCTCGCGGACGGCATGTCCAATCAGGACGTCGCTGCGAAGCTCTTCATCAGTCAGGAGACCGTGAAGAGCCATGTCCGCCACATCCTCGCCAAGCTCGAGGCGGACACGCGGACGCAAGCGGTTGCGATTGCGCTTCGCGAAGCGATCATCGACTAGGGCCGGACTGCTCGTTCTGGCTTTTGCTGCCGCGGCCTTGTTGGCGGTTGTGGCACTGGCAGCTGGCAGCCATCCACTAACCCTCGCCGCCCTCGCGCTGACGATCGCGATGGCGGGAGTCGTAGCCACGTTCTTGATCGTGACGGAGCGCCGGCGGCACGAGGCTGCGGAGCGGGAGCTTTCGAGCGAAGCGCGCTTCCTCGAGTCCCTCGTCGAGACGATGGGATCGATCGCCGGCGGCGCGGAGGTGTTGGAGCGGACGCGACAGGAGGCGGAGCGACTGTTCGAGGCGCGTGCGTTGCTGCTCGGCCCGGGCGAGCGGCCGCGGCAAGCGCCGGCGGAGAACGCGATCGTGATTCCGCTGCGCGCGCACGACGAGGAGATCGGCGCGCTGCGGTTGACCCGTCAGCGTCCCTTTGACCGGGACGACGTTGTGCGCGCAACAGTCCTGGCGGACTTCGCCGCGCGCGAGCACGAAAACGCAGAACTACTGGACGACGCACGCGTGCGCGAGGCCGAGCGCTCCCGGCTCTCGGATCAGCTCATCACCGCCGAGCAGGACGAGCGTCGGCGCCTTGCGAACGAGTTGCACGACGGCGCAGTGCAGTCGCTCTCGGGGGTCGCGCTAATGCTCGATGCAGGGCTGAACTCGATCGAGGAAGGTCGAGGCGGGGAAGCGCAGGAGATCATCGGCCGGGCGCTCGAGCGCCATCGCGCGACGATCGGCCAGTTGCGCAACCTCTCCTTCAACCTCGAACCCGTGGTGTTACGCGATCAGGGGTTCGCACCCGCCGTGCGCGCTCTGACGGATCAGATTGAGCTCGCCCACAACGTGCGTGTCGAAGTCGACGTCGAGGCCGCCGAGCAACTCGCCGACAAGACGCAAGCGGCGATCTACCAGATCATCCGCGAAGCTCTCGACCAGGCGGTGCACCGCGGGCCGCCGCAGACATTGTCGGTGACGATGCGGCAGACGCCAGACGGCGGCGTCGAGACGGCGATCGCGGACGACGCGCCCGGCGAGCGCCGCCGCCGCAGCCTCGAAGAACTGGAGGAGCGCGCGCGAACACTGAACGGCGTCCTCACAGTCGACCAGGGCGAGAGCGCGGGAACAACGATCCGCGTCGTCCTGCCGCCGTACGCGACGTCCCGTTAGGCCAGGGTCTGACCCCAGCCGTTCGGGTCAAGTCCCGCGAAGCGGGGGTAGGATGCGCAGCCGATGGACGACCGCGGTGGCAAGCACCTCCTCTTCGTCTCGAAGCCCAGCGGCTACGAGCTGCGCGAGGCTGAGGGCGACGCCCCGGCGGTCGGCACGCTGATCGAGGTCGACGACCTCGAGGAGCAGGTGGTCAAGGTCGGTCCTTCGCCGCTGCCGAACGATCCTCGGCCCTGCGCGTACCTTCAGGCTGTCTAACTTCGGCGAGGGCCGTCCCTCACGAACGTACCGGTGCCAGGCACGGGTACGAAACGCATGACGAAGCGTCACGCAGCTCAGCGATCCCCCACGCGGTGCCGCTTCCCCGGAGACGTACCGGTGCCAGGCACGGGTACGCAGGCGTGACGAGCCCGTCACAGATCCGCTACGAGCGGTCGAGCGCACTCTCGGCGCTGATTCGCCCGAAGACGAGCGCGGCGGCCAGACCGCTGGCGTAACCACCGGTCGAGATGCCGCCCACGTCGGCACCCGCGGCGAACAACCCGTCCGTGCCCGCGACCCGCGCTTGCTCGTCGATGCGGAGGCCCCCGATCGTGTGCGTGATGCCCGGTGAGACGCGAACCGCCACGCACGCATCGGGCGGCGCGGGAAAAGGCAGCTCGGCCGGATCCACCCGTGTCGACGCCAGCGCGGCGATGTCCCTCACGGTGCGGTCGCGGGCCGGCTGATCGAGCGCCTTGTCGTCCAGGACGTACCACGCGCGTGCGCCCGGCTGCTGGGCGGTCGCCTGCACGAGGTCGTTCTCCGACCACGACACCTCGCCCTCGAAGAACTCCTCGCCGCGCTCGTTGTAGACGCGGGCAACCCGGCCGTAGAGCTGCGCGAGCGGGACGAACTGTTCCTCCGCGAAATCCGTGTCGGGCATGTTGCGCCCGTAGAACTCCTCCAACCCTGCGGAGAGCTCCGCGCCGCGTTCGAGCGCGTACCGCATCCCGTCACCGCTGCTCCAAGGATTCGCGCGCAGCCTGAGCGAGCCGCCCGGATGGATGTGCTCGGTGACGAGCTCCGCATTCCCCTGGAAGCCGCCCGTCGCCAGGATCATCGGCTCTGCTGCCGACTCCCCTAGGCGAACGCCCCCCGCGGCACGAACCAGCGTGTCCGTCAATCCCGCCGGGTCGAACCGCTTTCCGATCGTGCGCGGATTCCCCGTCTCGTGCGCCACCACCGGCGCGCCGAGCGACTCGAGCCACACGATCCCATCGTCGAGCCGTTCCCAGACGACGCGCTGCAACCGCTCGTCGCCGGTCGGACACTCCGCCCGAAAGTCATCCCACTCCCGAAAACGCCAGATGACACAGCTCGACAGGAGCATCGACCCGCCCGGCCGCGCCCCCTTCTCCTGCACGAGAGGCGTTGCGCCGAGCTCGCGTGCGCGCACAGCGGCAGACAGCCCCGCCATCCCCGCACCCGCTATGACTACTTCAGCGCGAATCCTGGCTTGTGTTCGACGTACTCGATGCGCACGCGCTCCGGGCCCCAGACAAAAACCGCTCGCGTGTTCGCAGCGTCGACGACGTTGTCGACGATGTCGCGCTTCTCCGCCTCTGCAATCACCGGATCGACCTCGTCGACAAGCACGGCAACGTGGTTCAGCAAAGGCTTCTCGGAGCCGCTCGGGTCACCGGGATGGAACTCCACGTAGGCGCCGCCGACCTCGACACGCGGGTGACCCTCGCCGGAGCGCTCGGCAGCATTGAAACCAAGCGTCAGGTATTCCTGCGCACTCTGCTCGGGGTCGACCGAATACAGCGCGACGTGGTCGAGGTCGTACTCCACGTCCGTCGCCGCCTCGACGAGGCGTATTCGCAGGCCCTCGCCGAGCTCGGCCTCCACACCGTCGGGAAGGCCCACGCGCGCACGATTGAGATCCGACACACGCAGCGCAACGTGCTTGAACGCGCCCTGCTCGCGCGGGCCCTCGGCCGTGAACAGCGTCAGCTTTCCGCGCCGCGCATCGGAGCCGACCAAGGTGAACGCATCCTGCCGGTCGATGACGTGCATCCCGACGTGCTGCGTCAGGAAGTCCACGATCGGCTCGCGATCCGCGACCCAGAAGGCGACGTGATCCAAGGTCTTGGGCTTCACGTCGCCAGCGTACCTGCGGGTTCCCGGTCTACCGAGACGTCTATTCCAGGGGTGGGTTCTGGACGTTGTGCTCGGTCGCGTACTCGTCGGTGAGCTTGTTCACGACGTCGAAGCCCTCACCGTAGGCGTAGTTGATCTTCACGAACGGCTCCCACTTGTCCGGCAGCGCGTCCTCCGGGAAGATCGCCTCCACCGGGCATTCCGGCTCGCACGCACCGCAGTCGATGCACTCTTCGGGATCGATCACGAGGATGCGTTCGGCCTCGTGGATGCAGTCCACAGGGCAGACGTCTACGCAGGACTTGTCTTTAATGTCGATGCAAGGCTCGGCGATGATGTAGGTCACTGGCGGCGACCTACTTTACTCAAGTAATCAGCTCATCAACGACCTGAGCTGCCCGCTCCTGAAGCGCGTTCTTCACGAGCACCTGGTCGAAGCCCGCCTCGTGGGCACGCCGCAGTCCGGCCGTGTCGGTGTGTCCCCCGAAACCGAGGATTGGTATCTCCGGATACGAATCAGCGACATCCATCGGGTCGACGCGGCTGATGTCCGCGATCACGAGATCCGGCCAGTCCACGCTGTCGGTCGTGACGAAATGATGTCCAGGGAGCAAGGCCTCGAGCTTGCCCCGAAAGAAGACATCGACCCCACACAGCAGGATCGTCGCCACGGCGGGAGGGTATCGCGCTTCGGCGTGCCTGCTCAACCCCTTGTAAGGTCGCCCGGGTGGAGGATGGGCTCGAGTCCGCATATGAGGCGGGCGTCGAGCTGATTCGGGCCGGCGAGTACTTCGCGGCGCACGAGAAGCTGGAGGACGCGTGGCGAGCGGCCTCCGCCGACGAGCGCGACTTCTTCCAGGGACTCGTGCACGTCGCGGTTGCGTGGTACCAGGCCGGGCGCGGACGCAAGATCGGCACCGAGCGGCAGCTCGCGAAGGCATTACGCCGGCTCGAGCCGTTCGCGCCCACTCATCGCGGCATCGAGCTCGAGCCCCTACTCACGCAGCTGCGCGAGCTGCACGAACTGGGCTCCCTCAACCTTCCCCCGCCGCGACTCTAGAGATCGCCGAGGCCGATGGCCTCGAGCAAACGGTGCGTATAGACCTGCACGCGATAGAACTCGTCGAAGAAGAGAAGCAGACCGAGCACGACGAGGATCGTGCCGCCGACGATCGAGAACACGCGGTAGTGGTCTCGCATCCAGCGGAACAGCGTCATGCCGCGCACGAAGAAGACGGCGACCAGCAGGAACGCGGCACCGAGACCGGCGGAATAGGCCGCCAGCCAGGCGGAGCCGCGGATGACGGTGTCGGAGTTGCCGGCCGCGGCGAATGCCTCCGCGAGGAACGGCCCGACACACGGGGCGGCGCAGATTGCGAAGGCGCCACCGAGCAGGACGCGCGAGCCGCTCTTTCGCGCGCCTTGAATGAGCCCGCCCGCCACGAGCCGGTCGGTCCAGGGCAGCAGGCCCATGAAGGCAAGACCGGCGACCACGAGGATTAAGCCGGCGACCGCCTGCTTCGTCTGGTCGTTCAGCACGCCCGAGACCAGATTCGCCGCGGCGCCTAACGCCACGAACACGATCGCGAAGCCGGCGATGAACGGGAGGCTCGCGAGTGCGACTCGCCGACCCACGCCAGGGTCGCCGAGTCGCTGCGCCTCGACCGCCGACACCGCCGACAGATAACCCGGCACGAGCGGCAGTACGCACGGGAACGCGATTGAGGCGAACCCGAGGAGAAACAGTCCGCCCGCCTTCTCCATCAGCCCTCGAAGCGCCGCAGTTCGTCGTCGAGTCGCCGCTCCAACGCCGGATCGAGCGACGGGCCGACAGGCGCGGGCTCGCGCGCACGAGCCCACCGCCGGGCGCCGATGCCGACCACGACCGCAGCTGCCAGGATGCCGACCACCGGCAGCCACCACGCAACCAGCCCGAAACCCTCGCGCGGCGGCGCCGCGAGGATCGCATCCCCGTACTCGGCGACGAGCCTGTCCTTGATCTGAGTCTTCGTGTCTCCAGCGGCGATGCGGTTCGCGATTACGCGCTTGATCTGCTGTGCAGCCGGCGAGCTCGACTGGTCCAGCGTCGTCTCGCACACGGGACACATGACCTCGCCTTCGAGTTCGGCGAGCGACGGGTGCCGCTCACTCGCGCGGGCCGCCGGAACGAGGAGGAGCGCGACCAGCACGAACGGGAAGAGACGCTTCACGACGAGGCGATCTGTTGCAGGTAGCGCGGCAGATCCTCTTCGACGATCAACTCACCGACGACCTTGCCGCTGCGTGCGACGAAGAAAATGCGAGGAATCGGCAGTCCACCCCACGTCGTCAAGACGCTGCCGCTGCCGTCGTGCACGCTCGGGTACGTGATGCCGTGCTTTTTCTGCCATTGCCGTGCGTCGCTCGAGAAGTCCTTCGTGTCGACGCCGATGAACGCAACCCGGTCGCCGTATTCCTTCCGCGCCGCCTCGAGCCGTTTCGACTCCTGGATGCACGGGACGCACCACGACGCCCAGAAGTCGAGGACGATCGGCTTCTTCCCCCGTAACGCCGCGAGGTCGAGGCGTCCCCGGCCGTCCAGCCGGGCCAGGTCGAACGCCGGCGCGGTCGGATGCTCGCCGTCCTTGAGCGCCTGAGCCACGCCCTTGCCGTTGTCGTTGGCCACCCGCCAGACGAGCAACGCAAGCAGCCCTGCGACGAGCGCGACCGCCAGCCCCTGAGCAGCGAGCCTTGCCGGCCGCGTCATCAGGACGCGACGATGAAGACCGTCGTCCCGACCTCGACGTGGTTGAACAACCACTCGGCCTGCGGAATGTGCATCCGGATGCAGCCGTGCGAGACCGAGTAGCCGATCGAGCCGTCCGAGGGCGTGCCGTGTATGCCGACACCCGACGCCGAGAGCCCCATCCACCGCGTACCAAGCGGATTGCCTGGGCCCGGCGGAATCGGATCCTGCCCACTCGCCCAGGGCGAGTCCGGCGGATACCACCACGGGTTCTTCCACTTGACGACGATCCCGAAGCGGCCGAGCGGGGTCGGATACTGATACTGGCCGGTCGCGACCGCAAAGAGGCGGCGGTAATGCATCCCGTTGTAAAGGAACAGCCTGTTCGACTTGCGACGGATGACGATCACGGGCCCGAAGTTCGCCCGCGTCACCTTCGGGTGCACCTTTGACTGCGTCAGCGCGATGCCTGTCCTCACGCCGGTGGCGACCGCGGTTGCGACGTCGCGCACCGCGGTGCGGCGGTCGAGCTTGAGGCCGGCTCGCTCCTTCGACAGCCACGGCCGCAGGTGCCTGAGGAAGAGCTTGGCGTCGACGGCCGGGCGGTCGTAGCGCTTCGCGAGCGTGGCGATGAAGGCGGCCGGGGCTCCGGGGACGACGCTGACGCCGAGAGGAATCACGCTGTTCGGCTCGGCGATCAGTGCCCGCTCGATCGCCTTGTCGACCACCGGCGTGGCTCCAAGGACGTCCGGGGCGACGAGGATCCGTGTCGAGCCGAGCTGGAGCTCGAGCGGCGTCTGAAACCCCTGCTGGACCGCCGTCGCAGCCGCCTCGGGGGTCAGCCCGCCAACCTGTACTCCACCGATCGTGACTCCTAGCGGAATCGCCGCAGGCGGGTCTGCTGCCGCCGGGGCTGACGCGAGCACACCGGCGACCGCGAAGCCGGCCAGGATCGAGAGAAGGAGCGAAGCACGTTTCACGCCGTGAACATCGTAAAGATCCGCGGATCGTTTGTGATGATTCCGTCGGCGCCGTCGCGTACGAGCCTCTCGGCCAGCCTCGGATCATCGACCGTCCAGACGTAGACAGCGGCGTCCAGCTCGTGGGCCGAGTCGATCACCGCCCTGGACGCGATCGAGTAGTGGAGGGTCGCCGCAACCGCCCTGGCGCGGGCGAGCAAAGCCGGCAGGCGAGCCGGCAGGGAAGCACCGATAGAACCGAGTGCAGCGCGGACGACCGGAGCAAGCGGGCCACGCTTCGAGATCCCGAAGCGATCCCGCGGCAACGTGTACGAGCGCGGCAGCTCCGGCTCGAGCTCTGCCAGGCGCCGAAGAGACCGAGCGTCGAAGGTGCTGATCCACGAGCGGCCGAGGACGCCATGTCTGCGCACCGTCTCGACGGTGGCCGCTTCGATCCCAAGCCGCTTCAAGTCGAGCTGGAGCCCGATGCCAGGCAGACGGTCGGCGCAGAAAGCCAGTGCTTCGTCGAGCGTCGGAAGGTCAGGCGCGACGCGTCGCAGACCGTCGAGATCGCGACTCCGAACACGGCCGCGCGCCGCGCCATGGCTCACCTCGCGCAGATCGTTCGAGTGCGCGAGCACGAGAGTGCCGTCGGCGAGGTCGAGGACGTCGAACTCCAACATGTCGCAGCCGAGCTCCACCGCGAGCTCGAGTGCCTGCAACGTGTTCTCGGGCGCAAGCGCGGAAGCGCCGCGATGGCCGACGCGGGCAAACCGGCCTTCCAGGCGACGCAGCTGGATCAAGCGGTCCGTCTGACGACGACCACAGCGCAGTCGTCGGCAAGCTCACCGCGCGCGAACGCCCGACAGTCATCGAGCACGACCTGTGCCAGTTCGTTCGCCGACAGGTCACGCCGTTCGGTCAGCACGCGATCCAGTCGCTCGACGCCGTACATTTCGCTGTCGCGCCGCGCTTCGATGACTCCATCCGTGTAGAGCACGACGGCGCCGCCCACATCCAGCGTCGCGCGCACCTCCTCGTAGTGCTGGGCCGGCTCGATGCCGAGCACGAGCCCCCGCGCCTCCAGCC